>NZ_JWJD01000002.1:477500-602663 GCF_000820505.1 Geoalkalibacter ferrihydriticus DSM 17813 | reverse complement strand
CAGGGTCAGGCCGGCGACAATGTGGGGATTCTGCTGCGCGGCGTCAAGCGCGAGGACGTCGAGCGTGGGCAGGTTTTGGCCAAGCCCGGTTCGATCAAGCCGCACACCAAATTCAAGGCCGAAGCCTATATTCTGACCAAGGAAGAGGGTGGGCGCCATACGCCGTTCTTCAAGGGCTATCGTCCCCAGTTTTACTTCCGGACCACCGATGTGACCGGTATTGTGGAGCTGCCCGAGGGAGTCGAGATGGTGATGCCCGGCGACAATATCGCCATGAACGTCAACCTGATCACTCCCATCGCCATGGACAAAGAACTGCGCTTTGCGATTCGTGAAGGTGGCCGCACTGTCGGCGCCGGAGTCGTCAGCGACATTATNCGTCAACCTGATCACTCCCATCGCCATGGACAAAGAACTGCGCTTTGCGATTCGTGAAGGTGGCCGCACTGTCGGCGCCGGAGTCGTCAGCGACATTATTGAGTAATAGAGGACGCTCTCATGCCCAGCCAGAAAATTAGAATTCGTCTTAAGGCTTACGATCATAAACTGCTTGATCTTTCTGTATCGGAAATCGTCGACACCGCCAAGCGGACTGGTGCGCGGGTTGCCGGGCCGATCCCTCTGCCCACGGTCATTAATAAGTATTGTGTTTTGCGTGGACCCCACGTGGACAAAAAAAGCCGGGAGCAGTTTGAGATTCGCACCCATAAGCGACTTCTCGATATCCTTGAGCCGACACAGCAGACTGTTGATGCGCTCATGAAGCTCGACCTCTCGGCCGGCGTCGATGTCGAAATCAAGCTTTAAATACAAATCGGCTCTTGAATAGGGTAAATGCTATGAGCAAGGAAATTCTCGGTAAAAAACTGGGCATGACCCAGGTGTTTGCGGCGGATGGTCGTCGCATCGCGGTGACTGTTGTGGAGGCTGGACCTTGCGTGGTCGTGCAAAAGAAGACCGTGGATAGCGACGGTTATAATGCTCTGCAGGTCGGCTTCGGTGCCAAGAATGCCGCACGGGTTAACAAGCCGATGATGGGGCACTTCAAAAAGGTTGGGCAGGGCGCTTTCAGCTGTCTGCGTGAAGTCGGTGTCGAAAATGTCGATGACTTCAAGCCCGGCGATCAGATCACTTGCGACATTTTTGCTCCTGGCGATATCGTGGATGTCTGCGGTGTCAGCAAGGGCAAGGGTTTTCAGGGGGTTATCAAGCGCTGGAATTTTGCCGGCGGCCGCGCGACTCACGGCTCCATGTTTCATCGCTCGCCTGGTGCCATCGGCGCCAGCGCTTGGCCGTCGCGAGTGTTCAAAGGCAAGAAAATGGCCGGTCAAATGGGCAATAAGCGGGTGACCACCCAGAATCTGCAGATTGTGGAGATTCGCCCGGAGCAGAATCTGCTTCTTATTAAAGGTGCTATTCCCGGTCCCAAGAACAGCGTGGTGGCGATCCGTCAGGGCATCAAAACCAAATAAATCGACGAAGGATTGGGGAGAAAGGCAATGGCAACTGTTCCGGTTTTTGACATCAATAAAAACAAAGTCTCAGATCTCGAGATTTCAGACGATATTTTCAATGCTGACGTTAAGGAGCACCTGATTCACCAGATGGTGCGTTATCAGCGTGCATCCTGGCGGCAAGGCACTGCCAAAACCAAGGGGCGCAGCGAAGTGTCCGGCGGCGGCAAAAAGCCCTATCGTCAAAAGGGCACTGGTAATGCGCGGCAGGGTACGATTCGTGCGCCTCACTTTGTGGGAGGCGGTACAGCGTTTGGGCCTAAGCCCCGTGATTATCAGTTCAAGCTCAACCGCAAGGTCAAAAAGGCCGCTTTGCGTTGTGCGCTTTCGGCGCGCTTCAAAGAAGAGCGTATGACGGTTCTCTCGGCTATCGAGCTAGAAAAAATCAGCACCAAGGCCTTTGCGGATGTGCTGAAGCGCTTTGAGCTTGACGGTGCGCTGGTGGTTATTGACGAGGCGAATCCGGTCGTGGAGCTTTCCGCGCGTAATCTTCCTTCGGTCAAAGTATTGCGTGCCGAAGGTGTCAATGTTTACGATCTGATGAAACATCGCCATCTGGTTCTGACCGAGGGCGCCGTTTCGCAGTTGGAAGGAGCGTTGCAGATATGAAAGCTTTGCATCAGATCATCCGCAAGCCCTTGATCACCGAAAAGACCAGCCTGCAGAAAGAGGTCGGTCAGGTGGTGGTTTTCGAGGTTGAGCGGGCTGCCAACAAGATCGAGATCAAGCAGGCGGTTGAAAAGGCGTTCGATGTCAAAGTCAAGAACGTCAATACCGTTCAGATAGCCGGAAAGGTCAAGCGGCGCGGTGCTGTCATTGGCAAACGAGCCAACCGGAAAAAGGCCTATGTGACCCTCGAAGAGGGAAGCAATATCGACTTTTTCGGCGTTTAATCTGGTTTTAGCTCAATTCATGGAGTCGCAATAATGGCAATCAAGAAATTCAAGCCGACCTCGCCGGGCCGGCGTCACATGAGTTCGTCCTCGTATGAGGACATCACCAAGACGACACCTGAAAAGTCGCTTGTGGCGCCGCTTAAAAAAAGCGGCGGCCGAAACAACCATGGTCGTATTACCAAGCGCCACACCGGCGGTGGTCATAAGCGCAGGTTTCGGATCATCGACTTTCGGCGTGACAAGAAGGAGATACCGGCTCGGGTTGCGTCCATCGAGTACGATCCGAACCGTTCCTCGCGCATCGCCCTGCTTCAGTATGCTGACGGTGAAAAGCGCTATATTCTTGCCCCTCTGGGGATCAATGTCGGCGATCAGGTGGTTGCCAGCGACAATGCGGACATTAAGCCCGGGAACGCCATGAGCATTCGTGCGATCCCGCTCGGCACCTGGGTGCACAACGTCGAGCTTCGTGTCGGCAAGGGTGGGCAGCTCGCGCGCAGCGCCGGTACCTATGCCATGCTTGCCGCAAAGGAAGGCAAATATGCGCAGTTGCGACTTCCTTCTGGCGAAGTCCGCCTGGTTTTGCAGGAATGCTGTGCCACTATCGGCCAGGTCGGCAACACGGACCATGAAAACGTCAAGATCGGCAAGGCCGGCCGGAACCGTTGGCTCGGGAAGCGCCCGCAGACTCGCGGTGTCGCAATGAATCCCGTCGATCATCCGCACGGCGGCGGCGAGGGTAAGAGCTCCGGCGGGCGTCACCCGGTTACTCCTTGGGGCGTTCCTACTAAAGGCTACAAAACCCGCGTGAACAAGCGCACCGACCGCTTCATTGTTCGCAAGCGCAAATAACTGCATCTGTTCCTGATAGGAGTCGCAAGTGGCAAGATCAATTAAAAAAGGTCCTTACGTGCAGGAGTGTCTCCTGCGCAAGGTTGACCTCGAGGGCGGCACCACCCGCAAATCGGTTATCAAAACCTGGTCCCGCCGCTCGACGGTTATTCCCGAATTTGTCGGTCACACCTTTGCTGTGCATAACGGCAAAAAATTCATCCCAGTGTTTATTACCGAGAACATGGTCGGTCATAAACTGGGTGAATTCGCCCCCACCCGCACTTATTTCGGGCACGGCGCCGACAAAAAGGGCAAAGGTAAAAAGAAGTAGGAATTTTTAATAGGAGCCAAGATCCATGGAAGCCAGTGCTAAATTGAGATATGCACGACTGTCCGCGCAAAAAGCGCGCCTTGTCGTCGACCTGATACGTGGCCGCAACGTGCAGGATGCGTTCAATGTATTGAAATTCAGCCCGCAGAAAGCTGCCGGCATCGTCTCCGGGGTCGTCGCGTCGGCCGTTGCCAATGCCGAGCAGAAGGGGGCATCTGATGTTGATCGGCTCTTTGTTAAAGAGATTTTTGTCGACCAGGGGCCGGTGTTAAAACGATTCCTGCCACGAGCCATGGGCCGTGCAAGTCGCATTCGCAAACCTACTAGCCATATCACGGTCGTACTCGGCCTGAAATAAACGATAAGAGGAGGTGACAGCTTGGGTCAGAAAGTTCATCCCGTAGGCTTCCGTCTGGGTGTTATTCGCACCTGGGATTCGCGTTGGTACGCGGAAAATAATTATGCCGATCTCGTTCATGAAGATCATAAACTGCGCGGATACTTGAAGAAACGCTTGTATCACGCCGGCATTTCCAAGATTGAGATTGAGCGGGCAGCCAATAAAGCTAAGATCAATATTTTTGCCGCGCGCCCCGGAATTATCATCGGCAAAAAAGGCTCTGAGGTTGAAGCGCTCAAGAAAGAGCTTGGAAAGCTGACGGACAAGGAAGTCTTCATCAACATTCAGGAAGTTCGCAAGCCTGAAATTGACGCCCAGCTTGTCGCCGAAAATGTCGCTTTGCAGCTTGAAAGACGCGTCGCCTTTCGGCGAGCCATGAAAAAGAGCGTTAGCCAGGCACTCAAATTCGGTGCCCAGGGCATCAAGATCAACTGCTCCGGTCGTTTGGGCGGGGCGGAAATGAGCCGCACCGAATGGTACCGTGAGGGGCGCGTTCCTCTGCATACCCTGCGCGCGAATATTGATTATGGATTTGCCGAAGCCAAAACCACTTACGGTATCATCGGTGTTAAGGTTTTGATCTTCAAAGGCGAAGTCCTCTCGCAAGCGCAGCAATCATAATCGGTTTTTCAGGAGTAAGCCGTCATGTTAATGCCCAAGAAGGTTAAATATAGAAAGCAACAAAAAGGTCGCATGAAAGGGGCGGCCGACCGGGGGACCGATCTCAATTTCGGCGACTTCGGTTTACAGGCGGTTGAGTGTGGTTGGTTGACCTCCCGCCAGATCGAAGCTGCTCGTCGTGCGATGACCCGGTATGTCAAACGTGGCGGCAAGATCTGGATACGGGTTTTCCCCCACAAACCGCTGACCAAAAAGCCCGCTGAGACCCGCATGGGTAAGGGTAAAGGGTCTCCGGAGACCTGGGTGGCGGTTGTGCGCCCTGGGTTGATTCTTTATGAAATGCAGGGCGTGCGTGAGGAAGACGCGCGCGAGGCCTTTCGACTTGCCGCGCATAAGCTTCCGATGAAAACCAAGTTTCTCGCCAGGGAGGTGGCCGGCAATGAAGGGTAGCGATTTGAGAGGGCTCGGCATTGCAGAGCTTGAGAAGAAAAACGCCGAACTTAGCCAGGAATTGTTCAACCTGCGATTTCAGCTTCATACCGGGCATCTGGAGAAATCTTCCAGGATCTCTCAGGTTAAGAAGGACATCGCTCGGGTCAAGACGGTTCTGGCGCAGAAACAGGGATAAACGGGAGCGATACAGGTTATGACAAAGCAGCGTGGAAATAGAAAAACCCGCATCGGGGTTGTGGTCAGCGACAAAATGGACAAGACTGTCGTGGTGCGCGTGGACCAGGTGGTAAAACATCCCGTTTATCAAAAATATATCAAGCGCAAGGTGACCTGTAAGGCCCACGACGAGCAGAACAGTTGCCAAATCGGCGACAAAGTGCTGATCGTCGAGTCTCGCCCTCTCTCCAGAGATAAGTGCTGGGCGGTACGCCAAATCCTTGTAAAGACCACGAACGTCTAGGAGATAAGAGCCATGATTCAGATGCAGACCATGCTTGATGTGGCAGACAATTCCGGTGCCCGGAAACTGTGCTGCATTAAAGTTATTGGTGGCTCCAAAAGAAAATATGCCGGAATCGGCGATATCATCATTTGTTCGGTTAAGGAAGCTCTTCCGAATTCTAAAGTTAAAAAAGGTGATGTTGTTCGCGCCGTGATCGTTCGTACCGCCAAGGAAGTCGGGCGCCCGGACGGATCATACATTCGCTTCGATAATAATTCGGCGGTCGTTGTGAACGCAGCCGGTGAACCTGTCGGGACGCGTATTTTCGGGCCGGTGGCGCGCGAACTGCGGGCCCGGCAGTTTATGAAGATCGTTTCCCTGGCACCGGAAGTCCTTTAATCCCCGCCAGGAACAAAGTGGAGAGCAATAGCCATGGCAACAAATAAAATGCATGTCAGAAAAAACGACATGGTCATGATAACAACAGGCAAAGATCGTGGCAAAACCGGAAAGGTCCAACGGGTTTTTCCCGAGAAGGGCCGGTTGATTGTTGAGAACCTTAACGTTGTTAAGCGCCATACCCGCCCACGTGCCGGGCAGGGGGAGGGTGGTATCGTCGAAAAAGAGGCGGCCATTCAGGCGGCAAACGTTATGCTGGTGTGCCCTGGCTGTGCCAAGCCCAGCCGCACCGGAAAACGTCTTCTCGACGACGGCAGCAAGGCGCGATTCTGCAAAAAATGCAACGAAATTGTAGATAAGTAAGGGAGATTCATTCCATGGCCAGGCTGAAGGAACTGTTTAGTACAGAAATTGCCCCTAAATTGATGAAGGAATTCCAGTACCGCAGCGTCATGGAAGTTCCCCGCGTCGTTAAGGTGGTAATCAACATGGGACTCGGGGAAGCCATTCAAAACCCCAAGATCCTGGAATCGGCCGTGGAGGAACTCACCCGCATGGCCGGGCAGAAGGCGGTAATTACCCGGGCTAAAAACTCGATAGCCGGGTTCAAACTGCGCGAAGACATGCCCATCGGTTGTATGGTCACCCTGCGTCGCGAAAAAGCCTACGAGTTCCTCGATCGTCTCATCAACGTTGCCCTTCCCCGCGTGCGCGATTTCAAAGGCGTGTCGCCTAAAGCGTTCGACGGCAGGGGCAATTACACCCTCGGGATTCGTGAGCAGATCATTTTTCCCGAAATTGATATTGATAAAATCGCTAAAGTGAAAGGCCTCAACGTTACTATCGTGACGACGGCCCCCTCGGATGAAGAAGCGCGCCAGCTTCTCTTCGCGATGGGCATGCCTTTCAGGAAATAAGCTTTTCGACGATCGGAGGACGTTGTGGCCAAAAAATCTATGATGATCAAGGCCAGTAGGCCAAGTAAATTTAAAGTGCGCGACTACAACCGCTGTCCCCTTTGCGGCCGCCCGCGCGCTTACTATCGTAAGTTCAAGATGTGTCGTATTTGCCTGCGCAAGATGGCGTCCGAAGGGAAGATCCCCGGCGTTATCAAGTCCAGCTGGTAGGGCTTCAAGGAGCAATCTTATGTCAATGACCGATCCTATCGCAGATCTTCTGACCCGCATTCGCAATGCCGGGCGGGCCAGACATCCAAAACTTGATTTGCCTTCCTCCAACGTCAAGGTAGCTATTGCCAACACATTGAAGGAACTCGGGTATATTAAGAATTTCAAAGTCATGAGCGACGACAAGCAGGGTGTTCTTCGAATCTATCTCAAGTTTGATGAGAGCAACACCCATGTCATTCATGAAATTAAGCGTATCTCCACTCCCGGCCGTCGTGTTTATGTGGGCAATGAAGAGATTCCCCGTATAAAGAATGGCTTGGGCGCCGCTATCCTTTCTACGTCTCAGGGGGTTCTCAGCGATGTCGCTGCCCGCGAGGCCAGGGTCGGTGGCGAACTCATCTGTACTATCTGGTAGGGGAAATCAAGGAGTCGAATGCCATGTCACGGATTGGGAAACTGCCTGTCCAAATTCCGGCCGGAGTTAAAATCTCTCTGGACGGTTGCCTTATTAGTGTGCAGGGCCCCAAAGGGCGCCTGAGCCGGAATTTGCCGGCGGATGTCAATATAGCTGTCGAGGGCGAAGTCATTCAGGTTCAAGCTCTCAGCGCCGAGGGCAAGGATCGCTCCATGCAGGGGTTGACCCGTACCTTGATCGCCAATATGGTTGATGGTGTCACCAAGGGGTTCGAGCGGATTCTCGAAATTAATGGGGTGGGCTATCGCGCTGATGTGAAAGGCAATGTTCTTAATCTTGCCCTTGGTTACTCGCATCCCGTCGAATATAATCTTCCCGAGGGAATTTCGGCAGAAGTCGAGAAGCAAACCAAGATCACCGTACGCGGTGTGGATAAGGAGCTTGTCGGTGCGACGGCTGCAAAAATTCGTTCTTTCCGTGGCCCCGAACCTTATCGCGGCAAGGGCATTAAGTATGCCGAGGAGCACATTGTCCGCAAGGCCGGCAAGACCGGCAAGAAATAAGGGAACTTCATGCTCGACCTTTTGGTATAAGGAGACCGGTTGTGAACGTCGCACAGCAAAGAAGAAAGGCACGGCTTAAGCGCAAAGACCGTGTGCGTCGCAAGGTTGTCGGTGCGCCCGCGCGCCCGCGCCTTTGCATATTTCGCAGCGCCAAGCACATTTACGCCCAGATTATTGAAGATAATTCAGGGACCACCCTTGCGGCGGTGTCTACCCTCAATAAGGATCTGGTCGCAGGGCATGGCACCACGGGCAATGTTGAGGCTGCCAAGGCCATCGGTCGCGCCATCGCTGAGAAAGCTCTTGAGAAGGATATCAAGGAAGTGGTTTTTGACAGGAATGGTTTTCTCTATCACGGTCGCGTCAAAGCTTTGGCTGACAGTGCGAGGGAAGCTGGTCTTGTTTTTTAGAAAAGGAGAACGCCCTTGCAACGCATTGATGTGAACGAATTGAATCTTACCGACAAGGTTATCCATATCAACCGGAACGCCAAGGTGGTTAAAGGCGGACGGCGCTTTAGTTTTTCCGCGCTGGTGGTTGTCGGCGACGGCCAGGGCTATGTCGGTGTTGGCTTGGGCAAGGCCAAGGAGGTTCCCGAGGCTATCCGCAAAGGCGTCGAGCGCGCCAAGAAGGATCTGATCCGGGTGCCTATGGCAGAGGGGACGATTCCCTTCGATGTCCTCGGTAAGTTCGGCGCTGGAAAAGTTCTGCTCAAGCCTGCTTCCGCGGGTACCGGTGTTATTGCCGGTGGCGCTGCGCGTGCCATTCTTGAGGCCGCTGGGGTTGAGAACGTGCTTTCCAAGTGTCTTGGCTCCAACAACCCGCACAACGTGGTCAAGGCGACTATCAATGCGCTGTCTCAGCTCAAGAGCGCCGAGACGATTCTGGCGCGACGCGGCGTTGCTGTGGAAGAAACAGCCTGATAGGTCAGAGAGAGGGATTTTGCAATGTCCGGCGAATTGAAAATTACGCTTAAGCGTAGCGGTATCGGCCGCAACCAATATTTCACCCAAGTTCTGCACGGCCTGGGGCTGACCCGTCTTCACCAGACCGTCGTGCGCAAGGACACCCCGGAAATCCGCGGTATGGTCAGTAAAGTCTCCCACATGGTTGTGGTGGAAGAATAGCTTAAGGACATCTGGATATGAATCTGAGTGAATTGCGCCCCGCTTTGGGCTCGACGAAAGACCGAAAAAGAATTGGACGTGGACACGGATCCGGTACGGGGAAAACCTCCGGCAAGGGACATAAGGGGCAGAACGCCCGTTCCGGCGGCGGTGTAAAGGCAGGTTTTGAGGGTGGGCAGATGCCGCTTCAGAGACGCCTCCCCAAACGCGGCTTCACCCCCTTGAAAAAGAAAGTTTACTCTTTGGTAAACCTCGGCCAACTCGATGTTTTTGAGTCCGGCGCCGTGGTTGATGGCGAGGCTCTCATTCTGGCCGGGTTGATCAAGCGTGTCGGTGACGGCATCAAGGTTCTCGGCGAGGGTGAGTTGAGCAAATCCCTTACCATTAAGGCCCATAAATTCAGCAAGTCGGCCCTTGTCAAAATTGAGGGAGCCGGCGGCAAAGCCGAGGTGATCTAAATTGTTCGCGAGCCTGCAGAACATTTTCAGCATTCCAGAGTTACGGCGTAGAATCCTTTTTACTCTTGGAGTTCTTGTCGTTTATCGGATCGGGTGCCATATTCCCATCCCTGGGATCGACAGCCAGGTGTTGGCTGGGTTCTTTGAAGGAACCGAGGGGACTTTGCTTGGCTTGGTGAGTGCCTTCACCGGTGGGGCTTTGGAACGAATGACGGTCTTCGCCCTGGGGATCATGCCCTACATCAGCGCTTCGATTATTTTGCAGTTGCTGAAGGTGGTTTATGAGCCCATTGAGAAACTCTCTAAAGAGGGTGAGCAGGGTCAGAAAAAAATCACGCAATACACCCGGTACGGCACCATCGTTCTCTCAGTGATTCAGGGGACGGGGATCGCCATTGGTTTGCAAACTATGCGTGGCCCCGCCGGGGAGCTTGTGGTCTCTTATCCAGGTACCGGCTTTGTGCTTCTTACTGTGCTGACGCTGACTGCCGGCACGGCCTTTATCATGTGGCTGGGCGAGCAAATCACCGAGCGTGGAATCGGCAACGGCATTTCGCTGATCATCTTTGCCGGTATTGTCGCAATGATTCCTTCGGCTCTGGTCAATACCTTGCGTCTGCTGCGTACCGGCGCTCTTTCGCCCATGGCGATGATCTTTATCGCGGTGTTGATGGTGGCGGTGGTCTGGGCGATTGTTTTCATGGAGCGCGGACAGCGCCGAGTCCCTATTCACTATGCGCGACGTGTGGTCGGAATGCGCAACTATGGTGGTCAGACCAGTCACTTGCCGCTCAAGGTCAACATGGCCGGGGTTATTCCACCGATTTTCGCCAGTTCCATTATTATGTTCCCAGCCACTGTCGCAAGCTTGGTTGATCTTCCTTGGGTGCAGCGGATTGCATCGGTGATGAGTCCCGACCATATAATCTACAATATTTTTTATGTTGCATTTATTGTCTTCTTTTGCTATTTCTACACGGCTGTCACGTTTAACCCGGTCGATGTCGCCGAAAACGTGAAGAAGCAGGGTGGGTATGTCCCGGGGATTCGACCTGGCAAGGAGACATCTGATTTTCTTGACACCGTCTTGTCGCGACTTACATTTGCTGGCGCTATTTACGTCTCAGCGGTTTGCGTTTTGCCGACCATTCTGATCGGTCAGTTCAACGTTCCCTTCTTCTTTGGCGGAACGTCCCTGTTGATCGTTGTCGCCGTAGGTCTGGACACCGCCTCTCAAATCGAAGCCCACCTGGTCAGTCGCTCCTATGAGGGATTTATGAAGGGCGTCACGCTCAAGGGGCGCCAGGGTTAGGCTGTAAGGGGTTTTTGTTATGAAGCTGATTTTGCTTGGGCCGCCGGGAGCCGGCAAGGGTACTCAGGCCAAGATGCTGACTGAGCGGTTTGGGATTCCTCAAATTTCTACCGGTGATATTCTCAGGGCCGCGGTGGCTGCGGGCACGGATATGGGCCTTAAGGCCAAGGCGTTCATGGATCAGGGTGGGCTGGTTCCCGACGAGGTGGTCATTGGAATTGTTGGTGATCGTCTTCAGGAATCTGACTGTGATCCCGGGTTTATTCTGGATGGATTTCCGCGGACCGTGCCTCAGGCTGACGCTCTCGGTGAGGTTCTTTCGGAGTTGGGCAAGGATCTTGACGCGGTCGTCTCGCTCACGGTGGATGAGGAGATGCTCGTTGAGCGCTTGACCGGGCGGCGCACCTGTTCTGCTTGCGGTAAGGGCTTTCATGTCCGCTTTGATCCGCCTGGCACAGCTGGAATTTGTGACGTTTGCGGTGGCTCTCTGGTGCAGCGCGACGATGATCGGGAAGAGACTATCCGCCGGCGACTCAAGGTGTACCGTGAGCAGACGGCCCCTCTGATCGGTTATTATCGTGACAAGGGTTTGCTTCAGGAGGTTGACGGCATGGCCGGCATCGACGAGGTGCAGGGGCAGATTCTCGGTTTGGTGCGGAAATAGTGGCGTGATCGCCCTCAAGTCGCGGCACGAAATAGAGCGCATGAGGCGGGCCGGTAATGTCGTCGCCGAAATTCTCGCCCTGCTGCGAGAAAAGGTTCGGCCTGGTATGACCACGCTGGAGCTTGATGCGATTGCCGAAAATGAATGCACGAAAAGGAAGGCCCGCCCCGCATTCAAGGGGTATGGCGGTTTTCCTTTTACTATTTGCGCTTCTCCCAACGAAAAGGTTGTGCATGGTTTTCCAACCTCTGAGCCGTTGATCGAGGGAGACATTCTCAGTATTGATTTTGGCGTCGTTCTCGATGGGTTTTTTGGGGATGCTGCCGTCACGCTCCCCGTAGGACCGGTCGGCGCAGCCAAGGAGCGACTTTTGGCGACCACTGAGAAAGCGCTTAGTCTGGCGATAGACAAAGCGAATGCGGGGGGGCGGCTGTCTGACATTTCGCATGTCGTTCAGTCTTATGCCGAGGGTCAGGGTTTCAGCATTGTGCGTGAATTCGTTGGTCACGGTATTGGGCGCCAATTGCATGAGTCGCCACAGTTACCGAACTTCGGACCTCCAGGGCAGGGGCCTCGGTTAAAGGTCGGAATGACCTTTGCCATAGAGCCGATGATAAACGCCGGCGGCCCTGCGGTAAGGATTTTGTCTGACGGTTGGACCGCTGTGACGGTTGATGGATTTCCGTCGGCGCATTTTGAACATACCGTGGCGGTTACCGAGCACGGTGCAGAGGTTCTCACTCGTCTCTAGCCGGGGATTTTCCCGGGGGCGGCGAGTTTATGGAAAACGGTACGAAACCCTAGACAGAATAAGGATAGAGGAAATGAAAGTTCGAGCTTCGGTGAAGCGCATGTGCGACAAATGCAAGGTGATTCGGCGCCAAGGCATCATCCGCGTCATCTGCGAAAATCCCAAGCACAAACAGAGACAAGGTTAACAGGATCAGGAGGGTCGAGCATTGGCACGTATTGCTGGTATAGATTTGCCCCGCAACAAGCGGATGGAGGTCGCTCTGACCTACATTTTTGGGATTGGCAGAACACTTGCCAACGAAATTCTTTCCAAGGCCGGAGTCAGTCCTGATACCCGCTCCGATGACCTTGCTGAAACCGAGGTTGCCAAGATCCGCGAAATCATCGACCGCGAATGTCGGGTCGAGGGTGATCTGCGCCGTGAGGTGACCATGAATATCAAGCGCCTTATGGACCTTGGCTGTTATCGCGGTTTGCGCCATCGCCGGGGATTGCCCGTGCGTGGACAGAAGACCAAGACCAACGCCCGGACTCGCAAGGGACCCCGGAAGACGGTCGCGGGTAAGAAGAAATAATTGGAGGAACCATGGCTAAGCCGGGTAAAAAAACGGTTAAGAAAAAGCAGGAAAAGAAGAATATCGCCAAGGGTGTCGCGCATATTCAAGCCACCTTTAATAATACCATTGTGACCATCACCGACATGGCGGGTAACGTGGTCTCTTGGGCGACTGCCGGCGGTATGGGTTTCAAAGGATCGCGTAAAAGCACTCCTTTTGCCGCGCAGATGGCGGCTGAAACTGCCGCCAAGAAGGCACAGGAGCATGGTATGCGTTCTGTCGAGGTTTACGTCAAGGGCCCCGGTTCCGGCCGTGAGTCCGCTGTAAGGGCATTGCAAGCCGCTGGGTTCAGTGTTGCAATGATCAAGGATGTTACGCCCATTCCTCACAATGGGTGCCGTCCTCCCAAACGTAGAAGAGTTTAATCCCAGAAGGAGGAAGAACCTTGGCCAGATATACCGGTTCTGTCTGCCGCTTTTGCCGTAGAGAAGCGACGAAGCTGTTCCTTAAAGGGGACAGATGCCATACTGACAAATGCGCTGTTGAGCGCCGTAACTATGCTCCTGGTCAACATGGGCAGGGGCGGATAAAAGTGTCCAACTACGGTGTTCAGTTGCGTGAAAAACAAAAGTTGAAGAGGACTTATGGTCTTCTTGAAGGGCAATTCCGCTCAACCTTTGACAAGGCCGATCGCATGCGTGGGGTCACCGGTGAGAACCTGCTGGTCCTGCTCGAGCGCCGCCTTGACAGTGTTGTCTACCGTCTCGGGTTTGCCACTTCGCGTAATGAGGCCCGCCAACTGGTGCGGCACAATCACTTCTTGGTCAATGGCCATAAGGTGAACATTCCATCCTACCAGGTGCGTACCGGCGATGTCGTCGAGCTGCGGGAGAAAAGCAAGCAGGTCGTGCGCATCAATGAAGCTCTTGACGGTGTCATGCGCCGGGGCGTCCCTTCTTGGCTCGAACTGGATCGCGCTGCCTGCAAGGGCAGTCTGAAAGCGCTGCCGGTTCGTGAAGAGCTTACGACTCCTGAATTCCAGGAGAAGTTGGTTGTCGAGCTCTATTCCAAGTAATGGCCGTTTTCTTTTCCGGTCATAACCGTGCAAGGGAGGATTGGAATGTATAAAAACTGGAGAGACCTGATCCGGCCTAAGCGGCTGCAGGTCGAGTCGGACAGCCTCAGCGATTCTTACGGCAAGTTTACCGCTGAGCCGTTTGAGCGCGGGTTTGGTACGACCCTTGGAAACGCACTGCGCCGTGTGCTGCTGTCTTCATTGCAGGGGGCGGCGATCTCTTCCGTGCGCATCAAAGGCGTGCTCCATGAGTTTTCGTCCGCGCCCGGTGTGACGGAGGATGTTGCCGAGATCATTCTCAACCTCAAAGGTGTGCGTCTTCGTCTGCACGGCAACGAGCCGCGCAATGTGCGGATCGTCAAAAAAGGTGCGGGTGTCGTTACCGCCGGAGATATCATTACTGACTCCAATGTCGAAATCATGGACCCCGAGCATCACATCGCTACCTGTGGTGACGACGCTGATCTTGAAATCGATATGGTGGTCAGGATGGGCAAAGGCTATGTGCCCGCCGAGCGTAACCGTGATGAGAGAGCGCCGGTGGGTACCATTCCCATCGACTCGATTTTTACGCCGATCAAAAAGGTCAATTTTACAGTCAGCAACGCTCGTGTCGGCCAGATTACCGACTACGATAAGCTTGTCCTTGAGGTGCATACTGATGGGAGCGTGCGTCCTGATGATGCGGTGGCTTTCGCGGCCAAGATTCTCAAGGAGCAGCTTCAGCTCTTTATCAACTTCGAGGAGGGGCACGAACCCCTTGAAGAGCAGGTTGAAGAGGAAAGTAAAAAGATCAACGAAAATCTCTATCGTAGCGTCGATGAGCTTGAACTTTCTGTGCGTGCGGCCAACTGTCTGAAAAACGCCAACATCGAACTGATTGGTGACCTTGTTCAGAGAAGCGAGGCCGAAATGCTCAAAACCCAGAATTTCGGTCGTAAGTCGCTCAACGAAATTAAGGATATCCTCGCTGAGATGGGGCTGTCTCTGGGTATCAAGTTGGAAAATTTTCCTGACCCCGAGTATCTGCGCATGATTCAGAAGGGCGAAGAGGAAGATTGATTGAACCGCAACTAAGAAAGTGAGGATTTTGGGAAATGCGTCACAATAAAGCAGGAAGAACGCTGGGCAGAAATTCCAGCCATCGCCGAGCGATGCTGCGCAACATGGTGACCTCTTTGCTCGACCACGACCGGATCACCACGACGGACGCTCGCGCCAAAGAACTGCGTAAGCTGGCTGAAAAGATGATTACTCTCGGCAAGCGGGGTGATCTCCATTCCCGGCGTCAGGCTTTGCAGGTCATCCACGATAAAAAAGTCGTAGCAAAGCTTTTTGATCGCATCGGCCCTCGTTTTCAAGAGCGACCCGGTGGTTACACCCGCATCATCAAGTTGGGGGCGCGCGCTGGAGATAACGCAGCACTGGCCATCATCGAGTTGGTGGAAGAAGAATTCACTCCCCGGCCACGCAAAGCATCATCGCCGGTGAAAGCCGTTGCCGCTGCGCCTGCCGCGGAGGCTTCAACTGAGAGCCCTGCTGAGACCTTGGTGCCCGATGCCGAGGGTCAGCCTGAAGAAAAAAAAGACAATTAGTTTCAGACAATTATATGATCCAAAAAGGCAAGGGAGGTTCCCTTGCCTTTTTGCGTTGAGCGCAGTTCTGACTAGGGGCGGGGACGCTTGACGAAGCTTGGTTGCGCGTGATAGCCTTGTCCGATTTTTTCCAGGAGCTCTCATGTACCACCCCAGTCTCGAAGAATTCCGCGCTTTAACCCTTCAGGGCAACTTGGTTCCCATTTATCGCGAGATTTTTGCCGACATGGAAACTCCCGTGTCGGCTTTTCGCAAGATTGATGATGGAGACCATGCATTTTTGCTCGAAAGTGTCGAGGGTGGCGAAAAGTGGGCCCGCTATTCGTTCCTCGGCAGTGGCGGCGGGCGAATTTTTCGCTCCCGCGATAATCATTACGAAATTCTTGAAAACGGGCGGGTGGTTGAAGAGGCACCCTGCGCCGATCCTTTAGGGCGCATGCGCGAGTGGCTGGCGCCCTATAGCCCGGTGGAGCTGGCTGGTTTGCCGCCTTTTTGCGGCGGGGCAGTTGGGTTTCTCGGTTACGACATGGTGCGGTTTATCGAGGATCTTCCGGCTCTTCGCTCCCGTGAAATCGGCACCTACGACTGCTGTTTTTTGCTTACGGACGAACTGCTGATCTTTGACAACATGAGCCATAAGATCAAGGTGGTGGCCAATGTCAGTGTTCATCCAGGAGATGATATCGAAGCACTTTATCGGGCCGGTTGTGCGCGTATCGAGGCGTTAATCGAGCGCCTGCGCACGCCTTTTGCGCCCTCTTATCCAGATGGCGCGTTGCGCCCGCCTCTGGAGTTTTCTTCCAACTTCACGCAGGCTCAATTTATCAAGGCCGTCGAACGGTGCAAGGAATATGTGCGCGCCGGCGATATCATTCAGGTGGTTTTGTCGCAGCGGTTTTCGGGTGCCCTGGATGTGGATCCCTTTGATATCTATCGTGCCCTGCGTACCATTAATCCTTCTCCCTACATGTTTTACCTGCGTTTCGGTGAAACGCTCGTGGTCGGTGCTTCACCGGAAGTTCTGGTGCGCAAGGAGGGGGAGTCGGCCGAGGTGCGCCCGATTGCCGGAACCCGACCCCGCGGCTCGGATTTCGAGCAGGACCAGCGCCTGGCCGTGGATCTGATGGCCGATCCTAAAGAGCGTGCCGAGCATATAATGCTCGTTGACCTGGCGCGTAACGATCTCGGACGGGTTTGCCGCACCGGCAGTGTCGAGGTCAGCGAGTTCATGCAGATTGAGCGGTATTCGCACGTCATGCACATTGTCTCTAATGTGCGGGGCCGTTTGGAAGCTAACTGCGATGCTTTTGATGTGTTTCGGGCCGCCTTTCCCGCCGGCACCCTGAGTGGTGCCCCCAAAATCCGGGCGATGGAGATTATTGAGGAACTAGAATCCTGTCGCCGTGAAATTTATGGTGGCGCGGTCGGATATTTTTCTTTCTCCGGGAATATGGATATGGCCATTGCGATCCGCACTCTGGTGGTGCAGGATGGGCAGCTGCATTTGCAGGCTGGCGCCGGGATCGTGGCAGACTCTTGTCCCGAGGCGGAATACCAGGAAACCATCAACAAAGCTCAGGGAGTGATCAAGAGCATCGAAACCGCGCGGCAAGGACTGGACTGACATGTTGCTGATGATCGACAACTACGATTCGTTCACCTACAATCTGGTCCAGTATTTTCGCGAACTCGGCGAAGAGGTTGAGGTTTATCGCAACGACCGTATCAGCGTGGCCGACATTCTGCGTAAAAAGCCCCGACGCCTGGTAATCTCCCCTGGTCCCTGTACGCCCAACGAGGCGGGGATTTCCCTGGCAGCCGTCAAGGAACTGACCGGCCGAATTCCGCTATTGGGGGTTTGTCTCGGGCATCAATGCATCGGGCAGGCCCTGGGGGGACGAGTGGTGCGCGCTGCGCGCCTGATGCACGGCAAGACCAGTCCGGTCTTTCATGATGGATCGGGCCTGTTCGTCGGAATTTCCAACCCCTTTGAAGCCACGCGCTATCATAGCCTGATCGTCGAACGCGCGAGTCTTCCGGAATGTCTGCGGATTACAGCCTGGACCGACGAGAAAGAAATCATGGGGTTCGCACACCGGGAGTTGCCGCTGTGGGGCATCCAGTATCATCCTGAGTCTATTCTGACAGTTGAAGGGAAAAAACAGCTGCAGAATTTTCTGGAAATGACATGAGGGGAAACGCATGATCAAGAATGCAATTGCCCGTGTGGTGGAAGGCCAGAGCCTGAGCGAAGGCGAGATGGTTGAAGTCATGGGCGAGATCATGGGTGGCGAGGCGACACCGGCCCAAATTGCCGCCTTTATCACCGCCTTGCGCATGAAGGGTGAGACCATCGCTGAAATCACCGGCGCCGCGCGCGTGATGCGCGCGCATGCCACGCCGATTCGTGTTGCTGGGGTGGTCGATCTCGACCGCGACGATATCAACCTGGATCGAGAAAGCATCCTTGATACCTGCGGTACCGGCGGCAGCGGCACCAAAACCTTCAATGTCTCGACCACGGTGGCGCTGGTTGTCGCCGCCTGTGGAGTCAAGGTTGCCAAGCACGGAAATCGCAGTATCTCTTCTGCGTGCGGCAGTGCCGATGTGTTGGAAGCGCTCGGGGTGAATCTTGATGTGCCGGCACAGGTCGTGGAAAAGTGCATCAGTGAAATCGGGGTTGGTTTCCTTTTCGCCCCGGCGTTGCACGGCACCATGAAGCGCGCCATCGGGCCGCGTCGCGAAATCGGCATCCGCACCATTTTTAATATTCTCGGGCCGTTGACCAACCCCGCCGGTGCCAACCGGCAGGTTCTGGGGGTTTATCGGCAGGATCTCGTCGCGCCCCTGGCGCACGTTTTGGCCAACCTCGGCTGCCGGCGCGGCTTTATCGTGCATGGTGAGGACGGCATGGATGAGGTGACGTTGACCGGAGCCACTTTTGTTGCCGAGATCGATGGTGACCTTATTCGCGAGTATCGCGTCACACCTGAAGATTTTGCTTTGCAGCGCTGCGCCCTAAGCGAATTGCAGGGGGGAGATGCCGCGGTCAATGCCCGCATTGTACGCGCCATCCTCGCAGGCGATCCGGGACCGCGGCGCGACATCGTTCTGCTCAACGCGGCCTTTGCGTTAGTGGCAGCAGGCTGCGCCTCCGAGATGCGCCAGGCTCTCGACTTAGCGCGCCAAGCTATCGATAGCGGTGCCGCGCTTGAGCGTCTCAATGGTTTGGTGCGGTTGACCAGCGCCGTGCGCGAGGAAGGGACCCTGCCGTGATACTTCCTCGCATACTCGCGCGCAAGCACGAAGAGGTCGATGCCGCCCGGTCACAGGTTCCCCTGGCTGAGCTTGGTGCCCGCGTCGCCGATCTGGCACCCTGCCGCCCTTTTCGAGTGCGGCTTAAGGAATGTGCGGCCCGCGGCACGGCTGTGATTGCCGAAGTCAAAAAGGGCTCTCCCTCCAAGGGCGTCATTCGCGCCGATTTCGACCCCGTTGCCATTGCCGGGGCTTATGAACGCGGCGGCGCCGCCTGTTTGTCGGTTCTCACCGATCGCGACTTTTTCTTTGGCGAGCTTGCTTATCTTGGGATGATTCGCAATGCCGTGGCGCTGCCCCTGTTGCGCAAGGATTTTATCGTGGATGCCTACCAACTCCATGAAGCGCGGGTGGCCGGAGCTGATGCGGTGCTGCTTATCGCCGCCGCTCTTGACGGCGGTCAGCTTGCTGATTTTTCGTACCTGGCGGCGGAACTCGGCCTGGAGGTCCTGCTTGAGATCCACGATGAAGAGGAGCTGCGGCGGGCGCTGGAGACACCGGCGGCCCTTATCGGCGTCAACAATCGCAACCTTTCGACCTTTGTTACCGATTTGCGGATTTCCGAGCGACTTTTGCCGTTGATCCCGCCGCAGCGCTTGCGCGTGACGGAAAGCGGCATTCATGATCGCCTTGATATAGAGCGACTTAAAGACGCCGGCGCTGACGCCTTTCTCATCGGAGAAAGCCTGATGCGTGAGACGGATATCGAAGCCAAACTTAAGAGCCTGATCGACTGATTCTTTCTGGAGAGAATAGCGTGCAGACCAAAATCCTGCTCAATGACAATCAGATTCCCAAGCGGTGGTACAATGTCATCCCCGATATGCCCGGACAGATGGCTCCGGTCATTCATCCAAAGACCGGCAAACCGGCCGCTCCCGAGGATCTCTCGGCAATCTTTCCCATGGCTCTGATCGAGCAGGAAGTGAGCCGTGAGCGCTGGATCGATATCCCCGAAGATGTGCTCAAGGCCTATCAGTTGTGGCGCCCTTCACCTCTTTACCGTGCTCACCGCCTGGAGGCGGCGCTCAAAACGCCTGCCAAGATCTACTACAAAAACGAGGGGGTTTCCCCGGCGGGTTCGCACAAGCCTAATACCGCGATTCCGCAGGCCTGGTACAACAAACAGGCCGGAATTCGTCGCCTGGCCAGTGAAACAGGGGCCGGTCAGTGGGGATGTTCTCTGGCTCTGGCTGCGTCTTTTTTCGGCCTGGAGGTCACCGTTTATATGGTGCGGGTCAGTTGCGGGCAGAAACCCTATCGCAAAAGCCTGATGGAGGTCTGGGGGGCCAAGGTGATTCCCTCCCCCAGTTCGCTTACGGCGGTCGGCCGCCAAATTCTCGAGCAGACACCGGACACCCCCGGATCCTTGGGCATTGCCATCAGTGAAGCTGTGGAAGATGCCGCCAGTCACAAAGACACCAATTACGCTTTGGGCAGCGTGCTCAATCACGTCTGCCTGCATCAGAGCGTGATCGGTCTGGAGGCGATGGAGCAATTGCGGATGGTCGGAGACTATCCCGACGTGGTGTTCGGCGCCTGTGGCGGCGGCAGCAATTTTGCCGGCATCGCCTTTCCCTTCGTGCGCGACAAGGTTAACGGCAAGGACATTCGTCTGGTGGGGGTTGAGCCCGCCTCCTGTCCGACTTTGACTAAAGGCGTTTATGCTTTCGATTACGGGGACACGGCCAAGTTGACGCCCGTTACCAAGATGTACACCCTCGGCCATGACTTCGTGCCACCCGGTATTCATGCCGGCGGTCTACGTTATCACGGCCAGAGTGCCCTCGTCAGCCAGCTCTATCATGAAGGCATTATCGAGGCCATCGCCTATCCGCAAAATGCGTGTTTCGAGGCGGCGCTGCTGTTCGCCCGCACCGAAGGAATTGTTCCGGCGCCCGAATCGTCCCACGCGGTGCGCGCCGCGGTTGATGAAGCGATCAAGGCCCGTGAAGAGGGGCACGAACGGACCATTCTGTTTTGCCTCTCGGGGCACGGTCATTTTGATATGTCGGCCTATGATGCCTATCTGGCGGGGCAGCTTGAAGACTATGAGTATCCTGCCGAAAGCATCCGCGAATCCCTGGCGAATTTGCCGCGGGTAGAACTCTAGGTTTGCTGCTGTCGCAATGAGAGGGGTGCGCGTCAAAATCTGCGGTATCACCACCCTGAGCGATGCGCGGCATGCGGTTGCCTGTGGTGCTGATGCCCTGGGCTTCGTCTTTTACGCGGGGAGCCCGCGGTGCGTGACACCTGAGCAGGTTCGTCCCATAGTCTCCGCCCTGCCGCCCTTTGTCAGCGCGACCGGACTGTTCGTTAATGAATCACGCAAGCGCATTTTAGCCATCGCTGATTTTTGTCGTCTCGATGTGCTACAGTTGCACGGTGATGAAGCTCCCATGGATTGCCGGTTTGACGGACGACGCGTGATCAAGGCGCTGCGGGTGCGCGACGAATCGAGCCTGGCGCACGCTGCGGACTATCCGGTGGCAGCGCTGCTGCTCGATGCCTGGGTGGCCGGACACTACGGCGGGACCGGTGAAACCTTCAACTGGGAGCTGGCCGCGACGCAGGCGCGACTTCAGCCGGTGATCCTGGCCGGGGGGCTGACGCCTGAGAATGTGGCCGCTGCCGTTGAGGCGGTACAACCTTTTGCCGTCGATGTCTCGAGCGGAGTGGAATCCGCTCCCGGGCACAAGGATCCGCACCGGGTCGCCGCGTTTATCCGCAACGCCAAAGCCGTCGGCCTTGGATGAACCAACCCGTTCCGGCTTGCAGCCCGCCCCGGGCCCAGCCGAAAAAGGACGTATGATGACCAACCATCCCGACTCCCGCGGCCACTTTGGGCAATTCGGCGGGCGCTACGTTGCCGAAACGCTCATGCCGGCCCTGATCGAACTTGAGCAGGCCTACGCCGATGCCCGCAAGGATCCCGCCTTCGAAGCCGAGTTCACCGACTATCTCACCCACTACGTCGGACGTCCCTCGCCTCTGTATCTGGCCCGGCGGCTCTCCGAACACTATGGCGGCGCGCGCATCTACCTCAAGCGTGAAGATCTCAACCACACGGGCGCACACAAGATCAACAACACCGTGGGGCAGATACTTCTGGCCCGGCGCATGGGGAAAAAGCGGGTTATTGCCGAAACCGGCGCCGGACAGCATGGCGTGGCAACCGCCACCGTTGCCGCATTGTTCGGGCTTGAATGTGAAATATTCATGGGCAAGGAGGATATTCGCCGACAAGCCCAAAACGTTTTTCGCATGAAACTGTTGGGCGCCCGGGTCCACCCGGTGACCAGCGGCACGGCGACCCTCAAAGATGCCATGAATGAGGCTCTGCGCTACTGGGTCACCCATGTGCGCGACACCTTTTATGTTATTGGCACCGTCGCCGGACCTCATCCCTACCCGCAAATGGTGCGCGACTTCCAGGCGGTCATTGGGAGTGAAACCCGCGCGCAGATACTTGAGGCCGTGGGCCGCCTGCCCGATGTGGCACTGGCCTGCATCGGTGGCGGCTCGAATGCCATAGGGATGTTTCACCCTTTTCTGGCTGACACCGCTGTACGTCTGGTCGGCGTCGAAGCGGCCGGCTTGGGGATCGGCAGCGGTAAACACGCCGCCTCCATCAGCGCCGGACAGGTCGGCGTGCTCCACGGCAACAAAACCTTTCTGTTGCAGGACGAGGCTGGACAGATTCTCAACGCGCACTCTATTTCCGCCGGCCTCGACTATCCCGGGGTCGGCCCCGAGCATGCCTTTCTTCATGAAATCAAGCGCGCCGAATATGTCGCGGTGACGGATGATGAAGCCCTTGAAGCTTTTCAAATGATGACGCGCCTGGAAGGGATCATTCCCGCCCTGGAAAGTGCGCATGCCCTGGCGCATGTGGCCAAGCTCGCGCCGACTCTGCCGCGCGAAGCGATCATTGCCGTCTGCCTTTCGGGGCGCGGAGACAAGGACATGCAAACCGTCGCCGAGGCCATCGGCGTCGAGTTGTAAACGCAAGAATTGACAGACAGGACTTTCATGAAATTTACCGAGCTCAATTTGCCGCCGGAAGTACTTAAGGGCATCGAGACGGTGGGCTTTACCGACCTTACCCAAGTTCAGGAAGAGTCGATCCCTCTGGCCCTGGCGGGCCATGACGTTACCGGCCAGGCACAGACCGGCACCGGCAAAACGGCCGCCTTTCTTATCTCGCTGTTTACCCGCATGCTGCGCAATCCCCGCGAGACAGGCAGCAATCCCCGCGCGCTGATTCTGGCGCCGACTCGTGAACTGGTGGCGCAGATCTGTGAAGACGCCAAGGGATTGGGTGCCTTTGTCCCCTTTAAGGTGCAGCCCATCTTCGGGGGCATCGACTATCAGAAGCAGCGCGATGCCCTGCGCGGCGGCGTCGATGTCATCGTGGCCACCCCGGGACGGCTCATTGACTATGCCAAGCAGAAGGTCTTCAGCTTTGGGCGCATTGAATTTCTGGTCATCGACGAAGCCGATCGTATGTTCGATATGGGCTTTATCCGTGACCTGCGCTTTATTCTGCGTCGTCTGCCGTCCTTCGACCAGCGCCAGACCATGCTGTTTTCCGCCACCTTGTCGCACCGGGTGCGCGAACTCGCTTATGAATTCATGAACGTCGCTGAGCGCGTCGAGGTTGAGCCCGAGCAGATGACCGCCGAGCGGGTGGAGCAGATTTTGTTCCATGTTTCCCGCAGGGAGAAATTTCCTTTATTGCTTGGGCTGCTTGCCAAGGAGGAGGACGCCAATCGCGTGCTGGTTTTCGTCAACACCAAACGCGAGGCGGAACATCTTACCGAGCGATTGCGAGCCAACGATTTTCGTGCCGCGGTGATTTCCGGCGACATCCCGCAACTCAAGCGCATGCGCATTCTGAACGAATTCAAAAATGGCCTGTTGCGTTTTCTGGTGGCCACCGACGTGGCCTCTCGCGGGATTCACGTGGACGATGTCACCCATGTGATCAACTACGATCTGCCACAGGACCCCGAGGACTACGTGCATCGCATCGGCAGGACCGCCCGCGCCGGCGCGGCGGGTAAAGCCATCTCTTTGGCGGACGAGGAGCTCGTGCTGCATCTTGGCGATATCGAGGAATATCTCGGCCGCCGGATTCCTAGTGCGGTTCCCGGCGAGGATGATTTTCTCTGGAATTATAAGCGTCCTCATCCCCGCAAAAAGGCACCGGTTCCGGAAAAATCGGTTGCGCCTGGCGAGCGCAAACGTCCGCCGCGCCGTCGCCGCACGCGCCCCAAACCTTCGGGCGGAGATGCGGGATCATCCTGACGGCAGGGGCAGTAAATGTTGAAGAAAATTCTGGTGTGCTCCGCGCTGCTACTGGTGGCGTTTGTCGTCATGATGACCGTCACAGGGCAGACCGAATTCACGCGCGAGGATGAGGTGCTGCTGGCCACTTCACCCGCCGAGGTGTGGACCGTTTTGTCCGCGGTTGAGCAGTGGCCACAATGGTGGCCCGGGTTCGAAGCAGCCAAAGTCACCCCGGCATTGCAGCCCGGTGCGCGCCTGGATCTCTCCCTCAAGGGTGATCCGGGAAGTAAGCCCGCCATCGTTGAAACGGTGGTGCCCGGGCGCAAACTGAGTTGGGTGCGTGACGGCATACTCGGCAGTACCACCCATACCAGCCTGCGACTATCCGGGGCGACAGGGGGCACCGTTTTTGTCATGCAGAGCCGGATCCGCGGTCCGCAGGCCTTTTTGGCGCGTATCACCTCGCAGGAGCGGTTTTCCGGCTATCACCAGGCGGTGCTTAAATCATTGCAGTTGCGTCTAGGGGCAGCCCCCGATACTCTAAGGCTGCCCGCCGGGGATGCCTGATCGTTTATGAGGAGCCGACCCGGCCCCGAGCTGTACAAGACGCTTGCAAAGAACGACGAATTTTTCTATAAACAGGGCAACATTTATTTGCCCTAAGGACTGACATGGGCCGTATCGCACAAACATTTGAACGACTCAAAGCTGCCGGGGAAGTCGGGTTGATCCCCTTCATTACCGCAGGCGACCCCGATCTGCAGATCACGGAGAAGCTTCTGTTGACCTTGGCTGATGCGGGGGCCGATATTGTCGAGTTGGGAGTACCTTTTTCCGATCCCATGGCCGATGGTCCCACTATTCAATTGGCCAGCGAACGCGCCCTTTCTGCCGGCACGACTTTGCAGGGCATTCTCGATATGGTGTCGCGGGTACGGAACCGGATCCGGATCCCGGTGGTGCTCATGGGATATTTCAACCCGGTATTTCGATTCGGCTGCGAGCGTTTCGCTCATGCAGCCGCCGGCGCCGGGGTCGATGGGGTGTTGCTGGTTGACCTGCCGGCGGAGCAACGCGACGAGATTCACCCTTATCTGCGTAGCGCGGGCGTCGATTTCATCCAGCTCATCGCGCCGACCACGCCCCCGGCCCGCCTGGCGACATTGGCCGCGCAGGGTGAGGGCTTTCTTTACTTTGTTTCCATGACCGGTGTCACCGGTGCGCAACAGGCCGATCCCCAGGCCATTGCACCCCTTGTCGAGCATCTGCGCACCCTCAGCCCGGTGCCGGTGGCCGTGGGGTTCGGCATCAATACCCCGGCCGCGGCGGCGGCTGTCGGCCAATCTGCCGACGCGGTGGTGGTCGGCAGTGCTCTGGTCAAGGTCATCGCCGAATATTCCACGTCACCCGACCTGTATGAGCGGGTCGACACCTTTGTGCGTACACTCAAACAGGCTCTACCTGTACGGGGTTGATTTCTTGTCGAACCGGATCATTGCGGCCGGTTCGCTTTCTGGTATCCTGTCCGTTGTTTGCGGCGGACGGGGAATTTTGCTTTTCACCTAAAAGCCATTGCGCTGCTGGCGAGGATACATTCATGGCCTGGTTTTTGAAAAAAAAGGCGCCGATTGCGCCCGTGGAGCAGAAGCAGGTGCAGATGCCCGAAGGGGTCTGGACCAAATGCAAAAACTGCAACGAAATCATTTACAGTAAGGAAATCGAGCGCAACCACAACGTCTGTCCCAAGTGTGATTACCATTTTCGTATCAGTGCCCGCGAGCGCATCGAATTGGTCTTGGATACCGACTCTTTTGTTGAGATCGACGCCGGCATGCATTCGGTTGATTTTCTTGAATTCAAGGACAGCAAAAAATACAAGGATCGTATCAAGTCGACCATGAAGAAAACCGCCATGGGTGATGCCATCGTCTGTGGCGGCGGCACCATTGACGGACTTCCGGTGGTGGTGGCGGTCTTTGATTTCGGCTTCATGGGTGGCAGCATGGGCTCGGTGGTGGGAGAAAAGATCACGCGGGCCATCGAAAAAGGACTCGAAGAGCGCCGCCCGGTGCTGATTTTTTCTTCCTCGGGCGGGGCGCGCATGCAGGAAAGCATTTTGTCCCTGATGCAGATGGCCAAAACCAGCGCCGCACTGGCCAAGCTCAAGGCCGCCGGTCTGCCCTTTATCTCTGTTTTGACCGATCCGACCACTGGCGGGGTGACGGCGAGTTTTGCCATGTTAGGCGATCTCAATATTGCCGAGCCGCGTGCTCTGATTGGATTTGCCGGCCCGCGCGTCATTGAGCAGACCATTCGCCAGACCTTGCCGGAGGGCTTTCAGCGCTCCGAATATCTGCTCGAACACGGCATGATCGACATGATTGTGCGCCGCCAGGAGATGAAGGCGCGCCTGTCCCAGGTTTTGCGCATCTTGACCAAGAGCTGAGCGGTGCCTTTTCGCGAAACTCTTGACTACCTCTACGGTCTGCAGCGTTTCGGTATCAAACTCGGATTGACCAACGTCCTGCGGCTGCTGGAGCGTCTCGGTCATCCCGAGAAATGCTGTCCGGTCATCCATGTGGCCGGGACCAATGGCAAGGGCTCGGTTTGCGCCGGCCTCACCCGAATTTTGGGCGAGGCCGGTTTTCGCGTCGGCCTTTACACTTCCCCGCATCTGCACTCCTTCACCGAGCGGATTCGCATCAACGATCACTGCATCAACGAAGCCGAGGTGGTACGTCTTACGGAGCTGTTGCGCGAACGCGCCGCCGGTATTCCGCTGACTTTTTTTGAATTTACCACGGCTCTGGCCCTGTATTATTTTCGCGAGCAGCAAGTCGATTGCATGGTGTTGGAAGTCGGCATGGGCGGAAGGCTCGACGCGACCAACGTGGTGCAGCCGCAGGTGGCGGTGATAACACCGGTCTCCGAGGACCATGCCGAGCACCTGGGTGCAGATCTTGCGACGATTGCCGCCGAAAAGGGCGGAATCATCAAGGCAGGTGCGGCTTTGGTTGTCGCTCGTCAGGAGCCCGAAGCCCTTGCCGCACTGCAGAGACTGGCCCACCAGGCTGGCGCGCCGTTGCGCCTGGCGGGGAGGGATTTTTACGCCATCATGCACGGCGAACATTTTGATTATCGCGGGCAACGGCTCAAGCTTGAAGGGTTGCGCCCGAGCCTGGCCGGGGCCCATCAGCGTGATAATCTTACGCTGGCGCTGGCGGTCGCCGAGGTGCTTCAGGAACAAGGCTGGAACTTGTCCGAAACAGCCCTGCGCCGCGGCGTGGAAACTCTGACCTGGCCTGGTCGCCTGGAGCGTTGGCAGTCAAGCCCTGCAGTACTTCTCGATGGCGCCCATAATGCCGCCGGAGCGGGAGTCCTCGCCGCTTATCTGCAAGGGCAGGGGCTGAGCGGTCTGCCTTGGGTGGTGGGACTGAGCGGCGTACGTCGTCCCGCAAATATTTGCGCCCCTTTGCTGCCCCTCATGGCTGAGGCCTACATTGCCGAGCCGGGGGCTGACAAAGCTGTTCCGGCAGAAGATATCGCCGCATACCTCGGCAGTCAGGGACGCATTTCGCGTATCTGCCCATCGCCCTCGGCGGCTTTGCGTCAGGCATTGGCCGACTGGCCACAGGCGCCCTTGGTGGTGGTGGCGGGCTCGCTTTACCTGGTGGCCGAGGTGCGTGAGTGGCTCATGGCCCAGGCCGAGGTGCCGCAATGATGGGACGAGGTGTACGATGCTTTCCGCCGGCCGGGTTGCTATTTTTGCTTTTGCTGCTGGTGCCGGTGAGCAGTGGCGCCGATGACCTCGGCCCGGTATCGCGCCAGGGTGCGCAGCCGGTGGAGATCGAGGCCGATTATCTCAGTAGCGATCGTCAGACCGGACTCTTTCTGGCGCGTGGTAATGTGCGCATCCGGCAGGGCGACTTGACTTTGCTGGCAGACGAAGTCCAGTGGCATCCTCAAAGCGGCGAAGCTCGGGCGCCGGGAACGGTCTCCGTGATTGATGCCGAAGGCACTTTGCGCGGTGAGGATCTGGTGCTCAATCTGGAGACCGGGCAAGGGCGCATGGCCCAGGGGCGTTTTTTTCTGGCCGAGCAAAATCTTTACGTCACCGGAGAGGGGATTGAGCGGCTTAGTGCCCAGCAATATCGTCTCGCGCGAGGCACCTTCACGACCTGCGACGGAGAACGACCCGACTGGCAGTTCAGCGCACGGGATCTGGAGGTCAACCTGGGCCGTATCGCCAAGGGCCGCCATGCCAGATTCTATCTCAAGGATCTGCCGGTTCTCTACGTTCCTTTTTTTTTCTATCCGGCCAAAACCGAGCGCGAATCGGGTTTTCTCATGCCCCGCTATGGCTATTCCGACCGTCGCGGCTGGGAGGTCTCCCTGGCCTACTATCAAGTCATCGCGCCCAACCAGGATGCCACCCTCCATCTGGATTATCTCACCGAATTGGGCATCGGTAAGGGGCTGGAATACCGTTATATTTTTGCCGATCATGAAGGCGAGGCGATGCTTTATCACATCAGCGGCATCAATGATCAGGGTGACGCCTATGCCGTTGATTGGCGCAACGTCGGAGAGTTGCCCGGGGCATTGCGGCTTGGGGCCGATGTGGAATATGTCAGTGACCGCGACTATCTTCAGACCTTCGGCGAAGCCGCCGGAGAATACAATCGGGATAAGACGGAATCCAAAATCTTTGTCAGCCGTTCCTGGGACAAGTATACCCTCGGCGGCCAGCTTAAATACTTGAAGAACCTTGATCAACCCACCGGCACTACGCTACAGCGTCTGCCCGAAGTGCGTTTTTCCGCCATTCCCCGCCGCCTGGCCGAGTCGCCTTTGTTTTTCGGTTTTGACGGAAGCTACGACCACTTCTGGCGCCGTGCGGGCGACAAGGGTCAACGTTTGAGCCTGCGGCCAACCCTCGCCGCTCCTTTTCAGGTCGGAGTGCTTGAAGTCACCCCCGAGCTAGCCTTTCGTCAGCGGTTCTATTCCGCTTCCGGCGCCGAAGATGATTTTTCGCAAAAAGGCATGGTCGAATTTTCAACCCGTCTTTCCTCTACCTTTGCCCGGGTATTCTCCCTGCAGGGGCGGCGGATTTCCCGTATTCAACACCTCATTGGTCCTGACGCAACGCATTCTTATACCCCGCGCGGCGATGAGTCGCGCTTGCCGCAGTTCGACGCCGAGGACCGTATCGGCGGCCTGCATCGTGTTTCTTACGGTCTCACCAACCGCCTGACAGCGCGCATCGAACCACCAGACGGACCGGCACATTATCACGAATTCTTATATTTTCGCCTCTCGCAGCAATACGACATCCGTGAGTCTCCTGCCGACCCTCTCAACCCACGCGATAACCTGCGGCCCTTCTCCGATCTGCGTGCGGAACTGCTGTTACGTCCAACCCGTTGGGGGTATCTGGATATTGACAGTCGTTACGATTTTCAGACCGCTGAAAGCAAGGGCATGGGTTTTGCCACCTTGAGCGTTGATGCCGGGGTTGATGACGAGCGCGGAAATGGTGCCGCGCTTGGTTATCATTATCTGCGCGAGGATCTGGACTATCTGGAGGCGCGCCTGCGTACCGCCATTCTGCATCCCGTGCATGCCGATCTTCTCTATCGCCATGATTTGCGCTCCGCAACAACCCTGGAAACGGTTCTCGATCTCGAATATCGCTCTCAATGCTGGAGTCTTTTCCTGACCCTGAGCGATCGTCCCGATGAAACGCGCTACCTGATCTCCTTTGCCCTCACCGGTGTCGGGCGGGTCGGAAAATTCGGGGGATCCCTCGCTCGCGCCGATTGACGGACTGGGCAAGGCCACAAAACATCGTTGACCCTGTTTCCTCTGCTGTGCTAATTCTATGCCTCGGGAGGGGCCGGAAGTAATTTTGGTGTTTCACTTATTTATTTGTGACATAGTGGAGGGTGTTTCTTATGAAAAAATCTGTTTATGCGGTTTTATTTGTTCTGATGATTTTATTGGGGGGAGGAGCCCAAGCGCTGGCACAGGATGCAGCCACACAGCGTGTCGCCCAGGCGGCTCTGGTTGATATCAACAGCGCCTCGGCCGAGGAACTGGAAGTTTTGCCCGGTATCGGTGCGGTCAAGGCCCGCAGCATTGTGGCATATCGGGAGGCAAAGCCTTTTGCCGCAGTGGAAGATATTCTGGCGGTGGATGGCATCGGCGCGGCGACTCTTGAGCGGATTCGCAACCAGATAACCGTCGACTGATTCTAGGTGCCGGCCCGCTCCCGCTTCCCCTTCGCCTTTCGCTGATTCTCCCAAAAATCAAGCTTTCTTCGGCCGCTTGCGTGCGGCCTGTGGATGTATTAGCCATGGCCGCCGACGAAAAAGACATATCCTCAGTGGTCACATCTTGGCGTCCCTCCAAATGGATGCTTCTTCTGGTGTTGGTGCTGGTTGGCTTGGCTTTGTTCGGCGACCGGGGAATTCTCCAAACCCTGCGCATGCATCAGTACAAGCACTCGTTGCAGGAGAAAATCGCTGAGCTTGAACTCGACAACGCGCGTTTGCGTGGCGAAATCGAGGGCTTGCGCAATAATGACCGACATCTGGAGGGGATTGCCCGCAAAGAATTGGGCATGGTCAAAGAAGGCGAGCTGGTTTATCAGTTCCACTCCACTTCCTGGCCGGAGCAGGCGCTTTTGCCCGAGGCAGAGACCCGCCCCTAGGATTCCACCGCGCGGATCAGGCCTGCCTCTGCCCTGGCATGAGAATGCACGTAATTAAAATGCACACCAAATTCGCCCGAGAAAGACAGACTTTTCATGAAAAATCGCCTCAAGACCCAGATTGAACAGGCCCTGCGTCGTTGTTATGACCAGGGCCGTCTGCATTCGGGGGAGATCCCCGAGATCGTTCTCGAAGTCCCTGCTCACGCCGATCACGGAGATTTCGCGACAAATTTAGCCATGCTTTTGGCGCGCGCCGAGAAGAAAGCGCCGCGCAAAATCGCCGAGGAATTGCTTTTGGCCCTCGGTGCTGGAGACGGCTTGTGGCGACAGGTAGAAATTGCCGGACCCGGGTTTATTAATTTTTTTCTTGCCAACCGTTGCTGGTACGGCGTGCTCGACGACATCACGCGGGCCGGAGCCGATTTCGGCCGCAGCCAGTGCGGCGCGGGCAAGAAAGTTCAGGTTGAGTTTGTCAGCGCCAATCCCACCGGACCTTTGCACATCGGCCACGGCCGTGGCGCGGCCACCGGTGATGCGGTGGCGGCTCTGCTCGCGCACACCGGGTATCATGTCGAGCGTGAGTATTACATCAATGACGCCGGCAACCAGATGCAGACTCTGGGGCTTTCCCTGTACCTGCGCTACCGGGAATTGCTTGGCGAAGCTGTTGAGTTTCCCGCCACCTGCTATCAGGGCGATTACATTCGCGAATTGGCGCGCATCGTGGTGAACCAGGAAGGCCGGCGCCTGCTCGACCTGGGCGAGGACGATGCCTTGCGGTATTTCGCGCGGTTCGGCGGCGACCGTATCCTGGCCGGTATCGACGAAGATCTGCAGGCCTTCGGGGTGCGCTTTGATCGCTGGTACAGTGAACAGAGTCTCTATGACCGCGGTGAGGTCGCGCGTGGCATCGAACTGGTGCGTGAGCGTCAGCTGGCCTACGAACAAGAGGGGGCCCTGTGGTTTCGCACTACGGCCTACGGCGATGACAAGGATCGAGTTCTGGTGCGCTCCAACGGCGCTACGACCTATTTTGCTTCCGATGTGGCTTACCACAAGGAAAAGCTCGACCGCGGCTATGACATGGTGATCGATGTCTGGGGTGCCGATCATCACGGCTACGTGCCGCGCATGAAAGCGGCGCTTACCGGCCTGGGGCGCAGTCCCGAGGACCTGCAGGTGATACTGGTGCAGCTCGTTAACCTGTTGCGCGGCGGTCGGCCGGTGGCCATGAGCACTCGCAGCGGTGAGTTTGTTACGCTGCGCGAAGTTATAGACGAGGTGGGGCGCGATGCCTGCCGGTTTTTCTTCCTCATGCGCCGTTCCGACAGCCAGCTCGATTTCGATTTGGAGCTGGCCAAGCAACAGAGCAACGACAACCCGGTTTATTACGTGCAGTATGCCCATGCGCGGGTGTGCAGCATCAACCGTGCGGCTGTCGAACAAGGGCTGAGGGTGCCCGAGTTGGGCGAAGTCGATTTCGATCGTCTGCTGCTCTCCGACGAACTGGCCTTGGCCAAGTACCTCGCGCAGTTTCCTGAAACCCTGGTGGCCGCAGCTCAAAGCTTTGCGCCTCACCGGGTGGTTTTTTACCTGCAGGAGCTTGCGGCTCAGTTTCACAGTTATTACAACCGCAACCGGGTGATCAGCGAAGATCTGGAAACTACCCGAGCGCGCCTGTATCTTGTTAATTGCGTGCGGATCGTCCTGCATAACGCCCTGCGTTTGCTGGGTGTTTCGGCACCGGAAAAAATGTAGCAGGGAGGTATCTCGACCATGACCCGTGACGTAAAATCGCGAAGCCAGCGACGTATGGAAAAAAAACAGGCACTGCTGCTGCTTGTGCTGATGTTGGCGGTTTCCCTGGTCAGCTTCTCTCTGGGGGTCATGATCGGCAAGAGCGGCTCGTCGGAGCCTGCCATTCCCGCGGCCAAGAGCGAACCTGAGCGTATTCAGGTCGTCAAGCAAGACCCTCCGAAGGCTGTTCCGCCAGTCGCCGAACCCAAACAGGACGTGGCTGCGCCCGAAAAGGAACCCCTGACCTTCTTTGATACCCTGCCCCGGGGGCAAGAAGCGCCCCTGGGTACCGGAATCAATGTGCCGCGGACCTCGGCAACGAAGACCGCAGGGCCGGCAACGGATGAGCCTCAGGCGCCCGCTGCCGATCGCCCGTCAGCCACTGCCCCTGCGTCCCCACCCCCCGCCGCGGCGCCTGCTGCAAGGGATTTGCCCGCGGCAACCGCCGAGGGGCGTTTCGTTGTGCAGGTCGGATCTTTTCGTTCGGCGGACGATGCCCGCTCCCTCAGTGATCGCCTGAAGGCTAAAAACTTTCCTGCCTTTGTGCAGCAGGCCGACCTCGGCGAGCGTGGCGTCTGGTACCGGGTGCGGCTCGGTCCCTATGCGCAGTCAGCCGAAGCGCAAGTCATGGTTACGCGTCTTAAAACTGAACAAAAAATCGATGCCTTTGTCGCCAACCGCTAAGGCCTGACCCCGTCTGCCTCAGCGGGCGGATTCCGGCGAAGAGCTGGGTGTGAAAAATCTCTTGACTTGCTTCTGGATTTTGGATACCTTCCTGTTTCCGTGACGCGGGGTGGAGCAGTCCGGTAGCTCGTCGGGCTCATAACCCGAAGGTCGCAGGTTCAAATCCTGCCCCCGCAACCAAAAAAACAAGCTTGCTTTGTCGAAGCTTTCTACTTTTCATGGCGGTGTAGCTCAGTTGGTTAGAGCATGCGGCTCATATCCGCAGTGTCCGGAGTTCGAATCTCTGCACCGCCACCAACCGCAAGAAAAACCCCCTCCGGCTTCGGAGGGGGTTTTTCTGTTGTGCGCCGGCGTCGGCGCGGGTCTTGACGCATGATTGAACAAGTCCGCAGGATGATAAGCCATCACCGATTGTTGATGGCCGGAGATCGCGTTCTGGTCGCTGTTTCCGGCGGCAGTGATTCCGTGGCCCTGCTGCACCTGTTATGGCGATTGCGCGACGAGCTCGACATCGACCTGTGTGCCGCTCACCTGGATCACGCTTTGCGCGCCGAAAGCCGGGATGAGGCGGATTTCGTCCGCAGGTTCTGTGCTGTTCTGGGCGTACCCTTGGTGAAGCGCCGCATTTCCGTGAACACGGCTCTTGGCTGTGGGCAGGGCGGTGTGGAGCAGGTCGCGCGCGAGGTGCGGTACGCTTTTTTGCGTGAGGCTGCCGCCGAGGCGGGTTGTCAGCTGATCGCCCTGGGCCATCACCGGGGAGATCAGGCGGAAACCTTGTTGCAGCGCCTGGTGCGCGGTTCCGGTCCGGGGGGCTTGGCTGCCATGCAGCCCCGCTCAGGGACTCTGATACGGCCCTTGCTCGATATCTCCAGGGAAGAGATCCTCGCCTATTTGTGCGCTCACGACTTGTCATGGGTCGAGGATCCCAGTAATCGGGATCCGCGTTTCACCCGCAACCGTATCCGCAGCGAGTTGCTGCCCCTGCTGCAAACTTTCAACCCGCGCATCGAAGAAGGGCTTTGCCGCCTGGCGCAACGACTTGCCTGCGAAGAAGATTACTGGGCGGCGCAGGTCGGCAGTCTGTCCATGGCGGAAGGCGAAGTTCGCCTTGCGCTGGGCGAGTGTCGGCGGTGGCACCCGGCGCTGCGTGACCGGATGTTGCGCCGCGCCATGGAGCAGGTACGCGGGGATTTGCGGGCCATCGAAGAAAAGCATGTGAATGCCGCTGCCGCGCTACTCCAGGGCGGTGGTGAATACAAGGAGTGCCATCTGCCGGGATTGTGGGTGGCCGCCGACTGTGGGGTGCTGCGTTTGCGCGGTGCGCCCCCGCAGGCTGCGCTGCCCTTCTCCATCGAGATTCCCGCCCCGGGTAGTTATGTGCTTCCCGAGGGGCGGACCCTGCAGGTTTCCTTGAGCGATCAGGCTCTCGGTGAAGGCGCACATGCTGTTGAATTTTGCGCTTGCGAAATTCCCTTTCCGCTGCGGGTTCGTTCCTGGCACGCCGGGGACCGGATTCGCCCAACGGGCCTGGGGGGGCAGAAGAAGGTCAAGGACGTCTTTCGCGAAGCGCGCTTGCCGCGCGAAGAGCGTGGTCGGGTTCCGCTTTTGCTTGGTGCGGGCAGGGTGCTCTGGGTTGCCGGTCTGCGCCGCTGCGAGGGGCTGCTGCCGCTGCCGGAACCGGGGAAAATCCTCCGCGTCGTTCTCAATGACGCAAAAATGGAGACTCTTCGCTTGTGAATCCGTGGATGCTGTGGTACTTTTCTTCGATAGTTTAAGGTGATTCCGCTCAGTTGCGGCGGTTTGCGAGAACCTGTCCTGAATCAGGGGGAAAAGTGAATCAGTTTTATAAAAATTTGGCGCTCTGGTTGGTCATATCTTTGCTGATGATCATGCTCTTCAATATGATGACCCAGAAAGAGCCTGAACATCGAACGATCAACTACTCTGAATTTCTGGCGGCCGTTTCCGACGGCCGGATCATGGAAGTTACCATCCAAGGCCAGCAGATCGAAGGCGTCTATGATGACGGCAGCGCCTTCAAAACACATGCGCCGGCCGATATCGAACTCATCCCCGAACTCAAGGAACGCGGGGTGGTGATCGAAGCCAAGCCGGTTGAGGATCGTGGTTTCTGGTTTACCCTGCTGATTTCCTGGGGACCGATCCTGCTGCTGATTGCTGTGTGGATTTTCTTCATGCGGCAGATGCAGTCGGGGGGCGGCAAGGCCATGAGCTTTGGGAAGAGCAGGGCTAAGCTGCTCAACGAAAATACGGCCCGCGTCACCTTCAGCGACGTCGCCGGTGTGGAAGAAGCCAAGGACGAACTCGAAGAAATCGTTTCCTTTCTCAAAGATCCCAAGAAGTACTCGCGCTTGGGGGGTAAAATCCCCAAGGGCGTACTCCTGGTCGGTCCTCCCGGCACCGGCAAGACTCTCCTCGCGCGGGCCATCGCCGGGGAAGCTGGCGTGCCCTTTTTCTCTATTTCCGGCTCTGACTTTGTGGAGATGTTTGTCGGGGTTGGTGCCAGTCGCGTACGTGACTTGTTCGTACAGGGCAAGAAAAACGCTCCCTGTATCATTTTCATCGACGAAATCGATGCTGTCGGTCGACACCGCGGCGCCGGCCTAGGCGGTGGCCATGACGAGCGTGAACAAACGCTTAACCAGTTGCTGGTGGAAATGGATGGGTTCGAGTCCAATGAGGGTGTCATTCTGATCGCGGCCACCAACCGCCCCGACGTCCTCGATCCCGCGCTGCTTCGCCCTGGCCGCTTCGACCGCCAGGTGGTCGTGCCGCCGCCGGATGTGCGCGGCCGCGAAAAAATCCTCCAGGTGCATGCCCGAAAAATTCCCCTGGCCAGCGATGTCAATATGATGGTCGTGGCCAAGGGCACGCCCGGTTTTTCCGGTGCCGATCTGGCCAATCTGGTCAACGAGGCGGCACTGCTGGCGGCGCGCAAGGATGAAGACAAGGTCCATATGGCCGATCTTGAGGCGGCCAAGGATAAGGTCATGATGGGTGCCGAAAGGCGCTCCATGGCAATTACCGAAGATGAGAAGAAGGTCACCGCCTATCATGAGGCGGGGCACGCCCTGGTGGCCATGTTTCTGCCCGGAGCTGATCCGGTGCATAAGGTGTCCATTATCCCTCGCGGTCGCGCCATGGGGGTGACCATGTACTTGCCCCAGGAGGAGAAATACAACGAAACCAAAGAGGGTCTGCTTACGCGCATCTGCGCCTTGTTCGGCGGACGTGTCGCCGAAGAGTTGGTATTCCCGAGTATCTCCACCGGCGCCTCCAATGACCTCGAACGCGCCACCCATATTGCGCGGAAGATGGTGTGTGAGTGGGGCATGAGCGAGAAGCTCGGTCCTCTGACCTTCGGTGAAAAGGAAGGGGAGGTTTTTCTCGGGCGCGACATGGGCCACATGAAGAACTACAGCGAGTCAACTGCGCGCGAAATCGACAATGAAATTCGTGAAATTGTGCAGAGCTGCTATGACCGCACACGCAACATCCTGCGGGAGAATCGCGATGCCCTTGAGCGCATCTCTCTTGCGCTGCTGGAGCGCGAAACGGTTGATGGTGCCGAAATCAGGCGCCTGACCTTCGGCGAGACAGAAGTGCCCAAGGATCAAGGCGCACAAGATAAAGCGAAAGATGAGCCCGAGGACCAATCTTCTGAGGGGACGAAGACGCCTCCCGGGCGCACCATCGCTCCCAGTGACGAAGGGTGTCTCAGTGCGGAGGATCGTCGGGAGGAGCCCTGAGTGGTAGGTAGTCTGGTCGGACGTTCCTGCCGGCTCGATCTGCGGCGTCCCTGCATCATGGGGATTCTCAACGTAACGCCTGATTCCTTTTCCGACGGGGGCCGCTTCGTCAACGCGCGTGCCGCTCTGGACCGGGCGCGTTTGATGGTGGATGAAGGTGCGGATCTTCTCGATATCGGTGGCGAAAGCACACGTCCCGGCGCCCTTGCGGTTACTGCGGAGGAGGAACTGGCGCGGGTTGTTCCTGTCATTGAACTTCTGAGCTGCGAACTGTCGGTTCCCCTCTCCATCGACACGACCAAAAGTCGTGTGGCCCGTGCCGCCATTGCTGCTGGAGCTCACTTCATCAACGATATCAGCGGCCTGCATTTTGATCCTGAAATGGCCGGAGTTGCAGCGGAAACCGGAGCGGGACTGTTTCTCATGCATACCAGCCACCGGCCGGATCAGATGCAAGCTCATGTCCGGTATCAGGATCTGATCGGCGAAATCTGCAGGTATCTAGAGCGGGCTATATCCATGGCCCAGGCTGCCGGGGTTTCCCAGGAATGCATCGCCGTTGACCCTGGCATCGGCTTCGGCAAAAGCACGGCGGGAAATCTGGAGATCCTGCGTCGTCTGCCGGAATTTCACCAGCTGGGACGACCCTTGTTGCTGGGCACTTCGCGCAAGAGCTTTCTCGGTGCCCTCCTTGATCAGCCCGATCCGCGCAAGCGTCTCTACCCAACGCTTGCGACCGTGGCTCTGGGGGTCGCTGCGGGGGCTTCGATCTTTCGAGTTCATGATGTCGGTCCGGCCCGTGAGGCCGCTCTGACCGCCTTTGCCGTACATTCCTATTCTCCTCCCGATTGAAAGTTGCCGGCGGGTTGCGCTGACATGGATGGAATCTTCGATGTTCTGAAAAGTATCCGGTGGCTCGACCTTCTGGATGTCGCGCTTGTCACCTTTATCATTTACCGGATCATTCTACTGATCAAGGGCACCCGCGCCGTTCAGATGTTGCTCGGTTTGGCGGTTATTCTCCTCGTCTATGTCGCCTCTCAGGTCGGTGATCTGCGCACCTTGCACTGGCTGCTGGACAATTTTCTTTCCTCAATCATCCTTGTCATCATTGTCATTTTTCAGAACGATATTCGCAGGGCGCTCATGCATGTCGGCCGCAATCCTTTTTTTGCCGGCCTGTCCTATCGCGAAGAAACCGAGGTCATCGACGAACTGGTCAAGGCCTGCATGGTCATGGCCAATCGGCGTATCGGCGCTCTCATCGTGATTGAGCGCGAAACCGGTCTAAAGGATTTTCTTGAAGTCGGTACCGAGATCGACGCGCGCGTATCGAGCGATTTGCTGACCTCGATTTTCTTGCCTTATTCGCCGATTCATGATGGCGCCGTGGTCATTCAGCAGGGACGTCTCAAGCAGGCGGGCTGCTTTTTGCCGCTGACACAAAATCCCGACATCAGCAAGAACCTCGGTACGCGGCACCGGGCTGCCATTGGACTGACGGAATTGGTGGATGCCGTGGCCATCGTCGTGTCCGAAGAAACCGGCAAGATTTCTATCGTGGTCGGCGGGCGCCTTACCCGCGATCTTGATTCCGCCTCCCTCAAGCGGGTTCTCAAGCGCCTGCTTGAGATGCGCACCCTTGGCAGGAAGTGATCGTTCCGTATGTTTAAGAAGTTGACGGAAAACTGGAGTCTCAAGCTTCTCTCGCTGGTGTTCGCGCTGATTCTGTGGTTTTTTGTCATCGGCGAGCGTCAGGTGGAAATCGGTTTTACCGTGCCGATTGAATATATCAACGTGCCCCAGGGGATGATGATCGCCAATGAGGTGCCCAATCTGGTGGATATCAGGTTGACCGGCCCGCGGACGCTGCTGGTAAATCTGAGTTCCGGCGATATCAGCTTTTCCGTCGATCTTGCCGACCTCAAACCCGGCTTGACATCCTTTAAGCGGCTGGAAGAGCGCCTCGATATCCCCGGCGGCCTTAAGGTGACACGCATCTCGCCATCCTTTGTCGATGTGCGCCTCGAACGGGTGCGCAGCAAAACCGTACCCGTGCAGGTGGTCTTTTCCGGCGAACTCGCGGAAGGTTATCAGCTCGACGGTTTCAGGGTTTCACCCGAGCGCGTGGAAATCGAAGGAGCTGAAAGCGAAATTCGGGATGTGACCGAGGTGTCGACTCAGCCCGTGGAACTCGGTGGCGCGCGCGAAAGTTTTACCCTGATGGTTCCCCTCAGGTATCAGGGACGCTATTCGCGTCTCAAGGAAGAGCAAACGGTGGAGCTTCAGGTAAGGATCCTGCCGCCGCCTCCGGCGGAGATAGAATACATGGAGAAAGGTGAAAATTCCCAGTGATGAAAAAAAAGCTATTCGGGACCGACGGGGTACGTGGCGTTGCCAACATCCCACCCATAACCACTGAAACCGCAATGCAACTCGGGCGCGCCGCCGCCTATATTTTTCGTGACGGCAACCGTCGCCACCGCATCGTCATCGGCAAGGACACCCGGCTTTCCGGCTACATGCTGGAAAATGCCCTGGCCGCCGGCGTCTGCTCCATGGGGGTCGATGTTCTGCTGGTCGGCCCCCTGCCGACGCCGGGGATCGCTTTCATCACCGCCTCCATGCGGGCCGACGCCGGGGTGGTCATTTCTGCTTCGCACAACCCCTACCAGGACAACGGCATCAAATTCTTCTCCGGCAATGGCTTCAAGCTCCCCGATGAGCTGGAGCTCAAGATGGAGGATCTGATCTACAGTGGCAAGATCGATTCCCTGCGCCCGGTTGCTTCCGAGGTGGGCAAGGCGTTCCGTATCGATGATGCCGTGGGCCGCTACATCGTTTTCCTGAAAAATTCTTTCCCGCGCGATCTGGACCTCAAGGGGCTCAAAATCGTTCTCGATTGCGCCAACGGTGCGGCCTACAAGGTTGCGCCCGCTGTTCTGGAAGAGCTCGGCGCCGAGGTGATTCCCCTCGGTGTGACGCCCAACGGCACCAACATCAACGCCGGGTGTGGATCTCTCCATCCAGAGGTCATTTCCGAAGCGGTCAAAACGCATCGCGCCCATCTGGGCATGGCTCTCGACGGTGACGCCGATCGGGTCATTTTTACCGATGAGTTCGGCAAAGAGGTCGACGGCGATCACATCATGGCGATCTGTGCGACCACCATGCTTCAGGAAAAGCGCCTCGCTCACAACACCCTGGTGGCGACGGTGATGAGCAACCTGGGTTTGGACATCGCGGTCAAAAAGGCCGGGGGTAAAGTGGTCAAGACCGATGTGGGCGACCGCTATGTGGTCGAGGAAATGCGCAAGGGCGGCTACACTTTGGGCGGGGAGCAGTCGGGACATCTGATTTTTCTCAACCACAACACCACCGGCGATGGGATGGTTTCGGCCCTGCAGGTTCTGGCGATCATGCAGCGCTCGGGCAAGCCCCTCTCCGAACTGGCCGAGGTTATGGTTTCGTTGCCTCAGGTGCTGGTCAACGTTCGGGTTGCCGAACGCAGGGAGATCGAAGACATCCCCGAGGTGCGCAAGGCCATCGATCACGCGCGGAAAGCACTTGGTGAAACCGGGCGGGTGCTGATCCGTTACTCGGGTACCGAACCGTTGCTGCGTATCATGCTCGAAGGCCAGGACAAGTACCAGATTACGGAATTGGCGCACCAGATTGCCGAAGAAATCGATCGCCACCTGGGCGAGAAAAAGGTGAAATGATGGTGCCACGTCTGGGAGTCAACGTCGATCATGTGGCTACCGTGCGCCAGGCGCGCGGTACGGTCGAGCCCGATCCCGTGACCGCTGCGGCTTTGGCGGAGCTTGCCGGGGCGGGCGGCATTACCGTGCATCTGCGCGAAGACCGCCGCCACATTCAGGATCGCGATGTGGACGTGCTGCGGCAGACCGTGCGTACGCGGCTCAATCTGGAAATGGCCGCAACCGAAGAGATGGTCGCCATCGCGCTACGCACGCGTCCTGACTGTGTCACCCTGGTGCCGGAAAGGCGCGCGGAACTCACCACCGAAGGTGGCCTTGATGTGGTCGGGCAGCGAGGGCTGCTGGAAAATCCGGTGCGGCGGTTGCGCGAGGCCGGTATTTTTGTCAGTCTGTTTGTCGACCCCGACCTTGCCCAGGTCGAGACGGCTCAGGAATTGGGAGCCGATGCCATCGAGATTCATACCGGCACTTACTGTGATGCGAAAAATACGCAAACGCGGCAGAGTGAGCTGGTGAAGATTGAGCAGGCAGTTCGCCTCGGGCAGCAATTGGGGCTGATCGTACATGCCGGCCACGGACTCAACTATCAGAATGTTCGCCCGGTGGTGGCGCTTGGTGGCATCGAGGAATTCAATATCGGCCACAGCATCATTTCTCGGGCGGTTCTGGTCGGGATGGATCAGGCGGTGCGTGAGATGCTGGCATTGATCGAGGGGCGCTGAAGGGTGCCAATCATCGGAGTCGGAACCGACCTGGCGCAGATCGGTCGCTTTCGCGGCTTGCTGGAGCAGGAGAAAGTAGCGGTTATCGCCAGAATCTTCACTGCCGGCGAACGGGAATACGCACTTGCTAAAAAAGACCCGGCGCCGCATCTTGCGGCGCGCTTCGCCGCCAAGGAGGCATTTCTCAAGGCCTTGGGCCTGGGGCTGCGAAGGGGCATGACCTGGCAGGATATAGAGGTGGTGCGCGATGATCTCGGCAAGCCCTCGCTGTGTTTGTCGGGTCGGGCCGCCGAGTTGTGCCGTGAGCGCGACGTACGAGGTGTTCATCTGTCCTATAGCCACGACGGTGACTACGCCCAGGCCGTGGTGATATTGGAGGCGTCATGAGAATTCTCAGTACGCAGCAGATGCGCGAGGTTGACCGCCGGACAATTGAAGAAATCGGCATTCCAGGCGCGGTGTTGATGGAGAACGCCGGCCGCGGGGCTGCCGCGTGCATTGCCGAGCGCTGCTCCAGACTTTTCCCCGGGCCGGTGCTGGTGTTGGCGGGCAAGGGTAACAATGGCGGCGATGGCTTTGTCATCGCCCGTTGTCTCTTGGAGCGGGGTTGGAAGGTGCGTACCCTGGCCCTGGCCGAGCGCGCCGCTTTCAGCGGTGATGCCCGGATCAATCTCGACGTGTTGCTGCGCTTGACGGAAGAGGTTGTTTTTGCTCCTGATGAAGCAACGCTTGCGCCTGCTTTAGCCGCTTCAAGGGACTTTCAGCTGGCCGTGGATGCGTTGTTCGGCACGGGTCTTTCCTCCGGGGTGCGCGGGCATTATGGCGTTGCCATCGAGTGGCTCAATGCGCGCGATTGCACGGTTGCCGCGGTTGATATCCCGTCGGGAATCGACGCGAGCAGCGGCCGGATACTCGGGTGCGCGGTGCACGCCTCTCTCACCCTGACCTTCGCTCGGCCCAAGATCGGTCACCTGGTGTATCCCGGGGCCGGATTGGTCGGCTCCTTGGAGGTGGTGGAGATTGGGATTCCGGCCGCTCTGATCGAAAATACACAACCGGCCTACTTCTGGGTCGATGGGGATGAGGCGCGCCGCATGCTGCCGCCGCGCCCGGCCGAGGGACACAAGGGGACCTTCGGCCATCTTCTGGTCATTGGTGGGTCGGCGGGAAAAACCGGCGCCGCGGCCATGACCACCGAGGGCGCGGTGCGTGCCGGCGCCGGGCTGGTTACCCTGGGTTGCCCGGCAAGCCTTCATGACATCTTTGAAATCAAATTGACCGAACCCATGACCGTATCCTTGCCGGATGTCGGCGGGTCGCTCAGCATGCGGGCCTTGGAAAGCATTGTCGCGCTCTGTCGTGACAGGCAGGCTCTGGCCTTGGGTCCGGGCCTCGGCCAGGCCGTGGAAACACAGACCCTGGTGCGAAGCCTGGTGCGAGAGTGTGCGCTACCGCAGGTCATCGATGCCGATGGTCTCAATGCCCTGGCCGGGCATCTTGAGGTTCTCTCCGCGCGGCCGCCGGCTACGACCGTCCTCACCCCTCATCCGGGAGAAATGGCGCGTCTGGCAGGCGTTAGCATCGCCGATGTGCAGAAAGACCGCGTGGCTTTTGCCCGTGACTTTGCCGGAAAATACCAAGTGGTCCTGGTGCTCAAGGGCGCCCGCACCCTGACCGCGGCCCCCGATGGACGTGTCTTCATCAATTCCGGAGGCAATCCCGGCATGGCATCCGGCGGCATGGGCGATGTGCTGACGGGGCTGATCGGTGGTTTTCTTGCTCAGAACATGGAACCAGGCGTCGCTGCTGCCCTTGGGGTCTATCTTCACGCTCGGGCGGCGGATCGCTTGGCCCGGAAAATGGGCACCGCGGGTTTGGCGGCAACCGATCTGCTGCTGGAAATTCCCGCAACTCGTCACGAACTCATTGAAGGAGCCATTCATGCTCAAAGCTAAAGATATCATGACCCGCGAGGTCATATCCGTCTCGCCGGAGACACAAATCGAGGAATTGGCGCGTCTGTTCATGGAAAAGGGCGTCAACGCCATGCCGGTGGTGACTGAAGACAACAAGCTGTTCGGCATCGTCACCGAAACCGATCTGGTCGCGCAGGATCGTCCGCTGCATATTCCAACGGTTATCAACATCTTCGACTGGGTGATTTATCTGCAAAGCCAGAAGGATTTCGCCGAGGAGGTTGAGAAAATCACCGCGCAGCAAGTCGGCCAGATCTGCGCCACGGATGTCGTCACCTGCGATCCCGAAACGACGGTGCCGCAAATCGCCCAGCTCATGACGGAAAACAAGGCGCATCTGATTCCCGTTCTGGAGCAAGACAAGGTCGTTGGGGTGGTTGCGCGCCTCGACATTATCCGCGCCATGGGCAGATGAGCGCTTCATCCTGTCACAAAATAACCACGGCTTCGCCGCAGGAAACACAGCAGTTCGGCCGTCTGCTCGGGTCGCTGGTAGGCGCGCCGCTGCTCATCTTGTTGTCCGGCGAACTCGGCGCGGGCAAGACCTGCCTGACCCAGGGTCTGGCCCAAGGGCTTGAGGTGCCGACGGATGAGCCGGTGACCAGCCCAAGTTATACTCTGATGAATCAGTATCGGGGCCGGCTGCCGCTTTACCACTTTGACCTTTATCGGCTCAGCGGTCCCGAGCAACTTGAAGATCTGGACTTTTCAGCCTATGTGGAAGGAGAAGGCGTGACCGTGGTCGAATGGGCTGATCGTTTCGGGGAGGAAGTCGGGGTGGGGCTTGAATTGCGTCTGGCGGTTATCGACGAAACCACCCGCAGTATCGAACTGCGCCCCGGAGGTGTGGGGGAAACCCTCCTGATTGAGCATCTGTTGGCCCGCTGGGCCGGGGAGGAAACATCATGACCGAATACGATATCGCTGTAGTCGGAGGCGGTCCCGGGGGGTACGTCGCGGCTATCCGCGCCGCCCAGCAGGGCGCCTGCGTATGTCTCATCGAAGCCGAACGCGTCGGCGGGACTTGTCTTAATCACGGGTGTATCCCGACCAAGGCACTCTACAGTACAGCTCTTTTGTTGCAACGCCTGCGTCGCGCGGAGGAGCACGGCATTGAAATTGAGGAGCCACGTTTTGATTTCGCGCGTGCCGCGGCGCGCAAAGATGCCGTAGTGAAAAAGCTCGTCGGCGGCGTCGAGCAACTGCTCAAGGCACAAGGGGTTGAGCTCTACCGTGGGCAGGCGGCTCTGGAGGAGCCGGGGCGCTTGCGTATCCGTCGCCCTGAAGTCACCGCGCGGCTGCGTGCTAAAAATATTATTCTCGCCACCGGCAGCCGTGCGCTCCGTCCCAAAGCCTTTCCCGTAGACGGGAAAAATGTTTTGACCAGTCGCGAAATCCTTGCTATTAAGGAGCTTCCCAAGAGCCTTTTGATCATCGGCGGCGGGTATATCGGCTGCGAATTTGCAAGTATTTTTGCAGCCTTCGGTACCCAGGTCACGGTGGTCGAGCAACTCCCGCGATTGCTCGGCGGCACTGACCGCCAGGCCGTGAAGGAAGTTGAAAAGGCCTTTAAAAGTGCCGGTATCACCGTGCATACCGACACCGCAGTCGAGGCTCTCGAGGTCGGCGAAGGTCAGGTGCGGGTTCAGCTCTCCGGCAAGGATGAGGCGACCGTCGAGAAGGTGCTGGTCGCCGTAGGGCGGGTGCCCAACACGGACGGGCTCGGCCTCGAGGAGGCCGGTGTCAAAACCGATAAAGGTGCAATCCTTGTTGATGAGGGCATGCGAACCTCCCAGTCGACAATCTTCGCCATCGGCGATGTGACCAACATCATGCAGTTGGCTCATGTCGCTTCTTATCAGGCCGGCATCGCCGTAGCCAATGCCCTGGGCGGCGACGAAAAAGCCGATTATCGGGTCGTTCCCAGCGCCATCTTCACTCTGCCTGAAATCGGCCAGGTGGGCCTCAGCGAGGAGGCGGCGCGAGAGCAGGATCTCGATATCGAAATCGGCCGCTTCTCTTATCAGGCATCAAGCAAGGCTCTGTGTGACGGTGAGGCGCAGGGCCTGGTGAAAATCCTGACGGCTGCCGATGATGGCCGTATTTTGGGAGCTTCTTTTGTCGGGGAAGAGGCTTCGTCGCTAGTGTCCGAAGCGGCCGTGGCGATGGCGGCAGGGCTCAGTGCCTCGACGCTGGGGCGCATCATTCACGCTCATCCCACTCTGCCCGAAATGGTCATGGAAGCAGCCGAAGACGTCCACGGCCTGGCTGTGCACAAGGCCGGACGCAAGCGCAATCGATGATCCGATGACAGGCATCTCGGGGCATCCGCCCCGTTTTCAACAACGGAGGAGAAGACAGCTATGGCCCTGGTGGTACAGAAGTACGGAGGGACTTCGGTCGGCACCATCGAACGGATTCGCAATGTCGCACGACGTGTGGCACGCACCTATGACGAAGGCAACGATGTCATCGTCGTGGTTTCGGCCATGGCCGGCGAAACCAACAAGTTGGTGGCGCTGGCCAACGAAATGTGCGAGTTCCCCAGCGAGCGCGAATATGATGTGCTGGTGTCGACGGGTGAGCAGGTAACTATTTCCTTGCTGGCTATGTGTCTGCAGTCCATGGGCTACAAGGCCAAGAGTTACTGCGGGTTTCAGATTCCGATCCTTTCCGACAGCGCATTCTCCAAGGCGCGCATCGAAAAGATCGACGACAAGAAGGTTCGTGAAGACCTCAAAAACGGCACCATCATTGTCGTTGCCGGCTTTCAGGGCATCGACCGCGAAGGCAATATCACCACCTTCGGGCGAGGAGGATCAGATACCTCCGCGGTTGCCGTGGCGGCTGGGCTCAAAGCTGATGTATGCGAAATTTTTACGGATGTCGACGGCATCTATACGACCGACCCACGTATCGTGCCCGAGGCCTCCAAGATGGAGAAAGTCTCCTACGACGAAATGCTGGAAATGGCCTCCCTGGGTTCCAAGGTGCTGCAAATCCGCTCGGTGGAGTTTGCCAAAAAGTATGGGGTTGTAGTTCACGTCCGGTCGAGTTTCAACGATAATCCAGGAACCCTGGTTATGAAGGAGGATGCCGATATGGAAGCGGTTCTCGTTTCGGGAATTACCTACAACAAAGACGAAGCCAAGATTTCGGTGCTGCGCGTGGCCGACAAGCCGGGCATCGCCTCGCAGATCTTTTCACCTCTGTCTCACGCCAACATCGCCGTGGATATGATCATTCAGAACGTTTCCCACGAAGGATTCACCGATCTGACCTTCACCGTGCCCAAGAGCGACTACAAGAAGGCCCTCAAGATTCTCGAGGAAACCGCCAAGGATGTCGGGGCAGGCGGCGTGCAGAGCGATGAAAATATCGCCAAGGTCTCCATCGTCGGCGTCGGCATGCGCTCACACTCCGGTGTGGCGAGCAAGATGTTTCAGACCCTGTCGCAGGAGGGGATCAATATTCATATGATTTCCACCAGTGAAATCAAGATCTCTTGCGTGATTGATCTTAAATACTGCGAACTCGCCGTGCGTGTTCTGCACGAGGCGTTTGGCCTGGCAAAAAAAGACGTTACAGCCGAATAGGCGCGGCCCCTTCGGGCTGCCCGTATCATAGACGGAAACAGCAAGGACGCAGAATTCTGCGTCCTTGCCCGTGAAGGGGATGCTGGCATGAGTCTGATCCAACTCTACGATACCACCTTGCGCGACGGCACTCAGGCCGAGGATGTGTCCTTTCTTGTCGCTGACAAAATTCGTATCGCCGAGAAACTCGACGACCTCGGAATTCACTACATCGAGGGCGGCTGGCCCGGCTCCAATCCCAAGGACATTAGTTTCTTCAAAGAAATTAAAAAGACGCGCCTGAAGCAGGCCAAGGTCGCGGCCTTTGGTTCGACCCGCCGCGCCAAGACAACGCCGGACAAGGACAACAATATACGAACCCTGATCCAGGCCGCCCCCGACACCGTGACCATCTTCGGAAAAACCTGGGATTTTCATGTACGCGAGGCTTTGCGTATTTCCCTGGAAGAAAATCTTGAGTTGATCAACGATTCGCTCGCTTATCTCAAAGCTAATGTGGGCGAGGTGATTTATGATGCCGAGCATTTCTTCGACGGGTACAAGGCCAATCCTGAATACGCCCTGCAGACCTTGAAAGCGGCCGAGGCAGCCGGCATCGACTGTATCGTTCTGTGTGACACCAATGGCGGTACCTTGCCCCATGAAATTCCCGCGATCATGGAGAAAGTGCGCGCCACGGTAAGCACGCCTCTGGGCATGCACGCCCATAACGATAGTGAGTGCGCGGTCGCCAACAGTCTCATGGCCGTAGCCTGCGGCGCCGTGCATGTCCAGGGCACGATCAACGGGTTCGGCGAACGCTGCGGCAATGCCAATCTCTGCTCCATTATTCCGGCTCTCAAGCTCAAACTCGGCCATGATTGCATCACCGACGCGCAGCTCAAAACGCTACGCATCGTCTCGCGGACCATCTACGAACTGGCCAACCTCATCCCCAACAAACACCAAGCTTATGTCGGCAATTCGGCCTTTGCCCATAAGGGCGGGGTGCATGTCTCGGCAATTCAGCGGCACGCCGAAACCTATGAACACATCCGTCCCGAGTTGGTAGGCAATGTGACGCGGGTGCTGGTGTCCGATCTCTCCGGGCGTTCCAACATTCTGGCCAAGGCCGAGCAGTTCAATCTCAACCTCGACAGCAAGGATCCATTAACCCAGGAAATTCTTGAAAACATCAAGGACTTGGAAAACCAGGGTTTTCAGTTCGAAGGAGCCGAGGCTTCTTTTGAACTTCTCATGCGCCGCGCCTTGGGAACCTTGCGGCACTACTTTTCGGTCATCGGCTTTCGCGTAATCGACAGCAAGCGCCATGAACAGGAAAAGCCGCTGTCCGAGGCCACGGTCCAAGTCAAGGTCGGCGGACGCATCGAGCACACCGCTGCCGAAGGCAACGGACCGGTCAACGCCCTTGATCATGCCTTGCGAAAAGCCCTTGAGAGTTTTTATCCGCAGTTGCGCGAGGTACGCTTATTCGATTACAAGGTGCGGGTATTGCCGGCGGGCAAGGGTACCGCGTCGATAACCCGCGTACTGATCGAATCAGGAGACAAAACCAGCCGCTGGGGCACGGTTGGAGTCAGTGACAACATCATCGATGCTTCCTACCAGGCTCTGGTCGATGCGCTTCTTTACAAACTGATCAAAGATGAGGACAGGGTGGGGTGAATCAATCCCTGGGGCTTGTTTCCCTGATCTTTCTGGTGTTTCTTCTGCTCATCCTCACTGTCGGCCGGCAGGTCTTTCCCCGCGAAAGGCTGCCGGCCGTCCCTGTTTTCCAACCCGATGAAATCCTTATAGAGTTGGGTCTGGGCGTGGAACGCCCCGGCATCTATCAATTTTCTGACGCTCAAATCCTGAAGAGCGTCATCTCGTTGACGAATTTGGATTGTGTCAGAGATTTTCCGCATGACTGGCCCTCAGGAGCTTCTCCCGAGTCTGGACAGCGTCTCGACCTGTTCTGTAACAAGTCAAATTTGTTGGATATTTCTTTGGCTTGGATGCCAGCTTCCAAACGCATGGCGCTGGGCATCCCCTTGCATCCTGAACGCATGAGTCAGGCGGATTGGCAAGCCCTGCCCGGCATTGGTCCCCGATTGGCGACACGCATCGAAGAGGATCGTCAAATGAATGGCGGTTTCGGTGATTACGAAGCCCTGATACGAGTCCCCGGCATTGGCCCCAAGCGAATTGCAGACTGGCGTGGTTATTTTTCTGAGGATGTAACAGGCGGATTTCGCGATGGAAAAACAAAAGTTGACAAAGATGATCTGTAAAAAAAATTTCCTTCTCCCCACTCTGGCATGCCTAATGAATAAAGGACTGACGTAGGCATGAACCAGTGTGTTCCATTCATTCTCTGAAAGGGGGAAGGTTCCATGAAATGTCCCAAATGCAAAGGAAGAATGTATGCAGAGAAATTCTATGATTTTGTTCGCGCCTTCGAGGCGTGGAAATGCTGCTCCTGTGGTGAGGTGATCGATCCGACGATTCTTGCCAACCGTGCTCGCAACCATAACCTCTACATTGGTTGAGTCTATGGTTGTGAGTTAGGTCGTCATAGAAGGGCATATAGGCATACCCAAAGGGAAAAACCGGTGACTCGCCGGTTTTTCCCTTTTTGGGTTTCTCTATGTTTTGAGGGGTCCAAATTCAATGCGAAGCTTGACCATTTGTCACGTTGAGCTTACCCTTGTGCAGCATTTACAATTCCCCTTGAAGGGCCCGCTGATGAAAAAGATTATTGCTCTGTTCTATTTGACCTTGTTTCTCAGTGTGCTGGTCGCCTGCGATCGCACCCCGCGCCTCAACCCTTTGCCCGAAGACGCCGTGATTCTCGCCTTTGGTGACAGCATTACCTTCGGCACCGGTGCCGAGGAAGGCGAAGCCTATCCGGAGATTCTCGCGCGTCTCACCGGCTATCAAGTCATCAATGCCGGAGTCAAGGGGGAACTCTCGGAAGAGGGAGTCGCGCGACTTCCCGGCATTTTAGCTGAGGCGCAGCCCGACCTGGTGATCATCTGTCATGGCGGCAATGATGTCATTCAGAGACTGAGCGCCCAGAACATCGAAGCCAACATTCGCGCTATGGTCGAATTGTCGCGCGAAGCCGGCGCCCAGGTTCTGTTAATCGGTGTTCCTCAGCCCAGCCTGATCCTCCAATCCATTCCACTCTATGAGCGGATTTCCTGGGATATGGGCGTGCCTATCGACAAGCATGCGCTCCCGGATGTTTTAAGGCGCAACGAATTGCAAAGCGATGGCATTCATCCCAACGCCCAAGGTTATGCGGTGCTGGCCGAAACCATTGCCAAGAGGCTTCGGTGAAAAGAATCAAAAAAATGTTTATTGTCTGTGGCGTCAGCGCCGGTATCGGTGCTGCCGTGGGTTATCTTGGCCAATGCGTTGGGGGAACCTGAGGTCCCCTCGCCGGTCCCTGGTCAGGGGCCTTGTTGGGATTGCTTGTGGGATTGATCTTTGCCCTTGTTCCCGGAGAGGATGCAGGCAAAGAATGACCCTCCGCTGGGAAGAGCGTGTGAGAAATTCTCTTGCGCGAGGGTTCACGGAACAAAAAAAACAGGTAAAATATTCGCGTTGAAACCATCTCCCCGGTATTCGCCGGGGATGGCTCTGGGCTTTCATTGAGGAGAAATCACATGATGAGAAAAGCAGTTGTCCTGGTGTTTTTTGCCGTGTTCTTAGCCGCACCCGCCATGGCCGACCCGTATTTCTCGGCGAATTTCGGCTTTGTCAATCTGCGCGATGCCGATCTTTTTGATGGCACGAACCGCGGACAGATGAAGTTGGATAACGGCTATGCATTTCTTGGAGCCTTCGGCGGACGTTTTGCCGGCGATGTTCGTGGCGAGATCGAGCTAGGCTACCGTGTCAATGATATCGATCGTGTGCGTATAGGCGCCGTCACGATCCCGCAGGGCGGAGATGTTACCGCTGTGTCTCTGATGGGCAACCTGTTCAAGGACTTTCCCTTGGGCACGGGTTTCACCCCTTTCATTGGTGGCGGCATCGGCATCGCCAACGTCGAAGCCGATCTCAACGCCTTTGGCATTAACGGCAAGAAAGACGACAACGTGTTTGCCTATCAGTTGGCAGTCGGCGGCGCGATCGAATTGAGTCCCCAAGTCAATCTGGATCTCCAATACCGTTATTTTGCCACCGCGGATCCCGACTTCGGGCATCTCGAGGCGGAATATCGTTCCCACAACCTCCTGCTGGGCCTGCGTTTTGGTTTCTAACCCAGCCCTTGCGATTAAGAAAGAGCCGTACCCGTGCTGAAAGAATCAAAGATCGCCCTGGATTGCCCTTACTGCAAAGAAACGATCTATCAGCCCTTGAGTTGGTTTGAAAAGGATTACTCCACCTGTCCGACCTGCGGCAAGGGGTTGGCCGCCGGGCAATTTGCCGCTGCCGTCAACGAAATCAAGCAGGCACAGGATGCCTGTGTGGACGACCTGTTCAGTGTCCAGTCAGGCTCAAGCTGTTGTGGGAAGAAATCTTCCTGCGGCTAAGGCATTCACAGCGGCACTTAACCACCACGACCCGCGGCCTGATGGACTCGCCGAAAGCGGTGTTTGATTCTGGTTTTGCGCAACGGTTGTGGTGCGGGGAATTTATTCAACCATTGCCAGCACCTTCCGAAACGGCAACTCCCCCAGCGCACCGAAATCGCGATGACGACTCAGTCGGGCGCGACTGGCTGCAGGGCTGGTGATGCCGCAGAGAAAGCGCGCCAGTTGCCGCGGATGGCGGAGTGCAGGCTGGTTTTCCTCCCTGGCCCGGGCGACGATCTCGGCCTGGGCGGCACTGGGATCAAGGGGCGCGCTACGGGACAGGCGCTGCCCCATGCCTTGCCGACAGCTGCTACAATCGCCGCAGGCTGAAAGTTCCTTTTCGCCGAAATAGTCGAGCAAATGACCGGTCAGGCAGGTCTCTTCTTGGGCATAGGCCTGCACTTTGCGCAGTCGCGCAATGTCGCGAGCCTCGCGCTCGGCGAAGGTTTTCTGTAGGTCTTCAATGAGCTTGCGGGTATCGGCAACCGGTTCCTGGCTTCGATAACCGTGGCGCAGGCCGCTGGCCTGCACTCTCAAATCTCCCCTTTCTTCCAGATACCCGATGGCGGCGGTAATGCGCCCACGGGTTTCGTTCAGGGTCGCAGCGCTCTCCTCGGGAGTGAGCTGCAACCAGACGCGACCCGGTTTGGCGGTAGCGAAGAGCTCTTGCAGAAAAGCGGCGCGCTGCGCATCGAACCCAGCGCAGATCGCCTCCAGGGGACGGTTGAGCTTGACCTTGAAGCTGTCGTAAAAGGGGCCCGTGGCGTGAAGAATGCCGCGCAGTTCCAGATAGGTGAAGACCGTGGCCACCACCAGTGGGCGGATGTCGAAGCGGGTGGAGAGTTCATAATGGGATACAGCGAAGCTTTCCCCCTCTCCGAGCAGGTACTCCACCAACTCCGCAAGAGCCTCGGGAACCGGTGTATCGCCGTAACTGAAGTTAGCCAGCACCGTCAGGTCATCGGCGCAGGCCAGGATTTCGCAATAGGCATCCTGCCCGTCGCGGCCGGCACGGCCGATCTCCTGCATGTAGTTTTCCAGGGTTTTGGGCAGATTGTAGTGATAGATGGCGCGGATGTCGGCCTTGTCGATGCCCATGCCGAAGGCGATGGTGGCAGATCGCCCTTCATGAAGGCGTCCTGCACGGCGGTACGTTCCTCGGTTTTCATCCCTGCATGATAAGCCTGGGCGGCAACGCCCTCGGCGGCGAGAAAGGCGGCGATGTTTTCAGCGGTCTTCTGCAGGGTCACATAAACGATAGTCGGCCCCTGGGGCCGTTCGCGCAGTCGTTGCAGCAGCAGTTGGCGGCGTTGCGGGGCGGGGCAGGACGTGACGTTGAGCTGCAGGTTGGGGCGATGGAAGCTGGTGCGGATCTCGTCGCGGGCCCCGATTTGGAAGGCCCGCCGCACATCGGTGCCGACCTCTGGGGTGGCGGTGGCGGTCAGGGCCAGAACCCGGCCGACTTTGAGTTTTTGGGCGAGGCGCGCGATCTTCAGGTATTCGGGGCGAAAATTGTGCCCCCATTCGGAGATGCAGTGAGCCTCGTCGATGGCCAGCAGGGCGATGGGGCGTCCCTGCAAGCGGTTCAAGAAGCGTTCGTTGGCGAGGCGTTCGGGGGCGATATAGAGCAATCTGAGGCTGCCCTCGGCCAGTTGGCCGTAGATGATTTGCGCCTCGCCGGGGCCGATGCTTGAATCGAGGCGCGCGGCCGCAATGCCGCGTTCGCGCAGCGCATCGACCTGGTCTTTCATCAGGGCGATGAGCGGTGAGATGACCAGGGTCAGCCCATCGAGGAGCAGGGCGGGAAGTTGATAGCAGAGGCTCTTGCCACCCCCGGTGGGAAAGATCGCCAGGGCCGAACGCCCGGCCAGCAGGCAGTCGATGACCGCCTGCTGGCCCGGCCGAAACTCAGCAAAGCCGAAGTGGTCCTGCAGACAGCGGTGAAGTGAATTTTCGGGCATGTTTCCCTCCTGAGTTGGATTTCATGGGCAAAATTCTGCCGCAATTAAGACAACCTTGGGACAACGCCCTTCTCCAGGGCAAGGGCTCGTCCCTTCTTGCTGAGAGTCAATCGTTTAATAATGCCAAACCCCGGGGCGATGGCCACCAGGCCTTTTTGGTTGAGGGACTTCAGGGTCTGCGCGATCAGACGGCTTTCCATGTGAAGGGATTGCGCCATGGCCGGTAGCGACTCACCCTTGGCGCCGGTCTGCGCTAGGTGGGTGAAAACGAGGTGCTCCATATCGTTCAGGCGTGACGGATCCTTGGCGGCCGCGTCCGGTTCTGTGGCCACCGGTGCGATAATCGGTGTGCGAAATCGGCGCAAAGAGTTGAGGTCGTCGAAAAATCGTCCCAAGCTTTTTTTGAAAAAAGGGAAGAGGCCGATGAGAACAAAAACCGCCAGAAAGATGCGGCTCAGGGTCTGGATTTCTTCGAGGTCGTGCCAAATGCTGTCCATAAGGTTCTCACCACCGGAAAAAGCCGGAAGGTGCCGAATCAAATCCCTGCCGGAGTGCGCAAAATCAGCGGTCTAGGAATTTATGGAACCCCTGTTGCCCCGACCGGCGCTGGAACAACGCGTAGGCGATGGAAGCGGCGGTGCGGTTTTACGCGCGGGAGTTGATGTTTTGCAACTAATTGGTTGGAAGGATGGAAAAACAAATCCTTCCCCATTTCATGTTCCCTTTTGGCGCACTCAGGGAAAGGCGATGTGCCGCACGTCTCGGGCGCGGATCATAAAGGTGCCGAAATCAGTGGTGCCGTAAAAGGCGGCTCTCTTGTTTACGAGCAGTTCCTGTTTCTCCCCAGTGCGCAGGTTGAGAATAACCGGTACCTCGTCGCCCAGACCTTCTTTGAATTCGATGCCGGCGAGTTTGTGGAATTCGACCATCATCCGACCGCTTCCCCGAGCACCCTCCAAATAAGTTTTGCCCCCCATGGAAAAACGGTCCACCTCGGTTCTCACGCCCTGGCGATCAACGATCACCGCGCGGATATCCTCCCCGGTCTCAGGAACTGCGCCCTGCGGCGCGCCGCCCAAATCGCCCATCCCCATGAGCAGCAATGCCGCCGGCAGCAGAAATAGAATTCGAAGTAGTTTCATTTCATCCCTCCCAGAAGAGCGAGTATTCGCGCGAAACGTCAAAAAACTTATAAAATTTACCATATTTCAGGGGGGATGCAAAAAGCGAACTTTAGGCCCTGGGGGAAGGATCGGGCCCTTGTTAACCCATCGCCCCTGGAAGGTGTGATTCATGAAAAGCACAGCCCTGAAGCGGGCCACAGGGGTCTGATGGCATGCAGTGGAGCAACCCACGGGGGAAGACGATGGTTGCCGGCACTCACTCCTCCCGCAACCGCGTCCTAACCTCCACTTCACCGTGAAGGGTTTTGTGCACCGGGCAGCGCTCGGCAATTTCGAGGAGGCGCCGGCGCTGTTCCGTGGAAAGGTCGCCCTCGAGTTCCACCTCGCGCTCAAAGCGGTCGATCTTGCCGTTCTTTTCTTCGCAGTCTTCACAATCTTTCGCGTGGATTTTTTCGTGACGCAGGCGAACCACCGCGGATTGCAGTGGCCATTGTTTGCGTCGCGCGTACATTTGCAGGGTCATGGTGGTGCACGCCCCCAGGGATGCCTGCAAAAGGTCGTAAGGCGAAGGGCCCAGACCTTCGCCGCCGTAATTTTCGGGTTCGTCGGCAATCAGAGAATACCCGCCGGCGAATATTTCCGTGCGGTAGCCTTCTGTGCCGGTGCGCGCCGTGACACGGTTGTCGATCATCTCGGGCCGGTCTTCGGGTTGCTCCTTGACGTCCAGATAGCGTCTGGCCCAGGTCGCGATCATGTCGGCGGCATAACGGGCATCTTCCTTGCGCGTCAGCAGGTGGTCGGCAGGATCAAGGGAGATGAAACTTTTGGGGTGGCGCGCCGCCTGGTAGATGTCGCGCGCGTTGTCGATGGCGACGATGGTGTCGCGGGGCGAATGCATGACCAGCAGGGCCGCCTTGATCCGCGCCATATTCTCGCGCAGGTCCTGAGATTCGGCGTCCTCAAGGAATTCCTTGCGGATGGTGAAGGAGCGTTCGCCAAGCTCGACCTGCGCTTCTCCGTGTTTTTCGATGTCCGCGCGGGCGCTGCCGAAAAGCCTCAGGGCATGACGCGGATGAAAGGGCGCGGCGATGGTGACGACCGCTTTGGCCGAGGGGATGTCGGCGGCGGCCTGAAGTGCCGCCGTGCCGCCGAGGGAATGACCCAGCAGGATTTCCGGGGATTGGTGTTTTTCTTCCAGAAAGCGAGCGGCGGCAAGAAGATCTTTGACGTTGTGGGTAAACGTGGTGGCGGCGAACTCGCCTTTACTTTCACCCAGCCCGGTGAAGTCGAAACGCAGCACCGCAATGCGTTGCCGGCTCAAGGCGCGGGCGATGTTGGCGGCGGCCAGGCTGTTCTTGGTGCAGGTGAAGCAGTGGGCGAAAATGGCATAGGCAAGGGGTTTCTCGTCCTCGGGCAGGTTAAGGATGGCCGCCAGTTCGTCGCCGTCGTCGTTACGAAAAGTTGTTTTTTCATGTCTCATGGGGCAGGCCTTGCTCAGGTTAGCGGGGGAGCGGCGAGATTTTGCTGAAGACGTAATCCTTGTCTTTCACGGGGATGTGACAATTGACGCATTCTTTGGCGAAGTCAGCGCTCTCGCCGTAAGGCGTCAACTCCATGCCGACCCAGCGGGCGAAGCCCCAGTTGACAGTGTCGGCGTATTTCTCCTGATCCTTGATCATGAATTCGATGTGCGAGAGTTCGCCGGGAATGATCGCCGATGGCCATTGCGGGTGGCGGTCTTCCTTCCACACGAGCTTGCCGATAATGGCTCCGTCGGGCCAGGGGTTGGTCTGACCGGCGAGAGCCGCTTCAATCGCTTTATCGTTGCCGAGGATGACGCGCAGAGTCTTGTTGTCCTCACGATAGGAAGAGCTGATCAGGCGCCAATCCTGATAGCCGTCCGGCACGGTGATGCCGTTGGGAGCGGGTTTGACCTGGGATTCGCCGAAGGCGGGGCCGGCAAAAACTGTGGCAATCAGTACGCAGAGAAAGATCTTGGGGATCATGGGACTTCTCCTTCGGCAAGGAAACGTTGTCCAGACAGAACAGGGCAAAGCGGATTGGCGATCATTGCCAAACGTAGCGGATAAACGCCCAATGTCAAATCACTCGTTTCGAACAGTGAACAAGCCGCTTGTGATGGATGGGAGAAATAAGTATCTTGGGCTAAGCCTTTCCAGGTTTCATCCTCGCGGATTTCTGCCGGACGCAAGAAAGGATTTCCCGTGATTCCTGTCGAACTCCTGTCGGCCTTTTTCGCCGCATCAATCCTCCTCGGCCTGGCGCCGGGGCCGGACAATATCTTTGTCCTGACCCAATCGGCGCTGCACGGAAAGGGTGCGGGATTTTCCGTGACCCTGGGCTTGTGCACCGGCCTGGTGGTGCATACCCTGGCGGTGGCCATGGGCGTGGCGGTGATTTTCCAGGTTTCCGCAACCGCCTTCACCGCGCTCAAACTGGTGGGCGCGGCTTATCTGCTCTATCTCGCCTGGCAGGCCTTTCGTGCCGCCGCGCCGGTCTCGATGGAGACCGGCGGAGCCCTGAACCGTTTCAAGCTCTATCGGCGCGGCATCCTCATGAACATCACCAATCCCAAAGTGTCGATCTTTTTCCTGGCGTTTCTGCCGCAATTCGCCGATCCGGACCGTGGGCCGGTATCCGTGCAGATCCTATTGCTCGGCGCGTTGTTTATCGTCGCAACTATCCTGGTCTTCGGCAGCGTCGCCCTGCTCGCCGGAACGCTTGGCGCCTGGCTCAATCGTTCGGCAAACGTTCAGCGTGCCCTCAATCGGGTGGCGGGTGCCGTGTTTGTCGGGTTGGCGCTGACCCTGGCGGTGAGCAGGCGGTGAGAGAGCCGGTTGCTTGTGATCGGTACAGGTCTTATCCTTAAGGAATTCGTAACTGTTCAGCATGCACCGCAGGGTACGGCGGCATCGCGTGCGGCAAAAACTCACCTGCGGCTCAAACATTTGCCGCAGCACTCAACCGCCNGGTACGGCGGCATCGCGTGCGGCAAAAACTCACCTGCGGCTCAAACATTTGCCGCAGCACTCAACCGCCGCACCCTGCGGTACTGTCGGAGGTTGCCGCAGAATGGTTACAAGGAATATAGGGATTTCTCTTTTTCTTGGATTTTTTGATGAAGGACGCAGCCACATATCCATTCTCCGCCCTGCTTGGCCAGGAAGACCTGCGCACCGCCTTGCTGCTCAATGCCGTTGACCCGTCTATCGGCGGGGTGTTGATCCAGGGGCACAAGGGCACCGGCAAGTCCACGGCGGTGCGTGCCCTGGCCGCACTGCTGCCCGAAATCGAGGCGGTGGCCGACTGTCCTTTTCATTGTCCGCCCGCACCCGCTGAGGCCATGCACGATGAATGCGCGGCGCGTTTGCGTGCCGGCGAAGCACTGGAGATCACCAAGCGCCCAATGCCTTTGGTGGACTTGCCCTTGGCCGCCACCGAAGATCGGGTGGTGGGCACTTTGCATCTGGAAAAAACCCTCGCCAGCGGCCGGCGACATTTCGAACCCGGCCTGCTGGCGGCGGCCAATCGCGGCATTCTCTATGTGGATGAAGTCAATCTGCTGCCTGATCATCTGGTCGATCTGCTGCTCGATGCAGCGGCCACGGGCGTAAATCGCGTTGAGCGCGAAGGGATCAGCGTCAGCCATCCGGCGCGCTTTCTGCTGGTGGGCACCATGAATCCCGAAGAGGGCGAGTTGCGCCCCCAGTTTCTCGATCGTTTCGGCCTGTGCGTATGGGTCCGCGGCATCGAGGAGGCCACCCAGCGCCGCGAAGTGGTGCGTCGACGGATGGCGTTTGAAGAAAATCCCGTCGCTTTTGCTGAAACCTGGGCTGCACAGGAGGATATGCTGCGCCGCCAGGTGGTGCAGGCACGCGCCAATCTCAATGCCGTCGTTCTGACCGATGCGGCCATCGATCGCGCCGTGCAGATCAGCCTGGCTGTCGGCGCCCAAGGCCATCGCAGCGATCTGGCCATCGCGCGCGCGGCGCGTGCGTTGGCCGCGTTACTCGAGCGCGAACGGGTCTGCGATGCGGAAATTTTCGAGGCGGCGCTGCTGGTGTTGCCGCACCGCCTCGGCTCCTCGGCAAGTGGCGACCAGGCTGATTTCCGTCAGCATCTGCACCAAGTTCTTGCCGGGGAAAAACTCCCGGCGGCAGAACCCTTTGCGGAAGATGAGACTGACGAGGCGGACGATTGGGGCGCTTCCATGGAGATTCCCGGCGCCACGGCTGCGGGTAGCCAGTTGTTTACCTTTCTTAAAAAAAAAGTTCTGCACGCATCATCGAACCCCAAAGCCTGACCCTCCCTGAAATAGGTGCCATCGGCAAGCGGCGCCGGCGCCTGCGCGGGGCCGGCCGACGCTTAGGTAACAGTGGACGCAGCGGCGGCGTGCTGCGCACTGTTCCGGCTGAACGTGGCGGTTCTCATGAACTGGCCTTGGGGCGCACCCTGCGCGCGGCGGCCAGTCGCGGAGCCGGCAATCTTAAGATTCACGCGGCGGATGTGCACCGCACCATTCGGCGGCAGCGTCAGGAAACCCTGGTGGTGTTTCTGGTGGATGCCTCGGATTCTATGGGCGAGGGTACGACCGCGCGCATCGCTCTGGCCAAAGGGGCGGTGCTGGCCCTACTGCGCCGCGCCTACTTGAGCCGTGATCGGGTGGCCCTGGTAACTTTTAGGGAAAGGGGTGCGCAGGTGCAATTGGCACCGACCCGCAGCGGCGCACTGGCCCGTGCGCGTCTGCGGCGGCTGGCCATCGGTGGTGCTACCCCCCTGGCGGCTGGGCTTTTCGCCGCCCGCCGTCTCATCGACCAGGAACGCCGCCGTGATCCTGGCCTGCAGGCGCTGCTGGTGGTGCTGTCCGACGGCGAGGCCAATGTTCCGCGTGTGCGCGGCGCCGATCTCAAGCGTGAAATCCTGGCCGAAGCCAAAACTCTGCGCCACGGGCAAACCGCCGTGGTTTTGTTCGACACGGGCGCCCGCAGCAGGGATAATCTTCTGCCGGAAATGGGAACCGTTCTGGGTGCGCCCTGTCATCCGTTGCACGGGAATAATCTCGGGCGGCTGATAGCTCTGATTGAAGAGGGCTTGGGGGAATGAGGCGGCCCCAGGCTATAGAATCTCTGTGTGCAGGAAAAATGAACAGATGTTAAGTGGTGGACGGCGGCTTGCGCGACCGTCCCCTTCTTATTTCTTTTCATAAAATCTTTCGCGCCCGAGCAGCCCACCTGCTGGGCTGAAACGCTCCCCGTGTTCGGTGGCGAGGGTTTCCAGTTCTGTAACCAGTGCCGGCAGCCCCTGGCTGTCGGCCCAGCGACACAGCCCTCCCAGAAACGGCGGAAAGCCGGTGCCGAAGATCATGCCCGTATCCACGTCCTCGGGAGTCGCGACCACGCCTTCTTCCAGGCAGCGGCCGGCTTCATTGACCATCAGCAGCAGCATGCGGCGCAGGTCGGCACGCCGGGCGGAGCGTCCGTCAATCCGCAGGTCGAGGTGATCGGCCAGGGCCTGGTTGCGGCCGATTTCCTGTCCCTTCTGGTAGCGATAGAATCCCCGCCCGCTTTTGCGTCCCAGGTCCTTGTGTTCGGCGGCGCGTTCCAGCAGTGAACTTTTTTCGACATAGGTAAAAGCTTGGCTCAGGGTCGTGCCGACCTCGGCGCCGATGTCGATCCCTACTTCATCAATGAGGCGGAACGGACCCATGGGCAGGCCGAAGCTGGTGGCCCGCACGTCCAGGGAGAGCCAGTCCACACCGTTCTCCACAATGAGGCAGGCTTCGTTAAGAAAAGCCATGAGCAGACGGTTGACAAGGAATCCCGGACGGTCGGCGACGACGATGGGCGTCTTGCCGAGTTTGAGTGCCGTAGCAAACAAGGTCGCGAGGGCCTGCTCAGAGGTGGCTTCGCCGCGGATGACCTCGACCAGGGGCATCTTTTCGGCGGGGTTGAAAAAGTGCAGACCCCCGAGGTTTTGCGGGCGCTGCGCGCTTTTTTGCAGTTCACTCACCGAGAGGGCCGAAGTGTTGGTGGCAAAAAGGGCCGTTTCGGGCAACAGTGGTTCGATTTCTTCCAACACTGCCTGTTTGACGGTCATTTTTTCCACCACCGCCTCGATGACCAGATCGGTGCCCGCGAGATCTTCCGCAAGGGTGGTGCCCCAGATGCGCGCCATCTTTTCCGCAACCACCTCAGGGGGCTGATGCTTTTTCTCGGCCTGGTGCTCGAAGCGTGTGCGGATTGCGTCAAGGGCCTGACGGACAATCTCTTCCTGAAGATCGCGGATTACGACCGGAATGCCGCGCTCGGCGAGCAGCCCGGCGATGCCGCGACCCATGACTCCGCCGCCGATGACAGCGGCCCTCGCGACGTCCAGGGTCTCGGTGTCGAGCCCCGGCGCTTTTTTCGCGCGCTGATTGAGCTCAAAAACATGGATAAGGTTTTTGCAGGCGGGGGTCAGCAGAATGTGCCCAAGTTCACGTGCTTCCAATTTCAATCCCGCCTCCAGGGTGTCACGCAGACCTTCTCGGATCACCTCCAGGGCTTTTGAGGGCGCGGGATAATGGCCGCCGCTGCGTACACGCACCTTTTTCTTGGCCTGGTAAAAAAGTACGGCGCGCCCGATGGGATTTTTTTCAAGCAGCCATATGCGCAGGCCGGCAGTCTTGCGGCGGCGTTTTTTCAGAACCTCCCGCGGGTCGCGAACGGCGCGGCGCGCGAGATCCTCGGCGGCTTGTTCAATATCTTGCGGGGCTGCGCATTCATCGGCCAATCCCAGGTTCAGAGCTTCGATGCCCGAGACGTTGCGGCCGGTGAGAATAAGGTCCAGAGTTTTTTCGAGGGAGATCAGGCGCGGCAGGCGTTGGGTGCCGCCGAAGCCGGGAAACAGCCCGAGTTTGATTTCCGGCAGGGCGATGGAACTGTTTTCGGTAACGACACGATAATGGCAGGCGAGGGCAAACTCGGTGCCGCCGCCCATGCAGTGGCCGTGGATGGCTGCCACCACGGGAAAGGGTAAGCGCGCCCAGCTCTCGAAGATCTGCTGTCCTTCGCGGGCCAGGCGCTCGCCCTCGGCGGCATCCTGCACTGCGGCGATCTCGCGGATATCGGCGCCGGCGATGAAGCCGGCGTTTTTCGTACTGACCACGAAAGCGGCACGCACCCTCGTATCGGCGGCAAGTTGCCGCGCGATCTCGCCAAGTTGCACGAGAAAATCGCCATTGAGAATGTTGACTTTGCCATCAGGGGAATCAAGTGCCACGCGTGCGATGCCGTCGCTGAGGGTGTAGGAAACAAAATCGGCCATGCCTTCCTCCTATCTCGCTATTCTTATTTTTTAAAGGATATCGTGCCCTTTCTCCAGGGCAAGAAAGTAATTGACTTATCCGTCCGGCAGTTGCCAAGCCCAAGGGAGTTGCTAACATTGAAGGGCGACAAACTCCATCAAAAAGTTTGTCCGCCGGCAGCGGGTTTTGGAAAGGGGTGACCATGAAAGACAAAAAGGAAGCGACACAACTCCAGACACAGGAACTGCTTGCCATGTATCGCGACATGGTGCGCATCCGCGAATTCGAAGAATCCTGTCCATCCCTTTACAGCCAGGGCAAGATGGGCGGTTTTCTGCATTTGTATAGCGGCCAGGAAGCGGTGGGGGTGGGCGTTGCTCATGCCATGCGCAAAGACGACTACATGATCGCCGCCTATCGTGAACACGGCCTTATTCTCGCCAAGGGGACCGATCCCGGACCGGTCATGGCCGAACTGTTCGGTAAGAAAACGGGGGTCAGCCGTGGCAAGGGCGGGTCCATGCATATGTTTGATCCCAGTGTCCGTTTCATGGGTGGTTATGGCATCGTCGGCGGCCATATTCCGCTTGCGGTGGGGATGGGCTATGCAATTCAGTACCAGGAAAAAAACGAAGTCGTGGTCTGCCTGTTCGGCGACGGGGCCACCAACCAGGGCGTTTTTCATGAAGCCATGAACCTGGCCGCTCTTTATCAGGTGCCGGTGGTCTTTGTTTGCGAAAACAATATGTACGGCATCGGCACCTCGGTAGCGCGGGCCAGCGCCGTGGAAGAACTTTTCAAAAAAAGCTGCGCCTACGAAACGCCCGGAGTCAAGGTCGATGGCATGGACGTACTTAAGGTCTATGAAGAAGTGCGCAAAGCGGTGGGCAGAGCCCGGGCCGGCGAAGGGCCAACCTATATCGAGGCATTGACCTACCGTTTTCGCGGTCATTCCATTTCCGACCCCGGAAATTATCGCAGTAAGCAGGAAAAGCAGTTGTGGCAGGAGCGCGATCCTATCCCCAATCTCGGTCACTGGCTGGTGGTCGAGGGCAAGGCGAGCGAAGACGATTTGCAGAAAATCAAGGACGAGGAAAAAAAGACGATCGAAGAAGCCATCCGCTTCGCCGAGGAAAGTCCTGACCCCGGACCCGAAGAACTCTGGACCGACGTTTATGTGGAATCCTGAACCTTAGAACCCCCTTCTCCTCAATGGAGTTACCCATGCCTTCAATTACCTGTCGTGACGCCATCAATCAGGCCCTCAAGGAAGAGCTGGAACGTGATCCCAATGTGTTTATTCTGGGAGAAGACGTCGCTCAATACGAAGGGTCGTTCAAGGTAACCAAAGGATTGCTTGCCAAGTTCGGCGATAAACGGGTTATCGACACCCCCATTTCCGAAGCCGGTTTTACCGGCATGGGGTGTGGCGCGGCCATGGTCGGTCTGCGACCCATCGTTGAGCTGATGACCGTCAATTTCGGCATCGTCGCCCTGGATCAGATCATGAACAACGTAGCGGTTATTCGTTACATGTTCGGCGGCAATGTCAAAGTGCCCCTGACCATCCGCTCTCCTGGCGGCGCCGGCAATCAACTCGGCGCCCAGCACAGCCATTCCATCGAGGCAATGCTCATGCACTGTCCGGGTCTGCGCGTGGTGGTGCCCTCGGTGCCGGCCGACGCCAAGGGCCTGCTCAAATCGGCGATCCGTTCCGATGACCCGGTATTTTTCGTCGAACATGAAGGTCTTTACGGCGTCAAAGGCGAGGTGCCCGAGGGGGAGTACACCCTTCCTCTGGGCGTGGCGGATGTCAAACGCGAGGGCAAGGATGTGACCCTCATCTGTCTGTCGAAGATGGTCTATGTCTGCCTTGATGCGGCAGAGAAATTGGCGGAAGAAGGTATTGAGGCGGAGGTGCTTGATCTGCGCGGACTCAACCCTCTCGATGTCCCGGCGATTCTCGATTCGGTGCGCAAAACCGGGCGTGCCGTCACTGTGGAGGAATGCTGGCTCACCGGCGGGTGGGGTGGAGAAATCGCCGCCATCATCATGGAGCATGCCTTTGATGCTTTGGCCGCGCCGGTGTTGCGCGTGGGTTCGGCCGATGTGCCCATGCCCTACAACAAGGCCTTGGAGCAGGCGGCCATCCCTGATGTTCGACGTGTCATGACCCGTGTTCACGAGGTGATGAAGTACTGATCATTTTCAGGAGGATTTTATGTCCCAGGAAATAAAGATGCCCAAACTCAGTGACACCATGGAGGAAGGGACGGTTCTGGAGTGGAAAATCAAAGAGGGGCAAAAGGTCAAGAAAGGCGACATCATCGCCGAGGTTGAAACGGATAAGGCCGCCATGGAGATGGAAGCCTTTGACGAAGGCGTGGTGAGCGCCATCAAGGTCAAGGAAGGCGAGACGGTCGCCGTAGGAACCGTGCTGGCGGAGTTTGAGAGCGAAGGTGGTGAATCCGCCGAGGCCGCAGAAAAAGAAGCCGAGCCGGAAAAATTGCAGGACACAGAGGACGAAGAGGCCGCCGAGGACAAAGAGGACAAAGAGGACAAAGAGGACAAAGAGGACAAAGAGGACAAAGAGGACAAAGGGGACGAAAAGGACGAAAAGGACGAAAAGGACGAAAAGGACGAAAAGGACGAAAAGGACGAAAAGGACGAAAAGGACGAAAAGGACGAAAAGGGCGAAGAGAAAGAAGAGAAAGAAGAGAAAGAAGAGAAAGAAGAGGCGGCGGAAAAGCCCAAGAGGACAAAAGAGCCGGAAAAAGAAAAAGCCGATCTGAGCAAGCGTGTCTGGGAGGTCGCCCGGGTTTCCGCGGAAGCACGAAGATTGGCTGAATCTAAAGATGTCGAGCTGCGTCGGGTGCGCGGTAGCGGTCCCGGAGGACGCATCGTGCGTGCCGACGTCGAAGAATATCTGAGCGGCCGCAAGTCTTCGCAAGATACCGCCCACCATGAGAAGCGTAAAGAGCCCCGTACAGGGGGCGAGCGTAGCGCCGCAAAAAAATCGCCGAGTCTGCGCAAGACCATCGCGCGCAAAATGACGGAAAGTTGGACCAGTACTCCGCATTTTTATGTGACAGCGGTCGTGGACATGTCGGATGTCATGCGTTTTCATCGCCAACTCGAACTTTCCGTCAACGACTTTATCCTGGCCGCCGCCGTGCGCGCCTTGAGCGCGCATCCCGAAGTCAATGCGCGCTGGCAGGACGAAGGCGTAAAAACGCTCGACAAGATCAATCTGGCGCTGGCGGTAGCCGTCGACAAGGGGCTTTACAGCCCGGTCATTCGCGACTGTGCCGGGCTTTCTCTGCGCCGGATCGGTGAAAAGGCGCGCGAGTTGGCGCGCAAGGCCAAGGACGGCAAGGTCACCCAGGAGGATCTGAGCGAGGGGACCTTTACCGTATCCAATATGGGAATGCTCGGAGTGGACTCCTTCACCGCCATCATCACCGCACCCCAGGCGGCAGCCTTGGCAGTAGGGGCGGTGACTGAAGATGTCGTCGCCGATGAGTTCGGCTCAATCCAGGTCGTGCCGCGACTGCGCCTGACACTCTCCGCCGATCACCGCGTGCTCGACGGCGCCGATGCCGCAGCGTTTCTTGATACGCTCAAAGGGTACCTGGAAGCGCCGGTGAAGTTGTTGGAATCAGCGGAATAATTGGTGTGTTGTAGGGGCGGACTGCGTCCGCCCAGGGCGCATAGATGTGGGCCCCAACCACAAGGAAAGAAATGGACTCTGCATATGGCTCTTGATCATCTGCGACTCGAAACCGATTCATTGACCTGGCGCTGTGACCCCAATCAGTTTGAATTTGAAACCACCCGCGATCTGCCCCCCCTGGAGGGAACCATTGGCCAGGAACGGGCCATGACGGCCATCGATTTCGGTCTGGGCATCAAGGACAGTGGCTTCAATGTGTTCATTCTCGGCGAACCGGGGACGGGGCGTTCCTCGACCATCAAAAAAATCCTCAATGCGCGCGCCAAAGAGCGTGAGATTCCCGACGACTGGTGCTATGTCCATGACTTTAACGATGGCACCCGGCCCGATTTTATTCGCCTGCCTGCCGGTCAGGGCAGCGAATTCAAAAAGGATGTCGATCGACTGGTCGAGCGCCTCGCCGAAGAACTTCCCAGGGTTTTTGAGAGTAAGGAGTATGAAGAGCAGAAAAGTAAAATCGCCGCCGAACATCAGGAAAAGCACAAGGCGCTTTTCCAGCAGCTTGAGCACGAGGCCGAAGAAAAAGGCTTTACTCTACAGCGCACGGTGAGTGGATTGGTCCTGGTGCCGGTGCGCGACGGCCATCCTCTCTCCCAGGAGGAGTACGAGAACCTCTCCGATGAGGAAAAAACCGACCTGGACGAGCGCGGCAGCAAGCTTCAAGACCACCTCAACGATGTGCTGCGCGATGTGCGCCGCATTGAAGAAGATGCCCGCGAAGCGACCGCGGCGATGGAGAAGGAGGTGGTCAGCTATGCCATGAAGCATCTTTTTGTCGATCTCGAACAGAAATATGCCGAGGATGAGCGCATCCTTGAGCACTTCACCAATTGCAAAAAAGACATTCTCAATCGTATCGAAGAGCTGCGGCCGAACAAAGGACCGCAGATCGCCTTGCCGGGGATTAAAATGCCACAGCAGGAAGCTTCCTTCGATCGCTATCTGGTCAACCTGTTCGTCGATAATCATGGGTTGGAAGGTGCGCCGGTGGTCTATGAGGCCAACCCGACCTATTTCAATCTCTTCGGCCGCATCGAACACGTTATCCAGATGGGCAACGCCACCACTGATTACAAAATGATCAAGCCTGGAGCTCTGCATCGCGCCAACGGCGGCTATCTGATTCTTGACTGTCGCGAGGTGCTGATCAATCTCTTTTCCTACGAGGCGCTCAAACGCTGCATTCGCAACAAGGAAGTCAAAATCGAAGATATGACCGAGCAGTTTCGTCTTCTTGCCACGGTCAGCCTCAAACCCAGGCCGGTTCCTCTCGATTGCAAGATCATCATGATCGGGACGCCGCTTTTTTATTACCTGCTGTTTCAATACGACACGGATTTTCGCAAGTATTTCAAGGTCAAGGCCGATTTCGATCGCATGATGAAGAACACCTGGGAGAACGCCCAGCAATATGCTCTTTTCATCGGCGCCAAGTGCCGTGATGAAGCGCTGCTGCATTTCGACCCGACGGCGGTGGCGCGAACCGTGGAGCACTCGGCGCGCCTCACTGAAGATCAGGCGCGCTTTTCCTCCTGTTTTCTCGAAATCGCCAATCTCATTCGCGAGGCGGCGTTTTACGCTGAACGTGACGGTGGTGACCGGGTGGCGGCCGAGCATGTGGAGTTGGCCATCGAGGCGCGTACCTATAGGTGCAACAAGGTCGAAGAAAAAATTCAGGAATTCATCGAGGACGGCACTCTGCTGGTCGATACCGAAGGTGCCGTGGTCGGTCAGATTAACGGCCTGACCGTTTATCAGTTGGGCGATTACAGCTTCGGCAAGCCGGTGCGTCTGACGGTGCGTACCTACCTCGGCAAGGGCGGCATGGTCAACATCGAGCGTGAGGTCAAGCTCAGCGGCCCCATTCACGATAAGGGCGTGATGATCTTCTCGGGATTCTTCGGTGAGCGCTTCGCTCAAGATAAGCCTCTGGCTCTGGCCGCCTCCATCTGTTTCGAGCAATCCTATGCCGGCGTCGAGGGCGACAGCGCCTCCTGCGCGGAACTTTATGCACTGCTCTCATCCCTGGCGCAGGTTCCCATTAAGCAAGGCATCGCCGTGACCGGGTCGGTCAACCAGCGCGGCCAGGTGCAGCCCATCGGCGGCGTTAACGAAAAAATCGAAGGTTTTTACCTGGTGTGCAAGGCTAAAGGGCTTACCGGCGAGCAGGGCGTGATCATTCCGGAGGCCAACCGCAGGAACCTCATGCTGAACAAAATGGTGCGCGAGGCGGTGGAGCAGGGCCGCTTCCATATCTGGTCGGTGACCTCGGTGGATGAGGGCATTGAAATTCTTACCGGCATGGCGGCCGGTGAACGCGACGCGGAAGGCCGCTGGGCAGAAAATACGATCAACCAGAAGGTCGATCAGCGTTTGCTCAAGATGGCGGAAACCCTGCGCAAGTTCGGTAAGGGAGAAGAAAAAAACGAGAAATGACGGCGTTTTTCGCCGCCATTTCTCACGCGGGGCGGTCCTTCTTATTGGTCGCGTCGCCCGCCAGTTGACCCAGGGTCAGGGTGCGGAGCGCGTGATTGTCCAGGAGCAGATGCTGGGTGCGCAAGCCTTTGTGCAGACGCGCGGCGCGCTCCAGGGGCTGGCCGCTGAGGCGCGCCAACTCTTCGGTGGACAAGGCCATGAGTTCGCCCACGGTATATTCGGCGAGCATGGGAAAAGACAGACATTGGCCGGCGCCTTCAAGGACCAGTTCCGCGGCAGCCTTGATTTCAAGCAATCGCCCCGGCGGAATCCCCTCGATCTGACGGGCAGGGTGCAGTCTCGCCAGTTCGCCGATGGTGGTAATCTGTTGCCGCTCCAGAAGTTCCATGTAGCGCGGTCCCACCCCTGAAATGTGAATGACCGGTTGCTCAGCCAGGGCGGCGAGCGCGATGCCTGCCCCGGGGGGAAGGGATGAGACAAGAAAGGCTTGCGCGATCTGCGAGGTTTGAACGACCCCGCGGGTGACGGCTCTTGGGGGGTTTGCCGGCAGATCATAGGTGACCTTCAGGTCGCTGACTTTGAGCCGTCCGGGCGACTCGCCAAGGAAGGTTAGAGGCACGGCGAGGGTGTCGATTTTTTCCAGACGTACCTCCGCAATGCGCAGAGCACTCTGCCCCCGGGGTTGCACCAGGCGTAACTCCGCCTGCGCGGCTCCGGCGGGGGCGCTGCCTTGCCAGGCATGCCCGCCAAACCCACGCTCGTCAAGGGGTAGCGTTAGGGCTTCAAGGGTCGCGAGATCTCTCCCCCGCCACAGCAGTTCGAACCGCGCACGCTCCTCGAGCGGTCGCGCTTCTTCCGTCACTGCAGTGCTCAAGGCATGCATCCGCAGACGAAATTCAGTTCCTGCGGTAACTTCGAACTCCTGGCTCAGAATCGCCTCTTCCGGGCCGTCGCCGCGTAACACCATCCCGCCTTGCGCATGTTGCTCCACCCAGCCGCTCTCGATGTGCCACTGCTCGGGTATCTCCACGCCGTTGAGCGTTTCCCAGCGTGAGAAATCCCCATTACGGGTAAGGTGGGTAGTGGGATGCAGAGACAACTCATCAAGCAGCAGCGCATAGGAGTCGGCTGCCTCGTGCAGCAGCCGCAATTCGCCGCGTACGGCATCCTGTGGCGGAGTCAGTCGTGCCTCCAGCAGCGTGCCGGGAGAAACCAGGGCTGCGTTGCGCATGACGTCCAGACGCGCGGCGGCGATCTCCAGGGAGTTTCCGGCGGCGTCAAACCACCCCACTTCCCAGCGCGGCGCCTGCGCCCCTTCAGGGGAGCAGGGCGCACATCCCTGGGGGGCGCAGGGCGAACACTCGGTCGCAGGGGCGGCTTCCAGCACACCATAGCGCAATTGCAGCAGATACTCGACTCCGGGAGCCACCGCGAACTCTTGGCTGAGGCGGGCTTGCGTTTCCTGGGTGGTTGAAACTTCGCCCTCGGCGAAACAGGCCGGACGCCAGGTCTGCTCAATGACCCCCAGGCCCGTTGTGCTCATGAGGCCGCCCAGGTGCGTTGTGCGTAAGCCCTGCTCAATTAAGCTGGGACCGGCAAGCAGCAGGCTGGTGCGTGATTCGTTGAAATCCGTGGCATTAAGGCGCACCCGGTGACTGTGTGAGGCGGTTCCCTGCCAGCACTCGGGTAGTCCCTGTCCGCACCAGGGATGCAGGCACAGGTTGGCGCCGCTTGCGGATTGCAGGGTCAGAAACCGCCCCGCGCCGCTGGCGCCTACGGTGAGCGTGGCGATCGTTTCGCCCAGGGTGCGGTTGATCGCCCCCACGATTTCTTCAGCCTGGGTACGCCGTGGTTCGGCTCCGGCGCAGTCGATGCGCACGGGCGGGCCATCCCCGATGGAGAGCCTGATGTAGCGCTCATGGCTCAAATTGAGGCCGCGTGACAAGTCCACGTTGCTGTTGATCATCCAATAGCAGAAGCTGTCGAAACCGAACAGGCGGCGGGTCGCGTCCTGGGGCCCAGGCAGGGCGAAATCGGGATTGCACAAAGGGGGCTGGTCGGGAGAGGGGCCGGAGACCTCCGGCTGGTCGAGATGTTCGCGCAGTTTCTGCGCGAAGTCGAAGGAAAACTCAATCTTACCCGCCGCGGCGTACTCGTCGAGGCGGCGGCGCACTGCGGATGGGCCTTCACCGATCTGCAACTGAACCGGCAGGCTGAAGCGCTGCGGCATATGGCGCAGGCGATATTCGGCGGCAAGCGGCGCCGCCAGACCCGTGCCGCTTGCCGTGCGCCAGGAAAGGCCGCCATCGCGGCTGCATTGCAGGGGCGGATGGAGGGCATCACCCTGGTCCACGCTCCAGAAAGCCTCGCCGTCGCGGCTCTGCACCACCAGCCAGTAACGCTCTCCAGGCAGAAGACGCAACGCCTCCGCCAGATCGGCGCTGCCCCAGACGCTGCCATCGGGTAACTCTTTGCCCACGCTGACCTCAGCACTTGCGAGAATTTCCCCCGTCGGCTTGCCGTCGGCATCGCTCATCAGGCTCAGGTGCAGGCCGGCCAAGCCCGGTTGGGTGTTGGCCAGGGGCAGATCGACGGCGGTCAATTCGATTTCCCTGGTCGGGGTCAAGGCTTGGGCCAGGGTGCAGTGGGGTGAAAGGGTGAGCGCGCCGAGGGCAGGCATGGCCCCCGCTTCGCCCATGGCCAGACGGCTCGGGTCGAAAGTGCCGCGAATGGCCGCGCTGGTACGCCCCTCCACGGGAACCGCGCCGCGCGGCAGACGCACGGTGAGCAGTCCCTCCTCGCTGCCCGGCAGGGTCGAGAAGTCATAGGGCAGATCCACTTCGGAGAGGTGCGGCGGCAGGATCGACTGCTCCAAAAGGTAATCGATGCTGAGGGTGATGTCGAGGCGCGCCAGGGTATCTGAATGCACCACTAACGGAATGTGGTAAAAGCCATTTTGCGCTTCGGTCGTGGTCAGAAAAAAATTGAGCACATCGGCGAAATCGGGGGAGGTTTGCATCTTGGACAACTCGCCGAGATGCACCCAGAAGGGGGCCATCTGGCCGAGGCTCACCTGCAGGTTGCTCGCCACGCTGCGAATGCTCACCGAGGCCAGGTTGAAGGAGCGGGGGGCCTGGTGCAGTTTGAAGCGGGTAACGGTCAGGCCCGGCAGGTCGAGTTGTGGATTTGGAGGATCGAAATTGACCTGCCAGGGAGATGCGGATGAATTAAACGTGCCGTCCTGCGCGACTCCGACATAGGCGCCCCCCATGTCGACCTGCAGGGTCGCGGTGCCGGTGGCGCCCGGCCGGGGGGTCACCGCCGCCAGGGTGCGGCGCGCGCGAAAGTCGACCTCAAGGTCATTGCCGGAAAGCCTCTTCACCGCTCCCAACTCCCCCTGGCCGTTGCTGAAGGTGATGGTTTCCTGCTGCGAGGAGAATTGCGGCGGTGCCAGGGTCACGACGGCCCGGGTCGCCACCGCCCCGACCGGCAGAGTACGCAGCCACAAGGTCAAATCCCCTTCGAAGCGCTCATTTTGTCCTGAATAGGTTTCCGTCAATTTCATAGCGTCATCGCCCGCGCCCTGGTTGGTTGGTTTTACCCGGATCTCAGGGATCCAGGTTTAATGTAGGGGCGCGGCAGGCCGCACCCCTGTGGTGTCATTATGTTCGGTCATCAACTGCGCATGAGAATCATCAGGTCCACCGGCGAAACGTTTGCCGTCAGGCCTTTCACTTCCAGGTAGATGGTATTGTAATTGACCTGGGCGAGCAGCGCGCGGCATCCCCCTTCGACTTCGCGTATGGCGTCGATAGGTCTGAGTTCGTTGATCGGTCGTTCCGTGGGCTGCGCGGTGTCGAAGGATGCGCCGCGGCAGACCGTCTCTCCTACCAGAACCCGAACGGGCAGCATCGCCACATAGAGATCGTTCCACTGATCGGCCTTCTTTAACTCGGCCACCGTACGGCGCTGACCGCAGCATTCGCGCACCCAGTCGGTCTGACAATGGTCGATTTCGTCGTTGGGGGTCAGCATGAAAGATTCCCAGAAATCGTTGAGAACGTCTTCAATGGTGTTTTCATCGTCATATTCGGTTCCGACCTCATCGAGAAGTTGGGCGAAGGGCAAGCCCAGACGCACTTTTTCGCGATAGACCTGATGAGCCAGATTGTATTTTTCGGCGTCGGCGTGGCCGTAATAAAACAGCAGCTTGCAGGGTTTGTCGTTGACTTCAGCGACGGTTTCGAGTCGGTAGATGTCGACCAGAGGGAAACGGCCGAGTTTGTGATGCAGCAGAACCTTGTCGAGTTCCGGCGTGAAACGCTTGATGAAGCGTCGGTAGCCGGCGACGCCTTCATGGTCGTGTACTTCTGCGGCATAACGCTTGTCGAGAAGATCGGTCCATTCCGTGGCGCTTTTGCCGTCGAATTTTTCGGCATTGTCGGCCCGTGATACGCCCTCCTCGATAATCTCTTCCTTGGCGGCGGCGGTTTTGGCCGCGATGTCTTCCTGGACCTTGCACTGCATGTCGTTCCAGTTTTCCGCCGTGATCAGGTCGCCGGGGGTCGAAGGTACATAGGGTGTGCAATCGTTGCTCATGATCTGTTCTCCTTTGTGAGTATTAAGGGACGGTTTCACTTCAAGTTCGGTCGCGCGTGATCTTGACCTCGATACCCGCAGCCTTGGCCTGCAACAGACCGATCGTTGAAGGTTTGAGAAGGTCGCTCGTTAGAGCCGGCAGAGGTGCGCCCAGCACGATGCCGCGGGCATTTTCGAAGCGTCCGCCTTCAAATTCGAGGCTGACATCGAACAGTGCGGCGCCGGATTTGCGTGCCGCGATGCGAATGCGGTTGCCGGCCGCACCGGGAATTTTGGCTTCGATTTCCAGAAAGCCCTGAAAACCCTCTTCCGTCAGATAAATGCGCGCCGCTTGGCCGTTGCTGCCGAGAGACAGGGAGCGCGCCTTGCGAAAAGGCATGGCGACCGGCTGCCAGCCCAAGGGTACGTTGGGAACGATCTGCGCCTTGACCAACTTGGAGGAGGTGTTGAGGCGCGTGGGCAGATAATCGGGATCGCTATCCGGTTCGGTAACGCTGAAAGGATAGAATTCCGGTGACGCGTCGGGCAGCGCAAAGCGCGCTTCATTGAAACGTCCGCCGAAGCGCGGCGGCAGGTCGGCGGGCAGGTTGACGGTAAAAGCGCCCGGTTGATGCTCGACCCAGTGCAGGCTGATATGCGTCGGGGGTTCGGGGTCTGCTCCCGGCGGCCAGGCAAAGACCGGTGCCAGGGGCCCGTCGGCGAGGCGGAAGAAGCGGCTCAGATTGAAAATACCGCGCGTGCGGCACAGACCGCCGGTGAAGCGGCCGCTGTCGAAATGGGCAGAATTGAAACGGTGGCCCAGGCAATTGACGAACAACCAGCGGTTGCGTCCGCGGGCAAGGCGCAATATGCCGGAATGCTCTCCCTCAAGATGAATTTTGTCCGCGGCCATGGGGTGGCAGGCGCCATCAACGGCGATGCGCTCGGCGCGTATTTCGTTTGCGGCATCGCGCCATACGCGCGCGCGTTCACCGGGATTCAGAGCGATGAGCAAAGCGATGCGCCAACCTGCGGCGACATCGGCCACACTCGGCCCGACGACACCCTGCTCGGTGCGAAACTCGGCTTCGGCATAGACGTCTGCGGCGCCATCGTTGTTGAGATCAAGTGCTTCGCCGTAGCGCATAACCGCTGAAACTTCGCGCGGCGCCGGAGGATATTCGATGACCTCGAGGTGCCGCAAGGGTATCAGACTCAGGCGGCTGTCTTCACCGCTAAGGGGCGAGGTGAGTTGCAGGCGGTCGTCGTCGGTCAGGGCGGCTAGACCGGGAAACACCCGGTTGATGGCGGCGACGATTTCATCGCCGAAGGTGCGCCCAGGTGCGGCCCCGGCGACTTCCACATCAGCGGCCCGCCCGCCGTCAACCGCGAGGCGTAGCAGACTGCGGCGACTCAGATCGACCCCCGCGAGCAGATCGACCTCGCCTGCGAGAACGGCCGGTGCGGGGACGCTGCCGCGGGCGTCACTGATTCCCGGCCCGAGCAATTTCAAGGCGGCATCACCTGCCTCGGCCGCGGCGAGACCCAGGCGACCGGCAGCGCCACTGGTCGGCGAGCTGAGCATCAGGCGGGAGCCGTCATGTGTCGCAACCTCCGCGCCTGCCTGGATGTTGATGGCGGCGATGATTTCGTCGAGGGTCGCAGCGGCAGGATCGGCGGTACCTGACGCGCAATCCAGGTCGTGCGGCGGTTGGTCGTCGATGCCCAGGCGCAGGAAGCGCCGCACCCCTAGGTCGACTCCCCCCGTAAGATCCTTGATCCCCAAAAGCTGTGCAGGCCGTGCGTCTTCTCCCTGGTAGCTGCGCGGCGGGGCGATGCCGAAGATTTGCAAGCCGGCATCGCTACCGGAGGGCGCTGCGAACTCCACACGACTTAGGGTGCCGATGGAAGGTGAGTACAGGTTGAGGTAACGTCCATCGTGGCGCGCGATGTTCTGTCCCAGAGCCAGATTGATGGTCAGCATGAGCTGATTGAGGTTTTTATGAACCGGGTCTTCCCCGGTCAGGGCAATATCGACGGGAGTCTCGCCGTCGATGCCGATTTTCACGGCGGCATGCGCCGGCAGATCGACGCCTTCGCTCAGATCGACGGTGCCGGTGAAGGTGACGCCGGTTGCCGCTTTGCCCCGGACGGTGCCTTCGGGAAGTCCCAGCAGCAGCTCGCGGGCATCCAGGCCCTGGCTCGGCAGAATCCGCACCCGGCTGCCGGCGCCGCTGCTCGCAGAGGCGAGGGACAGGTATCTGCCATCATGGGCGGCGATCTCCGCTCCCAAGGTTCCGTTAATGGCCTTGGTGATCTCGACCAGGGTCGCGGCACGGGGCCGCGGTCCGGCACAATCGATCTCCATGGGCGCTCCATCATCGAGGGCCAAGCGCAGGAACCGGCCGTCGCGCAGATCGGCGCCGCGGCTCAGATCGACGCTGCCGGTCAAGCGGGCGCCGGTGGCAGGAGTGCCGCGTGCCTCAGCGGCGATGACGCCGAACACTGCCGGGGCCGCCTCGTCGAGGATCGGGGTCCGGGTAAGGAAGCGGCGCACCTGATGCATTTCCAGGGCCTGTACCGCCAATCGGCTGGAGGCGCCGCTGGTGGGTGAGGTGAGCAGCAGATGCCGACCATCATGGCCGGCAACTGGTGAAGCCAGGGTGTCATTGATGGCCGTGATCATTTCGCCGAGGCTCACCTGCCGACGATCGGCGGCAGCGGCGCGCAGGTTGATCATAATGGGTGGTGCGCCGTCCACGGCAAGGTGCAGTTGGTGCAGGGCGGCCAGATCTGCGCCGCCGGAAAGGTCCGGCTGGCCGATGACCTGCGCCTGGCGCGCCGCGCTGCCCTGATAAAAGCGGGGTTTCAGACCGAGGAGCAATTCGCTCGCGTCGCCTTCGTCGGCGAAGGCAAGCTCGATGCTCGCCGAGGCGCCGCCGGCTGGTGAGCTGAGGATGAGGCGACGCCCGTTGTGGCTCGCCAACTCCAGACCCAGAGCCGTGTTGATGGCGGCGACGATTTCGGGCAGCAGGGTGCGTGCCGGGTCGACTCCGGCACAGTTGATGGTCAAGGCCGCGCCGCCGTTGACACGCAGGGCCAGGTTCGCGGCAGTGCCGAGGTCGATACCCGGAGACAGATCGACCGCGCCGACCAGTCGCGCAGGGGCCGCGTCGCTGCCCAGAATCAAGGGTGCAACGCTGCCGAACAGGCGTTCAACGGCGTCCTGTGCGGCGGCTTTGAAGAATTCAATGCGGCTGCCCAGGCCGACCGTGGGCGAAGTCAGGCTCAGGCGCGCACCATCATGGTCGGCCAGGGTAAAACCCAGGGCATTGTTGATGGCGTCGCATACTTCGTCGAGACTGGTGTCGGCGGGGATGGCCCCGGCGCAGTCGATTTCGGTGAGATGCGCGCCGTCGATGAAGAGGCGCAAAAAGCGTTCCTGGCTGAGATCGATCCCGCCCCCATGCTCTTTCTGCGCCCTGAGTTGCGCCGGGGCGGCGTCGTGCCCTGTATAATGGCGCGGCGGCAGCGCGAGCAGGGTCGAAGCGGCGTCATGGGGACCATCGAGAATATCCAGGCGGCTGGCCGGACCCTGGGTGGGCGAAACCAGGCGCACGCGGCGGCCGTCGTGCCCGGCGACGGTCTGGCCTAAGGCGTTGTTGATGGCGCTGCTTATTTCGTCAAGGCTCACGGCAGACGCATCCACGGCGCCCGTAGTCAGTGCGATGGTCACGGGCGCTGCGCCGTCGACCACCAGATGCAGATTGTCGGCTTGGCGCAGATCGACCCCAGCAGAGAGATCGAGATTCCCCGTGAATTCTGCCGCCGTAGCGTCGCTGCCTTCGACAAGGGTTTCGGTGATGCCGAGCACCAGCCGAGCCGCATCCGCGCCCTGGGACTCGCGTGTCACCAGGGCATCCGTGTCGCGGTGCCACCAGCAGTCCATATGCGCGTAGTCATCGACGATGTGCAAAGCCAGGGCCTCCGCCGTGATGCGCAGCGCACCCTGCACTGTGACCGTGCCTTCAATGAAGGTGCGGATGTAGCGCTTGAGATGTTCGCGAAACTCCTCGACGCTCTCGTCGGGTCGCGGCGCAAGACCGTAGAGCGCACCGATGCGGGCCAGATCGTCGATGAGTTCGGCGCCGCGATCGGCATGATCGACCCAGTGGGCGAGCATCACCGCCGCCAGGCTGTTTTCGCCCTTGAGCAGTTCGCTGCCGAAAGCGTCCACCAGGCTGTAGAGCACGCTGGGGCGCGGCAAAGCGCGAAAGGTTTGCGGCAGATAGCTGAGGATACGCTCGGTTTTCGTCGGCATCTCAGCCCTCCTCCAGCGCAATGTCGGCAGGCTCCAGATCGAGCACCACCCACCAGTCCTCGCCCTCGACTTGCGCGATTACGGAAAACGTGCCCGCTTCGATTTCTTCATCTGTGGCGCGCTCGCCCGTCGGTCCCCGGACCAGCGAGCGATCGGCAATGCGGCGACCGCCGGGGGGCGTGGGCGCGCTGCCCGCGAGAATCTGGTCGATGGCTTCGCGCATTGCCATCACATCGCCGGTCGGCAAACCGCTCACCGCGGCGGTCAATGCATCCGCAAGGGATTCTCCAGCGGGGGTGCCCAGATCGCTGCGCCAGGCCATGACGTCGACGATGGTTGCGTCTGTGATCTCCTTGGGCGTTGTGAAAGCCGCCGCCAATTCGCTGCCTTCTGCCGAGTCGCCGGCGGTCAAGCCGTCAACGTAGGCCTGCACCGCCGCAATGATTTCGGCCTTGACCTTGTCTTTGCCGGCGGCGGTCAGCCCGGCGGAGATTTTCACTCGCGCGCGCGGTTTGAAAAACACATAACGCGCTACCAGGGTCGCCAGAACCCCGGCGGCACGGGTTTCGTGCACCGCCGCCTGCAAGCTGGGGAAGCGCTCGGGCTCGGCCTCCACCAGCAGCGTGACGGTGCCGAGGGGCGCCTGCTTGGCGGGCGGTCCGGAAGGATCCCAGTATTCCACCAACTCGCCGCGCCCTTCGAAGATCACCCGTGCCAGAGCCGCGAGGGTGCCCTTGCCCAGGGCGCGCAGCACGGCGCGGGCGCGGGTGCGCAGTTCCTCATCCGTTTCATCCTTGGCGCCGAGAAAGGTCGCTTCGAAATTGGTTACCCGGGCGATGCCGGCGATGGGCGCGGCCAGGGTGGTGATCTTGCCCGCCTCGACCTTGCCCGCTTCGCCCTTGAAGTCTTCGCCGGCGCGAATCGGCACGTCGATGCGCACCTGGCCCCGCTGCAGGGTGCGCTGTTGGGTGGTGACGAAACTCGCTTCGCCCTTTTCCGTGGTCAGAACCACGGCTTCGGGGATGGTGATGTTGCCTTCCACCTCCGGATCGCGGAAGAAGGTCGCCAATCCCACGGCATAGTCCTTGGTCTGACGCACCACGCCGAGAATCGCAACCACCAGATCAAGAGAGGTGCCCTCGGCGGTGTCGATGAAGCCGGCGAGATAGGCCTGATTGATCTGCTGGTATACGGTCGCGATCTCGCGGCCGATGGCCTCGGAGAGGGTGCGGGTGACGCTGCCGACGTTGATGTCGGTGAGGGGCGAGTCGCTCTCGCGGCGGAAATAGTCGACATAGAAGGTCGTTTCGTCGTCGGGTCGCGTGCCGCCCGGCTGCCAGACCACGGCGTTGTCGCCCTCACTGAAGAGAAAGTCGATCTCCTTTTGGAAGTTGTGAGGCGCGCGTCCACGGGTGCCGGTGATGCCGCGGATTTCCCGCGCCGGCTCGGCCAGGGGATAAAGATCTTCCTTGACATCGAAGATGATGGGTTCGTTGACCACCCCGCCGACCACAGCGGTGAGAATGTCGTCGACGATCTCCTGATAAGGGCGTTCGATCAAATTGCGGGTATCGCCGTTCATGGCGTAGCTCCTTCGAAAAAGAAGGGAAAGACCAGATTCAGCTCGGTGTCACTGTCGATCACCTTGACCCTGGCCCGAATGTCCACCTGAGTGGGTTGACTGCGCCGCGTGGTGACGCTGACCGCGAGGACTTCCCTGACCCGCGGTTCGGCCTGCAGGGCGAGCAGGGTGTAGAGTTTGGCGCGGTTGCGGTTGGTTTCGGTATTGGGCTCGCCGATCAACTCGTACAGGCGGCAGCCGTAATCGGGATGCCCGAGTTGCGCCAGTTCACCCACCGGAGTGAGAAAGCGCAACAGCAGCGCCTGTTGCAGATTTTCCACCTGCGTCAGCGTCGCCAGATCCACCTTCCCGGTTTCGGTTCGGGTGCGGATGAACAGGTCGCTGCCCCGCATGCGCGAATTCTGCTGTTCCAGATCGCCGAGCAGCCGCAGGTCGGTACCTAAGCGGGTAAAATCATCAGACATGGAATACCTCTATCGATTGAAGAGCTTTTTAACACCAGGGCACCAACAAACCTTCAAAAGCGACAGGATTTACAAGATTGACGGGATAAAAAGCGTTTAAAAAACTCGTTAAAAAAATCCTGTTAATCCTGTCAGATGTTTTTAATTTTTCCCGATGTCTTGGTGTTTATCCATTTTTCTCTTTTACGGCGGCCAATTGTCCGTCACATACGGCGCCGCCGGTGGGCCGAGAATGGTCATGATCCCCGGCGGCGTCGGAATGCGATCGAGCATGCGCACCAGGGAGCGGCCGCCCACCGTCACCCCACTGCTGGCCGGCATGCCGATGGTCAAGGGGTAGGGCACGCCGCTCAGGGAGTTGACCATCATGCACAAGGATCCGCTGGTCGCCAGGGGCATACCGCCTGCGGTGATAAAGGGCGGAAACACGGCGATGATGGTTCCGGTATCCGGCGGACCGGCGGCACCGGGGGTCAGCATGACCGTGCAGCCTATGGAGACGGGTGGTCCGGGCATGTGCGGCTCCTTAAAGCGAAAATCTGTTTTCAACACCAAGGCACAAGACAAATCTTCAAGGCGACAGGGTTAACGGGATGGAAAGCTTTTTAAAAACTCATGTAAGTCCTGTTGATCCTGTCAGATGTTTTGCTTGCTCCTGGTGTCTTGGTGTTGAATTTCCGTGCCGTTACAAAACACCCAACTCCATTCCCCACCCATTGAGTTTGCCCACATCGCGCCGCGCCAGGTCCACGACCTTGAGAGTCCAGACGCCGCCGACAGACGCTCCCGTCTGCGTCAAGCCGCCTAGGGCCGGGACCTGCAAGGGGGTGTAGGTGGTGAGGATGTTGTCGGCGCTGCCGCCGCTGCGGTCGTGCAACACCACCTCCTGGCCGGAGGGCGCGACCAGACTCACCCGCAGATCGCCGGTCCAGGTGTGGGTGATGTCGACTGTCACGGCGATGTCCTTGAGCCGTCGCTCGCTGCCGACCGCGAGAGGGCTGGCGATGCCGGCCGGGTCATTATCGGGGATGGTCAGGCTCTGGTTGGAGCTGACCTGGATCTTCTGCGGTTCGCCGAGTACCAGTTTGAGACTCCAGCGGTTGAAGGTGCCCACGTCCGCGCGGGCGCGGTCGGCGATCTGCAGCAGCCAGTCGCCGGCCGCCGCCTCGCCGAGAAAGGCGCCAAGGGCGGGGGTATCCACCGAGGTGTAGCTGCGTCTAAGATTTTTGGTGCTACCGCCGCTGCGGTTATGCAGCAGGACCCGGGTACCCGTCGGCGACTGAAGGCTGACTTCCAGATCGCCGATCCAGGTGTGGCTGATGTCGATCTCGACGCTGATCTCGGTCACCGGCCCCCCTTCGGAAACCGGGATGGCGCTGGTCACGCCCGTCGCCGAAAAATCGGGGATGGCCAAGGCGATGGCGTTCTCTTTTTCGATGACGCGTCGCGGGACCAGACGGGCGGCCGCCTCCTGCACCGCGCGCAGGGCATTGATCTTGCCATAGCCGAACCATTCCGAATGATTGTCCTGGTAGGTGCCTTTGGCGTGGTTATACAGGGGGTCTGTGGACGGATCTTCCACCTTGTCGGCGCTTGTTTCGATAATCGCCTTAACCTGTAGGGCGCTCAACTCGGGATTGACCGACTTGACCAGGGCGCAGACGCCGGCCACCAGAGGCGTGGCGCTGCTGGTTCCGCCGAAGCTGTTGGTGTAGCGTTTACCGGGTGTGAAGCTCGAGCCGTAGTAGAGATTGTCGGTGGTGGTGATGCCGCGCCCGGGCAGTTTGTTCAGGGTGGTGGGATCGAAATTGTTGCTCGACGCCGCCACTGAAATCTGCCGTCCCCAGTTGCTGTAGAGGGATTTGCGGTTGAGGGAATTGATGGCGCTCACCGCCAGGGTGTCGGGATGGGCGGGAAAGCCGTTGACGATGCGTCCGGTGGCGGTGAAGGTGCGCCAGTTGCCTTGCAGGTCGCGCCCCAGCCAACGGATGGGATAATCAACGCTGGCATCGAGGGGCGCATCGTAGTTGCCGGCGGCAAACACGATGATCAGGCCGCGGCCGTCCTTGCCGCCGGTACGGGCAAGGTTGGTGAAGGTGTCGCGCACCGCCAGACTCAAAGGATAATTACCGGGAATCATGCCCCAACTGCATGAAGCCACATGCGCCCGTTGCGAGACGTAAGTGAAGATTTCGATCAGCCAGGGATCGTTTGCGCCCAGGGGAAAGCGCACCGGCATGAAAGCGCAGCCCGGCGCGGCGCCGACGCAGCCCACGCCGTTCTCCTCGGCAATCGCCACTCCGGCGCAGGGCGTGCCGTGATAGTCGCCCGCTTCGGGCAGGGGCTGGTCGTCGCCGCCGGCAAAGTCCACCGCCTCGACCACCTTTCCCGGACCCTGAAAGTCGGGATGGGAGAGCTCAAAGCCGTCGTCGAGTACAGCCACCACGATCTCGCGCCGGCCTTTGCTGACCTGCCAGGCCTCGTAAACGCTGACGTCGGCCAGAGGTTCGATATCCGGCGCGTTCTGCGTTTTGCTGTAGAGATGCCACTGGGAGACGAACTGCTCGTCTACCGGCAGGCTGCTGTGGACGAAGCGGTTGACCAGTGAGGGTTCGGCGTATTCCACCTCCGGCCTGGCCGCCAGTCGGTTGGCGACCTTGATCGGATTGGCGCCGGCGGCGTCGGTGACTTCGACGAGATAGACGGCCCCCAGCGCGGGATATTCCTTCTTGATAACCACGCCGATCTGGTCGAGAATTTCGGCCATGTGCTCGCGGGGGACGTTGTCCTTGAATTTGAGGAAAATCTCCGGCGTGATCTGGTAGTTGATGTCGGGATTGGCGTGATCGACGTATTCGTGATGAACCACCAGTCTCTCACTTTGGCGCAGCTTTTCCATGAGTCGGTCACGGCACTGCGTCACGCTTTGGTCGGCGGTCAGAGTCACCTTGGCGATCTTGCCGGTCAACATCTCGACCTGCTCCACCTCGGCGCTGGCGCGTAGGTGGCCGGCATCCTTGGGCTTGCGCAGACTGACGGTAAAACTGTCGTCGGAGCGATCCACCTCGATTTGTTGCCCGCCACGGCGGAGAAAACGACCTTCATCGGATTTTTTCAAGATGACCTCCAGCGGTCGTGATGACCGGAATCAGTAAAACCCCGTAAATCGACAGGATTTACAGGATCGACAGGATAAAGATTCTCTCTCATGGACAGATTGAAAATCCTGTTCATCCTGCCAGCCGCTTTTTTTTCAAGGCGAAAAGGACGTGATGCCCTTGACGCTCACTGTCGCTCCCTGCACCGTGGACGACAAACCGCCGTTGACCGTAGCGCCCATGTTGGCTTTGACGCCGGCCTGGGCGCCGGCTTCCAGATCGACGTTCATCTGGCCTTTGATCTTGACGTTCATCCCTTCCAGAGTCAGGTCACGCTGGGCCTTGAGGGTCATGGCGCCCAAGGCCTCAACCTCCACGTCGCCATCCTGGTTCATGACGATCTTGGTGTTGCCCGCCACGACCGTCACCGTGCCGCCGCTGCCGTCGGGCTGATGGAGTTTCATTTCCGTCTGCCCGGCGGTGGCGGTCACTGTGCCGTCGTTGATGCGTAGCGTAATTTTCGGTGCCATCTCGACGAGGATTTCCCGCGGCGGCGTCTGGTTCTGATGATTGCGGATCTGCGCCTTGACTGCCTCGTTGTCCGAAGCATGCAGGGGCAGACGGAAGATCACCTCGTCGGGATTGTTCAACGGCGGTCGGTCCGCGTCGTTGTACAGCCGGCCGATGATGATGGGCTGGTTGACGTCGCCCTTGTCGAAGGCGAGCAACACCAGATCATCGATGTTGGGGATCGCCACGGTGCCGATGTGGCCGGTGGCGACGGGTACGCGCTTGAGTTCCAGGCGGCTGTTTTTCAGGCGCACGTCGCAGCCGTAGTTGTCGTGGTCGCCGTCGGCGCTGTGCGGATAGACTGCCGTCACCACGCCGAGTTCGGCGATGCGCACGCTCTTGAGTTCGTGGCGGATGATTTCCTGAATGGTGGCGACGATGGATGACATATCTTAACCTCCAAGCTTTAACACTAAGGCACCAAGATCACACCAAGGGCACCAAGACAACCTGTAAAGACGAGAGGATTAAAAGGATTTTGAAGATCAATTTTGGGCTCTAGAATTTGTATTTGTCCCGTCAATCCTTTTCATCCTGTCAAAAAGATTTAGATTTTTCTTGGTGCCTCCTTTGTGTCTTGGAGTTGAATCTTCTCAAATACCCCGAAAACCAATCGTCGTGACGAACCCTTCACTTTTGGTGATGCGGTGGGTCACCGAGCGTACCTGGAAAGTGCCGTTAAGTTCGTCTTCCGGCGACTGCTGTACGCGTAGCGCATCACCGAGCTTGACCGCCGGGTTGCCCAGCACCTGCAGCCTGCCGCTGAGGCGGCGTCGTTGCATATGGATGTGCAGAGCGTCCACGAAGCTCTGCGCGGCTTGAGCGGTGCGCAGGGCGGAGCGCTCCAACAACAGGGTCGGCTCACCTGTGCCCGCCTGGCCGCGCGAGCCGCTGAAGTCCTTGGTCAGCCAGCTCCAGGCCTCTTCGCCCTCGGCGCCCGTCGGGCTTTCGCCCCAGGCCTCCACGCGCGCGGCGCGCGGCGCGGTGAAGTAGGATTCCAGCGCTAGGATGTCGCGGCCATAGTCGAAAACATGCACGGTGCGCCCGCCGACAAAGCGCTCGAACACCAGCTCGCCCGCCGCGTCGACGTAAAGGTCCATGCCGCACAACTCGGCCAGGTCGCGCAAGTGGTGCCAGAAGCTGCGGCGTCCGTCGACGACATAGGCGGGAAAGTGGCTGCCGTCCTCGGCGCGCGCGACGTCCACCCCGGCCTGGTTCGCCAGATTGCGCACGATTTCGCCCGCCTTTTTCGCCTGGTAGGTGGTGTCGGCGAAGCTGCGCAGCAGGTGAACGGCGCCGCCGTGCCCGATGACCCGGCGGGTTTGCAGATCGGCCTGCACCGCCGTGACGCTGCCGGTCATAACCTGCGCTAGATCTCCGTCGTCGGCGTAGCCCAGTTCGATGCGCGTCTCATCCTCCTGTTGCGGTCGCCAGCTGCCCACCTGACCCATGACCAACAGGAAGCGATCAGCGGGCACATCCATGTCGAGTTCCACGCGCAACTCGGTGAGGATGCTCGCCCGCGGCTCGTCGGTGGTGTCGACGATGCGGTTGCCTAGAGTTAGTTTGTAGGCCGGGTTGAGCAAGGCCATAGCGTTTTCTCCCTAGTCAAAGCAAAATTCAAAGGTGTCCGAAAAACCATCCGGATTGATCACCTCGCCGGTCACGCAGGTACCCGCAGCTCCGGCCGGGGTGGTGAACTGCAAATGGCCGCTGGTCAACTGTACGACGTTGGCCAATGTCATGGTGTCGAGAACCACGCTGCTTGCCGGGTCGAATCCGGAGCCGAAAACATCCACCAGCGTGCCGCCGGTGGCCGGGCCCGAAGGGGGGAAAATCGAAAAAATCTGCGGCGGTGTGATGAATTCCAGTGTGCCGGGCCAGATGGAGAAGGTGGCGTCGGGATTCTGCACCGTAACCGTCGCAAGCCCGGGACCGCGCGCCGGAAGCTCGGCGATGATGTCGCCGGGCGAGGTGATCTGCACCGCCGTGACGGGTAGGGCATTGCCATCGATGGAGACGATGGCGCCCGGCAGAAAACCGGTGCCGGTGAGGCTGATGAGGTCGCCGCCCTGGGTGGACACCCGGCCCGGGATCACGTTGTTCAACAGTAGGGGCTCATCGATATAGGTGAAGCCGGCATGAAGAGTGGCCGAACCTGCCGGCGTTGTCACGACGACATCGACGGTGCCGGCGGGTGCCTGGGGAGGAGGGGCGACAGTCAAGCTGTTTGAGGCGCTGACCGTCACCGGCGTGGCGGTCGCTCCGCCGAAGCTCACCTGGGTTTCCAGAGCAATGGACGAAGATCCCGCAGTGCCGCTGACGCGAGCGATGAAGTTGTCTCCGCCGACGGTGAGAGTCAAGCCGATGGCCGCGCCTCCGGACAAAGGGCCCCAGTGCGGAAAAGCGCTGATTACGCTGGGGGCCGCCATGGCCATGTTGAATTTTTGCAGTTCTGGTTGCAACTCATGCCAGTTGCCGGAATTGCGCGAGCGGATATGCTCAAACAGATGGGTAGAAGTCGGACTGCTGTGGGCGGCGAGATCCTTGAACGGTTGCCAGATCATGGTCAGGAAACGATCGCGCGCCGCGCTGCTGGTCAGCCAAGGCCCGGCACTCGTTGCCAGGACGTCGCCATTGACTGTCTCGGGGATGTTGGCTCTGGGGACGACCGCGACATGATTCTGGAAAATCGCCCAGAGCCCATTGGCGACGGCGCCCTCCACGCTTTCGCCGCGGTTATTGGGGGGCGGTCCCAGGGGCAGGCTGGTGCCGCCGGAGAAGCTGTCCACCACGGTCAGTACGTGATAGGGCGGCGTGCGGCCTGAATCCAATATGTTTTCAATAAATTCCGCCCAACCTTCAATAAGGGCATGCTCGGGATTGTCGAGCAGATTGGAACGGTGATACAGGGCGAGGCTGCCGAATATGCCCTCATACGCGATGCCCAGGCTGGAGAAGTTGACCTCCTTCCACATGATCTGGTGACTCAGTTCGTGGGCGATGGTGTCGCGGCTCCAGTGCGAACTCGGGGGGAAATTGACTTCACCCACCGGCCAGGAGTAAGCCACTCCGGAAAGAGAGCGGCGGAACATGACCAGATTGTTGATCCCGGTCCAGTCGCCGCCGGTCATCTGAAAGAGAAAGACCGACCATTCCCGCAGGACTTTGAGGAAATACAGCGCAACATTGCGCTCGTTCTCCGTTGCGGTGAGCAATTGCGGACTGCTCTGGGTGCCGATGGAGGTTTCATCGCTGGGAAAGCTCAGACGATCAGCGTCGCTCCAGAAGGTGCGCCAGCCGCTTTGGCTCATGTGTACGCGGGCGCGCGGCAGGTTGATGGCGGCGTCCTCCATCTCGAATTTGGTGTGAAAGTGGACCTCGTCGCCGCCGGAAATGTCGAAGATAACGCCGTGCACCTCGCCGTTTTCGTCGGTGCGGAACTGCCCGCGCCGCCTCCCCGGACGGCCTCCGGCCCAAAAATCAACGGGAATGCCCGGTGCCGCGGGATCGGTGCTGCCGCTGCGCGCGCCGCCCGCGACCGGGTATTGCAGGCGTACATGAAAATCCACCCCGACGCGAAAGACCAGGGGTGCGGCAGGTGTGCCCAGACCGATGCCAGTGAAGTCCGGGTGATAGCCGGGGGTGCCGTCGATGGCTTTCCAACCCCTGGTCGACCACTCATCAGGCAAGTCGCTGTGTCCGGCGATGGTGCCGCTGAGTTGTGCCGCCAAATAGATGTCGGGTTCCATTTCTCCGTCGGCGGCGGCCGTCAAATCGTCGAAGGTAAACAGCACCCGGCCCTGGGCGTCACAGGTGCCCTCGGCCATGAGAGTGTCGCTGAAGAGGACATTGGCATCCATCATCCGCACCCTTTGTCCGGCCAAAGGGTCAAAATTTCCGGTGCCAAGGTTCCAAATCTCAAATTTGAGAAAGAAGCTGAAGGCCCGCACGACAGTGAAGTCTTCCTGGGCGAGAACGGCGGGCTGACCGGTGATGACCGCGGTCATGCGCAGGTTGTCGATGCGGTCGCTTTCGCGAACTCCGCGCAGGCGCACGGACGTTGTGCGGTTGATCTCCAAGCGGGTGCCGCCGCCGGTAACGAACTCGGCAGCGCCGGCACCGGCTGTAATGCTGATCTCAAGGGTTAGCGTCGCACCCAGGGGCAAGGGCGACTGGCTCACCGTGACCAGCACCGATTCGGTGGCCCCGACCCGCACCCTGTCGATGGGGGCGATGGTGACGGTGATCGGGCCCGTCGGGATCAGCACGCAGGGGGTGAGCCAGGTCGGATAGAGGCTGCAATCGAGGCTCGTTGCGGTGCCGCGGAAAAAGAAAAATTCGACCCGGCGACTCGGCTCGTGATGCCCGGCGCCCAGAATGTGGTTTTGGCCGCAGCCGAGAAAGCCGGGGGGCAAGGGAGTGACGGTCAGGGTGGACGGTGTGCGCCCGAGCAGCTTGGTGAAATAGGCGGCGAACAGGGTGGCCCGCAGGGCGGCGCCGGCGGCATTGGCGGCGCGGTGCTGGTCGATGTCGCTCTGGCTGGGGGCCGTGCCGTTGACCTCGGTGAGCATTTCGCGAAAATTGTCGTTACCCCAAGGGCCCGAGGCGCTGCCGCGCTCGGTGGTGAAGATCGTCTCCCACATCGCCGGATTGCCTTGCAGCACGGCGAGGGCGCACTGGGCGCGTCGTTCGGAGAGCGGATCGTTGCCGCTGGGCGAACCGATGTCGTCGGTATGTCCCACCACCAGCAGCTGCTCGCCGGGCGGGGCGTTCTGGATGCGGTCGGCGGTGTTTTTCAGGGCGATCTTGAATGGCGCGTCGGGGCGGATGAAGGAAGAGGCGCTGGGATAGGTGATCCTGTCGGGGATCAGGCAGAAGCGCGGGTCACCGACACTGAGGCTGGCCAGTGCGGTCTGTCCCGTCAAAACCTGCAGCGATGTGGAAGCGCCATTGCTCAAGGTCTATCTCCTGAATGCCTGCACCCTGTAATTACCGGCGGGAACATTCTGCCGGACGTACACACCCTCGTTCTGTTCCTCAATGGTGAAGTGCACCTCTTCACCCGAATCGCTGGTGCCCTCGACCAGCACCGCCAGTTGGGAGAAATCGCCACCCCCTTCCAGCCTCACCTCGACGCGCAGATCGCCCTGCCCGGCGGCAATCTGCGTGACAACCTGCTCTGCGCGTTCCTCGCCTGCGGCTTGCGCTTCGTCCTGAGTGGCTTGCGCAGCCGCCGGGTCGGTAAAGGTTTCCTCCGCCGTGGTGGGTGGCTGGGTTTCCAGATACTCGCGTAGTCGCAAAAGGACTTCGTAACGCTGGGGCTTGCCGGCGAGGTCCCGGACATGCAGCGCATCGATCAGCACCTCATCGACCTGCACGGCGTCGGTGATGTCGGCGACAAAGGACACCGGCGCGGCGGCGCGGAATTTATCGTTCAGGGTCTCGAGATTTTCCTGTGCCTGGGCGCCGCTCAGGACCGCACACAACTGAAAACTGCTCGCGCGGCGCCCCATTCGCTGAAAAAAATCACCTTCAAGTCCCGGCACCCGGTGTTGTGCCAGGGCCTGTCCTTGGTCGCCGGCGATGATCTGCACCTGCTGCAATTCGATGTCGTCGAGCATGGGCCGAAGGGCCATTGGCAACCTCGTTGCGCGTTTGATTCAAGCAGCAGTGGTCAGCTAGGGCGGGCGCGCAGGTCTTGCGCCAATTGCCGCAGCGCCGCCGATTTATTTTCAATCAATGCCAAGTGCTCATCCACGCGGGCGATGAGCTCGGCATCGGCCCTGGCCAGCAAACCCTCGCGGGCCAGGGAGCGAAACTGCGCGCTGATTCCTCCTACAAAGAATTCCAATAGATATGGCGAAGCCTGATGCGGCGCCAATTTGCCCAGGTAAAGAAGACTGCCCGCGGTCTTCCAAAACGGCCAGATTTCTTCGAGCTTGATCAGGTAAATGCCGAGCAGCGGCGCGACGCGCGGACCAAAATCCTGAAGCAGTTTGGCTGCCACCCATTCAGGGACTGGCTCACCCTGCACCGTTGGAGCGGTTTCCGCCTCGGTTTGATCAAAAAAGGCAAGGCAGCGCACAAAATCTTCATCTCCTGCGATGCGTCGGCGCAACATCGCGACGATTCGGGCCTCCAGGGGATCCGGCCTGTCGGGGAGCTGGGCAAGAAAGTCCGCAGCCTGTTTTTTCTTTTTGAGCAGAGCTGCCTCGGCGGCGAGGTAGGATTCGCCGCGTTCGTACAAGGCTGTATGGAAAATGAATTGAATCATGTAGATTTACCTTTCCCCTCTTTAAAAATCAGTCTGCTCCCACCAGGGCGTGGGTTGCGGACTGCGCTTCGAGTTGGTGCCGCAGTGGACCTCGCCCAAGAGCAGGTGGTAGGTTTCAAAGTTGTCAACGAAGTGAATCTGGCCGGCGTTATAACCCACGGGAGCGAGGCGGTTTTTCACTTCGTGCTCCAATTGGTCGCCGGAGCTTGCCTGCACCGGTCCGAAAGGCTTGGCCATCACCAGATGCGTGTCCGCAACTGCGGCGGCAGTGATGACCAGCAAATTGACCATGCTTGGAACATAGGCATCGAATACGGGCGCCAAGGAGGCATCAACAGTGCGCGGCGAGCGCGGATTTTCTTCAAATAACGCTGGGATGCGCACGATGTCTGCGGCGGTGAGCCCCAATTCGGTCTCCATGGTTGTGCGAATGCCGTCAAGGCGCGCCTGGCAAAACGTGTTGGCCCAGCCCAGTTCGCCCGCGCCGCTTCGCGCGAGCTCGGTAAGGAGATTGTTGATGGAGATCTCCTTGGCTTTTGCGGTGAACAGGGTGAGATTGCCGTGACCGGCATCGCGCAGGTTTCTCAGCAGGCTGATGGCTGCTCCGGTGTCCGAGATGAGCATGTGAAATCCCTGACTGCCGGTAGTGCTCGGTATAAAGCTGACAACTTCGTCGACGTGGCCCACCGTGAGCCAGGCGGTGTCGATGGGGAAGGGTTTCTGCACCTTTTGCTCTTCGAGAAAACGGCGAAATTCTGCATTGAAAGGGCTGCTCGGCCGGCCGCTGCCGAAATAGATGCGGCCTAAACGATAGTTGTTGCCGCTCACGCGCACCGGCGGCGAAACTTCAAGATTGCCGTGGGCGTCAAAGGTGTTGGGCGGGGTCGGCGAAGAAACCTCCACGTAGCCATAGTCGGGGCCGAGCAGCTCATCGCGGGCGAAAAATTGCAATTCGCGGCGCCGCATCGCCTTGAGCACCACATGAAAAGTCTGTCCCGGCATCTGTGTGTAGCCGACCTCCATGGTGTCTTGTATCCAGCGGTCGACGTTGCTGGTGCGATGCAAAGGGATGCCTCGGGCGGTGGCGATGGCGGCAATTTCGCTGACGAAGCCGGCGTTGTCCCCGGTTTCGACAACGTAGAGTTCTTCGGTCGGCTCCAGGTGCGTGGGCATGACCCATGGGGCGACCCGTACAACCGCCTCGTCCCGGGCCACTTCCGTGGCGCCGTCCTTGAGAGTCAGGTGAAGCTGTACTTCGCCATTGAAGCTTGGGTTCGGATAACGCAGGGCCTCGATTCCCAGTTCGATGTCGGCGCCGGTGTTTGCCGAAATGGTCGCTTCGCCCGCCGCGGGGTGTGGCCCGATGATGGGCGTCGCGGTTGCGTCGCGTGCGTCGAAAATGCGGATATGGTTGCGCTGGGGGCTGGCGAGGGTGAGGGTGACGCCTGGGGGCAGCGCTCCGCTGCGGCGCACCGCCAGCACGGCCAGGTCGGGAAGGTCCGCCGCGCTGTCGACAACCTGGTTGGTGTTGTCGATTTCTGTATTCCCGGCGGGGCGGTTGTCGTTATCGCAATTGACCAAGATGATCGCCCCCTTGCGGCCCGCGCCGAATTCCCACAGATTTTTGTCCTCGGCACCCTCCTCCACGGTGCCGTCACGATCGGCATCGACATCAAGCGTCAAGCGCACGACGAAAATTTCGGCCGTGCGGGTCACTCCCGCGGAAGCCAGGTTGGCGGTAATACCGACCTGGGTGATGGTGTCGCGCGACACGCGGCGCTGCAGGCCGCGTTCGGGAACTTCTTCGCCGCCGCTCCAGGTGATGCTGCGCGGCGCCGCGCAGGTGCCGGGTGGGGTTATTGCGGTGATGAGCACCTCTTCACCGGGTGCTAGGGTCGCCAGAAAGGTCCCGCTGCCTGTGCCGCCCACCTCGATGGCTCCCTCGACCTGTAGGGTAAAATCGGTGGCGGGGGCGCTGCATACCAGCACATCGAAATCCGCTGATCCATCGAGGCGCTTGCATACCACATTGCCTTTGGCTTCCACGCCGGGATCGTCGGCCGGACGCACCACCACGGGTTCCAGCACCTCCAGAGTGTAGACGCCCACCCGTCGCGGTTGGTTGGTGAAGGCGAAGGCTCCCTGGGCATCGGTGCGTCCCGGTATTCCCGTGCCCTTGGGTGCCGTGCAGGTTTTCTCGCCGGTGAGAAACTCACCGTCCGGATCGATGAGGAGAAAGCGGGCATTGGCCAGGGGCGTGCCGTCCGCGAAGCGCAGCGAACCGCGCACCACCACTGTCTCCGGCTCGGCCGGCTGAATCAGCCACTTGTCCCCTTCCTCCGGATCGAAGGTCGCAAAGCAGCAGGGACTGCCGCCGCTTGTCGGCCCCAGGCACCAAGCCGGAGGTACCCCGGGACCGGGGAGGTCCCAGGTGGCGGGTCGGGGAACCGGGCAGGGCAGCCGTTCTGCGCGCACGAATAAGCATTCGGTACGCCGGTTGGGCCGCCAGCCCGGCTCGGCACACTGTCCGCGCGGGGTTGAATTGACCGGCATGCGCTCGCTGCAACCCAGCCATTTGACGATGCCGCCATCGCAGCCGTTTTCGGCATTGGCAAAAAAATGCTGTTCGCCGACCCCCAGATTGCCTTGCCGCAGATAGTCCTCGATGAGTACCGCCCAAGTGGCGTCGCCTACCACGCCGTCGACGCCGAGCCCTTTTTCGCCCTGAAAGGTCCGCACCGCCTGATCGGTCTGTCCGCCGTGAACGCCGTCGATATTACCCGAGTAATAACCGAGATCCTGCAATATGTACTGGTATTCGCGTGTTCCCCAGGTGTCGCGCACCGTGCGGATCACCCCGCTGGGGCGCGGGCGGCGCAATTCGTTCCATTCGGCCTGCGCCGCGGCGGGGTCGCGGCCGTAGGTGAGATAGGCGAAGGTCGCGCGCGCCCGGCGTTCGGAGAGTGCCTGGTTGTAGGCGACGCTGCCCGACTCGTCGGTGTGGCCGACGATCAGCAGTTTTTCATCGGGGTGTTCGGCCGCATATTCAGCCACTTGGCGCAAGACTGCGCGCATGCAGGGTTCGATAAAGGCGCTGTCGAAGTGATGATGAAGGATAAAAGACTTGGCCAGAACCTGGCCGGGTTGCAGCACGATGGTGACCCGGGTCAGTTCGGCGGGGCGTACGGTTGCCGAAACAGAACCAGTCAGGGCGGGAGGTCCCGCCACCACTGCGCGGCAGGTGTAGGCGCCGGGGGGAAAGTCCTCCTCGCGCCAGACGTTGCCGTTGCGATTGTTCAGTGTGCGCGACAGGGGGCTACCGTCCTCTTCCTCGCCTTCGACGCTCACCGTTGTCGCGCCATGGTCGAACTCGGGCTGCCCTTCGACGAGGACTTCAACTTCAAGAATGCCGACATCGGGCCGTGGCGGCGGCGGTGGCGGCGGGGGGGGAATCTCACGGCGCGGCGGCGGGGGCGGGGTGTATTCCCGCAGGCGAAAGGCGTATTCGAAACGCAAGGGCCGCCCGGCGATCTCGCGCACCTCCATGGATTCAATCAGCATCTGATCAACGCGCACCGCCTCGGCGATGTCGGCGACAAAAGAAACGGGTGCGGCGGCATGAAATTTATCACGCAGGATGCTCAGCCCTTCACCGGCCTCGGCGCCGGTCAGCACCCCCGCGAGATTGATTCCGCCCGCGCGTCGTCCCAGCCCCTGCCAGAAATCGCCTTCAAGCGCAGGCACGGCATGCCCCACCAGGATCTGCTCCTGGTCGCTGTCGATGAACTGCACCTGCTGCAGTTCGATATCGTCGAGCATGGGGCGTAGAGACATAGGACAACCTTTAACGATTAAATTCCAGTTGCATTCGAACATTAAAACACGAAGAAAAGCATGAAACTTTTGACAGGATTAACAGGATTGACAAGACAGAAAAGATAAACTTCTAGCCATAAATCCATCCGGTCAATCTTGTTAATCCTGTCGTTTTTAAGTGATTTTTTTTTGGTGCCTTGGTGCTCTCCCTGGTGTCTTGGTGTTAAAAACTGTTCTTACGCCTTCAGCGAATTCAGATGCGCGATGATGGCATCGATAAGTGTCAGAATTTCCGTTTTGACCTCGTCTAGCGACGGCAGGCTGGTGACCACGTTGGCGACGCTGCGCACGTCATTGATGGTGCCCGCCTGACCGGGGAGCAGACTCTCGGCGGTATCGAGAAAGGTGCCGATCTTGGTGGTGAAGGACGACACCTCGCTCAATCCCGGAATCGCGCTCACATCGAGATTGTTGATCTCGGTCTTGAGGCTGTTCATCAGCTCGATGAGTTTGTCGATAAGGTCGGTGACCTGCGGGATCAGCGAGGCGAGCGCCTGAATCGCCGGTTTGATGGTCGGCACGTTGGCATCGAGAAAATCCTTGAAATCCTGCAGGACATCCTTGAGTTCTTCAAACAGGTTTGTTTCGGCCATGGCTTTGTCTCCTTGGGTTGAGCAGCAAAGGGAAACTTCAAAAACGACGGAATTTACAGGATTGACGGGATTGAAATCCAAACCGCGCGGCAAAAAATCCTGTAAATCCTGTTCATCCTGTCAAAGGTTTTATTCATTTTTTTTTACTGCCGCGCACGGTCAACCGCAGCGTTGAACTCTCGCAGACGCCCGAGCAAACTCTGAAGCGGATCGAGAAAACGTTCCAGCCCGGTGGAAAAATCAAGGCCGATGTCCAGTCCCTCCACCAGATCGTCAAGCAGCCCCCGGGCATCATCGAGAATGTCGCTGTCGAGCAGGGAGGTCTCTTCGGGCTCGACCGGCTCGATATGCTCCTGCAAGGTTACGACATAGGCGAAGCGCTCGGGTTTGCCGGCGAGGTCGCGGTACTGCAGGTCGTCGATAAGCATCTCTTCGATGGCGGTGTCGGTAACTATATCGGCGCTGAAGGCCACCGGCACGCCCGCTTGAAACTTGTCGTACAGATCGTCGATGAACTGACGTGATTCAGGGCCGCTGGCGACCCCGCCGAGGATCAGGCGGGTGGGTCGCCGTCCCAGGTTCTGCAAGAAGCTGCCGTCCATGCCTGGCGGTTTGTGCTCGGCGAGGGCGCGAAGATCGCGGGTCGTAATCTCCTGGACCTGGGGCAGTTCGAGTTCGTCGATCATCGGGCGCATACCTGTATCTATCCCCTAAAGATCGATGCCGTGGCGCCGCGCCTGATCCTGCAGGATGCGCTGCACCTGTTCGGCGAGTTGCTCGAGATCATCCTCTGTGCCTTCATGCCTTATCGGCTGAAGACGTTTTACCGAAAAATCCTCGGACCCGGAATGTTCCTCGGAGGAATTTCGCGGCGCGCTCATTTGCCCTGAACGAGGGGGGGCGGCATTGAGAAACGAGCCCGTCCTTTCGCTTTGCTGGTTGGCCCGGTGCAGCATCTCGCGCAAAGGACCATCAAAAAAAACTGGAGGGGCGGCGCTGGGCTGTTCGTGCCCGGGCGCGCGTTTTATTGCCACCGGCTGACCTGCGGATGCTCTGTCGGCGTTTGTTGCGGCGGCCTGCTGGGACGGGCCTCCCTGTGCCGGTCGCTGCGCTGCGGGCTTCGAAGTCTGGTTGAACTGCTCCGCGGTGCCTGTGGCCAGGGCCGCGAGCTTCTCGCTGCTCAGGGTTTGTCCGCCGATCGTTTGCCGCCAGGGGTCGAGGCCTTCAGGATGGTGCGGAGAAGCCTTGCGGGCCTCGGGCTCCGGGCGCGCTAAACGGGGCATTTGCGACGGTATTGAAATCTCAGGATCAGCATACCCCCTGGCCGTCCGCGTGGCTGCGGCCGGTTGCACTGCGCTGTGCAGGCTGTGGCGCACCCTGGCCTGCGTTTGTCGGCGCCAGGCCGTCACTTTGCTTTCTTCGCGGATGAAGGGCGCGCCGCCGGGGCCCGACGCTGTTTTTGATAGCGGTTGAGGGCTTGGGGCTTTGGTTTTTTCGGGGCTGATGCGGCGCGATGCGTCATCCCGGTGAACCGCATTAGTGCTGCGGGTCGTGGCGAAGTTTTCAGTTTGTTGCCGAGGATGGACGAGGCGCTGCAGAAGTTCCGGCGGCGCCTGGGATACGAGGCGGCTGGGGGCGATTGCAGGATGTTGCGCTCTCCTGCCGCTGTGCGCAGTCTCCGCGTGAGCTGGTGGGACGCGCATAGGGCCTGGCGGCGCAGGAATTTCCCGCAAAAGTTGTTTCCTCCCCTGAGCTTCTTCGGCAACCGAGGAGCGTCGCCGTCCCGTGGGCGGCGCAGATTCTTGTGCCGCCGCAGCTGCATCTTGCACCATCCGGCAAAGGCCGGTTCCCCAGAGGGGTGCGGGCCGCAGGCGCGGCCGCTCTCTGGTCAGGGCGGCAAGCCAGGCGCAGGCCCGCCGCACCTGTTGGAGTCCCGCGAGGCTGCGCGCGAGTCGGCGTTGCGCGCAGCCGGGCGCGCGCCCGCCGCGCAGGGTCCGGCGTGTTGCGGCCAGAGCAAATATGCGCCTAATTTCCCGTGCCATGATCCTTGCCTTCGCGGCGCGCCATCTCTAAGTAGAGCAGAATCTGGCCGATGGTCATGCCGCTGACCTCTTCGGGGGTCCAGCCGAATTCGCGGGCGAGAATGAAACAGGCCCGCGCCAGGGGCGCCTGCACGTATTCCTCAAGAGCGTCCTGCGGTGTGTCAATGCCGCTGATGTGGTTGATGCGCTCCACCAGGAAGCGCCCTAATCCTGCCGGCAACTGCATGACCTGATCGACGCTCAGGGCCGGTTCGGTCAGAGCCTGCTTGATCATGAGCGCCGCCGAGAGACTTTCGTCGTCCCTGGCCGCCTTGTCGATGCGCTGCAGATCGCGCACCGACAGGGGCCGCAGAGCGACGCGCTGAACCGAGGTTTTCCCTCCCGCCGGCAGCAAATCGGGGGGGATATCCACCTCGTGAGTCAACGTACTGCCGGCGAGGAGCTCTTCGGGCGAGAGCATCATCGGTTAAGCTCCTTCGTCGATGAATATCGGCCCGACGGTGACCTCGTCTTCGACATCGAGAATTTCCACGGAAAGCGCCTTGAAGCTCACCTCTTCCATAACGAAATCGTCCTCGGGCAGGTTGAAGCTCCAGTTCTGCAATTGCACACCGTTGATCACCAGCTCGGCGTGGCCGACACTGGCCGGGTCATCGATGCGCAGGTTCATGTTGAAGGCCGGCTGCACGTAAGGCTCGGCGGTAGAGGGGAGAAAGGACTTGCGCCCCAGCAGCAATCCCAGCAGGGCGCCGTTAATGTAGGCGCGGCCCACCGTGCCGCTGACGTGAATGTTGCCGGGATGCAGAGATGTCGCATAACGGCGGCCGATTTCGTGGAACTCCTCAAGATCGGTCTGTACGCAGACTTTGACATCGACCACGCGCCCCACCGCCTGTTGGATGTCGTAGGCTTCGATGACCGATCCGGCGTCGCGGCCCTCGGCGGTATCGGGGGGGGCCAGGGTCAGGGTGCCGTGGGCTCCGGTAAACACATTGGTGTTGGCCATGACTTAACGTCCTCCTATTCCAGAAACATGGTGACTTTAATGAAGTCGATGCTGAAGGTCGGCCGCAGCACCAGGGTGACGCGCGCTATGCCCTGGCGTTCTTCCTCGCGCGTGGCGCTGACCTCGAGCTCGTAGCTGATGAGCATTTCGTCGTTGACCATCTCGGTGAGGAAACTGTTGATGGTGGTGCGCATGGCGCCGCGCACCCGCTCGTTGTTGAGCAGGCCGATATAGGGATTGGCGGCGGAGCGCACACCGAACTTGGCATAATCGACGATGCGGCGTGTGGTGATCTGGTGCCAGGCCGTGTTGGTGCTGGTTGTGATGGCTTTGACGATGCGCAAACCCTGGCGTTGTTCGAGTGTAAGTACGCGGGCCTGTACCAGTTGGGTAAGTTCGGCCGCGGTGAATTTGCGCTCCAGGCCGCCCACGCGCACGGTTTTGTTGGTCAGACTGATGTGTGCCGAAAAGCTCGCCAGCAGGCCGGCCACGGCAGCGGCCGCATAGGCGCCGGGCAGGGTTGCCTCGACGGGTGGTGTGGCGGCGGTGTCTGTGACCTTGATACCGGGGGCGACAAAAATGACGCGGTCGCTGGCGACGTTGTGACCGCGGATGGCGTCGAGATCGGCGCCGACACCGCTGCCGACCACGGCAATGCGATCCTTACGGATGGCATCCGAGGAGGCATTCTGGCAGTGGGCGTCAAGTTCATCGGCAAAACCGTGGTCCTGTCCGGCGGCGACAATGATGTGCGCGTCCTCGTTAAGCAGCACGTCCAGGCCGCTCTGGAAATTAGCTCCCGATTCTCCGTTGTTGCCGGCCGTATTGGCGCCGGTGCCGAAAGCGGAAAAGGCGTCGACGGCGCTGCTCAGGGCGGGTGTTTCAGACGCATTGGCCAAGGCTTCTGCGGCAACCCAGGCAGAGAGGCGGTTGACGTCGGCAGCTAAATCATTGCCGTCGACGGTGATATAGGTTTCCTTGAGATCACCCAGGGTCAGGCTGACTTTGACCGCGCTGGCTTTGTCTACGAGGTATGAGGCCGTGAGCCGATCAGCTGCCCCCGGCGCCGGTCCCCCCAGGGTGAGGTCGCCTGTGGCGCGATCGATCTGCACCTCGCCGGGGCCCGGTGGGCCCGGATCATCATCGTAGAGAATCTTCAGCGAACGGGTCAGACCGTCGGCATCGGTAAACAGGCGCAGGCGGTTGCGCGCGCTTTTCACCACCGGGATGCGTCCGAGGCTGATGGCGCCGCCGCCGCTGTGCTCCTCATTTTCGATAAAGGCATTTTCGTCGGCATCCCAGACATTGACTTTCAGGTCGTTGCCCCAGGTGCCCGCAGTCTTGGCGTTCAAGCGCACGTTGGGCCCGCCTGCTGAAGCCAGGGTGTAGGTGGCTTGGGCTGCGGCCGCCGAGGCCACACGCACGGCAAAGACGGTGGTGGCGCCGTGGGCGAAGGCCTGTTCCAGGGCGCGGACGAGGGTCAACTCGTCGTTGGCGCCATCGATCCAGGGATCGTAGGGACCGAATGTCTGTCGCGCTTCGGCATAGCTGCCGAGCAGCACCGGTGAACCCACCGGCCCCTTGTTTGCGGTGCCCACGACCCCCAGGTTACCGACCGTTACCCGGCCGGGGGTGATAAGCCCTTCGGGCCGGACCTCAGTGTAAACACCCGGCAAGATCATCTCTGTCATGGTCTTCTCTCTCCTTGGGTTTGCGCCTTGTGCCAATGCCGGTCGCCTGTTGCTAGGATGGGCCGTCAGACACAGCGGTTGGGTGATGATGTCAGCTCAACGGGCGTGCGCCGAGGCGCAGGTAAAGCACCGCCGGAGCAGAAAAAGTGCTGTCCTGATACGAGATGCGCAGCACTTCGTTAGGCCCGCCTAGCCGTAAAGGGCGGGCAAAAGCGACTACGGCGGGCCGATATTCGTCGGTCACCCCATCTTCATCCCAGTCTCCCAGAGGGATGGGGTCGCCCGCTGTAGTGAAAGCCGCGAGAAAGGCGTCGAGGTCGGCAAAAACCACCTGGCCGTGGTGTTCGGGTGCGGAAGGATCGGTCACCGCCGCCAAAAAGGCGTCCATGTCCGGGTAGGTGGTCGGCGCGGCGGGGTTGTCCAGGTCGAGTCGCGCCAGGGTCACCTGGGCACCACCGAATCCGGGCGGCAGGTAGGCCAGTGCGGCCAGGCCGGTGATTCTCGCTCCGGTTCGGCTTCCCCTGATTGACAGCGGTTCGGCACCTTGGTCGTCCCAGCGCATGATTTTGTCGCGCACCATCGTTGTTTCGCGCGCGGGAGAATCGGGCTCTTCGGGATCGAGGTCGATGGGAATGCGCGCGATGAGACTTTCGGCGCCGTCGAGGTCGCGGTAACGGTACTCGTAGAGCACTTTGAAATCGGTGGTCTTGCGCCAGCCGCTCAAAGAGGAAACCTGTTCGGAAAGACCTGTGTCCTGTTGTTTGACGACGAGAAACCCGGCATTCCACAGTTCGGTGCGCGCCGCCAGCAGACGGTCTTGCAGCTCGCTCACCAGGGTGTCGACGCCGACCGGATTTGCGGCCCAGAGCTGAAAACGGACGACCGCTTCGATGCGCCCGCCTTTTAGGGACAGGACGGCGAAACCCGCGGCGCGTTCGGTGCCGCGGCGGTTGCCCAGACCCAGGGTGCGCTCGGCAACGCTGACCGTGGTGACGCCGGCGTCGGGCAGTCCGGCTCCCGAGGGGACGAGGTAGGTTGAAAGCAGGCTCAACATGGCCGCCACGGCCTGATCTGCGCTGCGCACGTGCCCGCTGGGCGGCGGTGCCATGAGAATCGGTGCGGGTCCCGGTGATTCAAGGGCCGGGGAAGGATTGTCGGCGCGTCGGCGCGTGGGGAAAAAAGGACTCATATAACATACCTGGGCATTTTGAACGGTTTTGTCCGCCTGTGTTCATCTCGCCCTGGAAGGCCACTAAAATTCATTGAAAAAAGTTATAGATAAGTGTTTGTTTTCTCAGAATCTGACAGAAAAATGGTGGATTTCAATCGCAGTTACAATTATTTTCAATGAATTAGGGGTTGTTTATCAGGCCTCTTGGTTTTTGTTTGGCTACAAGTTTTTTTGGTTTTTAAGTGTCTGATTTTGTTGGCCGCGGTTGGAACTCTTCCCTTTTTTGTGCTTTCAATCCCTCACACAAATCGGGCCCATCCTGGGCCAGGTTCATCTCATCGGCTCAGGCTACGTCTATGTGATTTTCTTCACCGGTGCATTCAAAAAATCACCGATGAACCTATGGGTGCACCTCAGATTTTTTGAAACATTTGTTCAGGCCAGGCATTTACACTCTTTTTCCGCCCGGATCTCACGGATTCAGATAGTATTTTATCCGACTGCGTTTTGGAGTACATTGACACCAGGTGGGCGCATTTTCGAAACCGAGTCCGCCATCAATCTCGAAGACCTGCTCAGTCGTTATATTTTTGAAAGCAAATGACCCGCGAAGGGAGTCTTTCTGCCATGCGTATTTCCGTTCTGATCCTGAGTCTTCTGATGGCTCTGTTTACAACCTCGCCTCTCGGCGCTCAGGAACTGGTTGATCCTACCGCAGCGCGCACGCTGCCTGCGGATGAGGATGGTTTCGACGAGATTTTCCTTGTAACGCCTGATCCCCTTGAGCCCTTCAACCGGGCCATGTTCTGGGTCAACGATAAACTTTATTTCTATTTGCTCAAGCCTGTAGCCCGCACCTATCGCGTGGTGCCGGAACCGGCACGGGCTTCCGTGGGTAATTTTTTTTCCAACGTCGCAACTCCGGTGCGCCTGGCCAACTGTCTGCTGCAATTTCGCTTCATCGACGCCGGACGGGAAGTCGGGCGTTTCGCCGTCAACACCACTTGGGGTATCGGCGGCCTCTTCGACCCGGCACGCCAGCGTCTCGGTTGGCAGAAAAAGGATGAGGACCTGGGCCAGACCCTAGGCTATTTTGGCATCCCCGCCGGACCTTATCTGGTGCTGCCGGTTTTCGGGCCGTCCAATCCGCGCGATGCCGTCGGGCGGTTCGGCGATGGCTATCTCGACCCCTGGCCCTATGTCCTCGACGAGACCTGGGAAGTTGTGGCCGTCAAGACCTATGAACGCATCAACTGGCTGTCCCTGGACCGCGATACCTACGAAGCCATCAAGCGCGAACAACTCGATCCCTATGTGTATATCCGTGAGGCTTACACCCAGCGCCGCGAGGCGCTGATACTGGAGTGACATCGGGATAAGGAGTCGCTGTTTACTTGTTTTTCGCCGGGGAATTGTTAGGGTTTCTATAAGGTGAAGCGCAGACATTCGTTTTCTTTTCTGGGATTTCGCTCACCCGGATCTAACAATTTTGCACGATATTGCGTGGAAAGGTGCGGTTTTGATGGATACTGGCCAGGGGCTGGGCAGAAAAGGGGCGGATGTGACGAGATCGATCAGTACAGTGAGCGAGGCAAAAAATGCGGATGCCAAAGGGGCGCAAACGGCCATTTCGGAGCCTGAGCAGTCTTCTCAACGCAGAATTTCCGAGGTCGATCCGCGCGAACTTTTCCTGAACCGCGAATTAACCTGGCTGCAATTCAACCGGCGCGTTTTGCACGAAGCGGCTGATGAGCGCAACCCGCTTCTGGAGCGGGCCAAGTTTCTGGCCATTACCAGCAGCAACCTCGATGAATTTTTCATGAAACGCATCGGTGGACTCAAGCAGCAACTCGGTGCCGGTATGACCGAACTGACCGTCGACGGGCGTACACCCCGCCAGCAGATCGAGGAAAGCTACGTCTTGGTGCGCGAGATGGTCAAGGACATGCAATCGATTTTTGCCGCCTTGAAAAAAGAGTTGCGCGCGGCAGGCATTGCCATTCTTGCCTATGATGAGCTCACCGCCCGCGAACGTCAGGGGGTGCGCGATTATTATTATCAGAATATTTACCCCCTGGTGACGCCGCAGTCCATCGATCCGGCTCACCCTTTTCCCTTCATCTCTAATCTCTCCCTCAACCTACTGGTGACTCTCAAGTATCCGCAGGACGGCGAGATGTCCATGGCGCGGGTCAAAGTGCCGGTGGGGCCGGCGGCGCCGCGCTTTATCCGCATCGGCGAAAAAAACCGCTTCGTGCCCCTGGAGGAAGTCATGTCGCATAATCTCGACATGCTTTTTCCCGAGATGGAGGTCGTTTCCTGCGAATTTTTTCGCGTCACGCGCAATGCCAATACCGAGAAAAACGAAGAGCATGCCGAGGATCTGCTGGCCATGATCGAGTCGGAGTTGCGCGAGCGCAAGTTCGCCCCCATCGTGCGCATGCAGACCTATCGCGGCATGGATCCGGTTCATCGCGGACGGTTGGCAGCGGAGCTGGGGTTGGATGAAACAGAAGACGTCTTTGAAATCGACGGTTTCATGGCCTTGCGGGATCTCTGGGAAATCCATGGGCTGGATTTTCCGGAACTCAAGGATACACCTCACCATCCCATCGATCACCCGGGTTTGCAGGCGTCGCGCAAGGTCTTTCATATGATCCGTGAGTCCGGTGCGATCCTTTTGCAGCATCCTTATGAATCCTTCAGCACCTCCGTCGAGCGTTTTTTGCAGGAAGCCGCCCGTGATTCCAAGGTGCGCGCCATCAAGATGACTCTTTACCGCACCGAGAGCGAGAGCCGTATCGTCGATTATCTCATCGACGCTGCGGGCAACGGCAAGCAGGTGGCGGTGGTGGTCGAACTCAAGGCGCGCTTCGACGAGGCGGCCAACATCCGCTTGGCTTCGCGCATGGAGGAAGCTGGAATTCATGTCACCTACGGCGTGGTGGGACTCAAGACCCACGCCAAGGTGATTCAGGTCGTGCGTCAGGACTTCAGCGGGTTGCGCCGCTACATGCACCTGGGCACCGGCAACTATCACGCCGGCACCTCGCGCATCTACAGCGACGTCGGGCTGCTGACCTGCGATGAGCAGATCGGCCGCGATACCACCGAGTTGTTTAACTACCTGACGACTGGTTACACTCCCAAGCGCAATTATCAAAAAATTCTGCCCGCGCCCAAGATCTGCAAACGAGCGCTGCTGGCGCGCATCGAGCGCGAAATTGCCCTGCACCGCCCTGAACAGCCGGGTCTGATTCAGTTTAAAATGAACGCCCTGGACGATATGGATGTGGTCAAGGCCCTCTATCAGGCCAGTCAGGCCGGGGTGCCCATTGATCTTCTGGTGCGCGACACCTGCCGGCTGCGACCCGGCGTTGCGGGGCTCTCCGAAACCGTGCGGGTGATCAGCATTATCGGGCGCTTTCTTGAGCACACTCGCCTCTACTACTTCCGCAGCGGTGGTGATGAAGAGTACTTTATCGGGTCGGCTGACGCCATGAAGCGCAACCTTGAATCGCGCGTCGAAGTGCTGGTGCCGGTGGAATCTCCCGATTTGCGCCGCGATCTGCGCGCTATGCTCGACATTCAATTGGCCGACCGCCGCACGGCCTGGGACATGCTGCCTGACGGTAGTTATGTGCAGCGCCTGCCCGAAACGCCCGAGCAGGAAAAAGGCAGCCATCAATTGCTGATCGAGTTGGCTGAGAAGCGTCAGAAAGACATCACCCGTCTGCGCAAACGCAAATCCAAACATTTCGGCGGGCGCAACTTGCGCTGAGAGGCTGGGGCATGGGGATCGAGATTGAACGCAAGTTTCTGCTGCAAAGCGACGACTGGCGCATGGCGGTTATTTCCGAGAGCCGCTTGCAGCAGGGATTTTTATCCACCGACCCGCAGCGTACCCTGCGGGTGCGCTTGGCCGACGGGGAGGGAACCCTCACGGTGAAAGGCTTGACGCAAGGCGCTACCCGCAGAGAATACGAGTATCCGATTCCGGCGCAAGACGCCGCCCAGTTGCTTGATGAACTCTGTTTGCGTCCTCTCATCGAAAAAACCCGCTATCGCGTACCCCATGCCGGACTGGTGTGGGAGATCGATGTGTTCTTCGGAGAGAATGCCGGGCTGGTGGTGGCCGAGGTTGAATTGGGAGATGAAGCCCAGGAGGTGCAATTGCCGCCCTGGGTTGGCGCCGAAGTGACAGGCGACCCCCGCTACTACAACGCCAACCTGATCCGCCGGCCTTTTTCGGCCTGGTCCAACACCAACTGAGGGATCCCGTGACCCTGAGCCCGCGTCATTATCATCTTGTCGGTGGCCATGAAGTTCTGCCAAAGGTTCTCGGCGAAAAATTTGTTCTCATTCACGAGGCGGGCGGCCCCTTGACGCAGACTTACTGCGACACCTTTGACTGGCGGCTCTCTGCGGCCGGTTGGCAACTGATCGATGATCAAGAAGCCTTGGCCGCGCGGTTGAAACTGGTGCAGGCCGATTCAGGAGCCCTGGTTGCCACAGGTGATTGCGCGTCACCTTCTTTTTTCTGGGATTTTCCTCCCGGACCCTTGCGCAGCGCACTGGAGCCGGTGATTGAAATGCGTGCTTTGTTGCCGATGGTGTGTGTCCGTGGGCGGCAGGATTTTTATCGCGTGCTGGACCGGCGCGAGAAGACTGTGGTCCGGCTGGAAGTAATCTCTTGCAGTGTCGGTGGCCCTGGCGCAGAAATGCACGCCTTGCTGCCGCGTCTGCTCCTGGATCCTCTCAAAGGTTTTCAGCGCGAAGCTCAAGCCATTGCGCAATTCCTTGAAAAACAAAGCGGGCTGGTGCCTCTCGACGTTGATCTGTTCAGCGAGGGGTTGGCGGTTCTCGGTCGCAGTCCTGGAGATTACTCGTCGAAAGTCCGGGTTGACCTTTCGCCCGCTACGCCTGCCGCCGAAGCCCTGCGGCAAATTCTCTGGCAACTGCTGGAAACATTGCTCACCAATCAGGCCGGGGTGGAGGGTGCCCTGGATAGCGAATTTCTGCATGATTTCCGGGTTGCGGTGCGGCGTACCCGCTCGGCCCTGGGGCAGATCAAGGGTGTGCTGCCGGCGCGGGAAGTGGTTCTTTTTCGCCAGGAGTTCTCCTGGCTGGGTTCCATCACCGGGAGCGCGCGTGATTTCGATGTCTACCTTTTGGATTTTCCCCGATTTCAGGCGAGCCTGCCGCCGGATGTGCGCGACGACCTGCAGCCCTTTCGCCGCTTTCTCCTAAAGCATCAACAGCAGGAATATCGCAAGCTTTGCCGTCACCTGGCCTCCAACCGTTACCGCAAGCTGATTGCGCGCTGGCGGGATTTTCTTCAGACCCCCGGCGATGTCGAAGGGTCTCCCGGCGGCACCAGGCCTGTGGTGCAGGTTGCCGCCGAACGCACCTGGAAAGTTTACCGGCGCGTGATGCGGGAGGGGCTCTCCATCAGGGCTGATTCTCCGCCGGAGGATCTGCATGAATTGCGTAAGACTTGCAAAAAGTTGCGCTACCTGATGGAGTTTTTCCAGAGCCTTTATCCGCCGCAACAAATCCGGCGCCTGATCAAGGCTCTTAAGGAATTGCAGGACAATCTCGGCACCTATCAGGATCTGCATGTGCAGGTCGATACTCTGCGCCGTTTCAGCCACGAAATGGCCGAAGAAGCCGAGGTGCCCGCCGAGACACTGCTGGCCCTGGGGCGCTTGGTGGAAGCTCTGGACCGGCGCCAGGTTGCGGTGCGGCATGAATTTTCCGAGCGCTTTGCGCATTTTACCCGGGAAAAGAATCAGCTTCTTTTCCGGCAACTCTTTAAACTCCCGGCGCAGGAGCAGCCATGAGGGTTCTGGCCACGTACAACATCAAAGGAGGCGTGGGAAAGACTGCCGCGGCCGTCAACCTTGCGTGGCTGGCGGCAAAAAGTGGCCGTCGCACCCTCGTCTGGGATCTCGACCCACAGGGTGCTGCTACCTATTATTTCCGCATCAAACCCAAGGTCAAAGGGGGAGGTGAGGGCCTGGTGAGTGGCCGCCGCAATCTGGATGATTTGATCAAGGCCACGGATTTTCCATATCTCGATCTGCTGCCCGCCGATTTCTCCTACCGTAGTCTTGACCTGCTGCTTGATCAGGAGAAAAAGCCGACCCGGCGTCTGCGCAAAGTTCTTAAACCCCTGTCTGGCCAGTATGACGTCATTTTTCTCGACTGTCCGCCCAGTATCTCCCTGGTTTCCGAGGCGGTCTTTATCGCTGCCGATGCCCTGCTGGTACCCGTGATCCCAACGACCTTGTCGCTGCGCACCCTGGAGCAACTCTATGCTTTTCGCGTTCGGCAGGAACTGGATGACCTTGCTGTCTTGCCATTTTTCTCAATGGTTGATCGGCGCAAGGGATTACACCGCCAGATCGTGGCCGAACTGCCTGGCCAATGGCCCGATTTGCTTACCGCGGCCATTCCCTATGCCAGCGAGGTAGAGCGCATGGGTGTGGAAAAGGCACCCCTGGGCAGCTTCGCCGGGTGCTGTGCCGCTGCTCTGGCCTTTGAAGATCTCTGGGACGATATTCTGAAACGCCTAAGTATTGGAAAATTTTATGAATTTTGAAAAAGTTTCACGAAGGCCTTGCAACCAGGCGTTTTTCTGTAATAATATGACCATGTACTAAGGAGAAAGGAGGCTTCCTGTTACGGAAATGACAAGTGACGATATATCTACAACGTTCCTGATGAGGAACACAAAGCGTCCTGCCTCGCAGGATGATGGAGCCGGAAGAGACGTTCCCGGCCGACAGACCTGAAAAGCCCTCGCCAACCAGCGGGGGTTTTTCATTTTGTTTCATCTCATGGGTGTTTCCTTTTCATGAAAAGCTTGTTTCCCCGGGAGGCAATGGTACAATAGGCCCATTCCTTTTTTCCGTGGCGGAGCTTTCCATGAAAAGTTTCGACGTCGGGAGTGGCTTTGGTGAGGCTCTTCTCACCCTTTTGTCTTCCCGTGGGCAGGTCTATGGTCCCTTTTGTGGAGCCGACGGCGTGTGTCGGCTGCAACCGGTTTCGCGCTGGCAATCCCTGAGCAGCAACCCCCCTCTGATTCCCCCCAAGAAATATCTTTTTCCACCCCGCGAACGTCTCTGGTCTTTGGCCTCCGACGAATATCGCCGCATCGCCCTGGCCGAGAAGGCGACGGCGCTGGTCGGCCTGGCCCCCTGCGACCTTCACGCCATCGCTTACCTCGACCGGGTCTTTGCCGATGATCCGCATTATGTGCAACGTCGCCAAAAGACTCTGCTGATCGGGACGTCTTGCACACCGCGCGACGATTGTTTTTGCCCTGCCTGGCAAGCAGAGCCTCCCTGTGATCTCTTTGTCAGCGGTGAGCGGCTCTGGTGCGGTTCTGCCGAGGGACAGCGGTTGGCGTCCCAGCTAGCAGGCTGTCTTGCCAACGAGCGCGAGGATCTGCCCCTGCCGCCCATTCAACCCGCCGCGCGATTAGATGACAGACAGGGTGATTTGGGAAAGGTTTTTGCGGGGGATGAGCAGGCGGCATTGTGGGCGCGTTTTGCTCAGGGTTGTCTGTCCTGCGGTGCCTGTTCGGCGGTCTGCCCGACCTGCACCTGTCACGATCTGGTCGACAGGGCCCAGCCGAGCAGGCAACCGGAGCGCTTTCGCCGCTGGGGCAGTTGCGTTTTCTCTCCTTTAGCCCTGGCGGACGGCCGGCATAGCCTATCCTCCGAGCAGGGGGGGCGCCTGCGTTTTCGTTTCGAGCATAAATTCTTCGGTTTCGGTCCCCTGCGCGGCGAGGGTTCCTGCGTGGGCTGTGCGCGCTGTGCGCGTGCCTGTCCGGCAGGCATCGACCTGGCCGAGGTGCGCTCCGCGCTGCCATCCGGATCAAAATCCTGAAGGTCGATTCAGTGCGTTTTGCCGCGGCGAGTGTCGGCCCTGAGATCTCTTGGCCAATTCTTGGGTCATTAAAACGGTGTGCGGGCGAAATGGCGCTTGGTGGCGTCCTGTAACTTGCTGACCGCGTTGAAGGATTCGCGCAGCAGGTCTTGTTCGGTTTTGGAGAGGCTGTGGGGATTGAGGTGGTGGCTGGGTGGGCGGCCCTGCTCGATATTGGCGATTTCGTTACGCAGGCGCAAAAACGACAAGGCCTCAAAGGCAGCGCGGATATGTTCGGCGGTTTCCGACGCGAAGACGTTGCGTTTGACTAGGGCATCGAGGCGGTCGAAGGTGGTGATTTCGGAGATTTCACGCTCCAGGGCAAACATGCGGATGCAGTCGACGATGTAGACCGTGCCGCCGTGCTTGACGGAAAGCTCTCCCTTGTGCGGACCGCTTTTTTCAAGGATGAAACGTCCGAGCAGACCCACTGGAACGCGGTAACGCAGATCCAGGGACATCATGTGGTAGAGAAAACCCTGGAACGACCGGATTTGCTGGTGCACGATTTCGCGCAGATCCTGGGCCAGAGTGCCGTCGCCGGCCATGGGTACGAAATCGAAGAAAATGGATGAGTAGCGTACCTTTTGCGGTTCCGGTTCGTTGACCCAGTCGTTGATGCGAACCTGCCAGTCGCACAACCGACCCCGCCATATGGGGTTGTTGACCATCACCTTGCCGCTGCACAGAGGATAGCCCACTGTGTCGAGGGCATGCACGAGTTTTTCCGCAAAAGGAATAAAGAACGCCTCCACCTCCGCCAGTCGCTCGTCGGGAAAATCCTCGAAAATAAATCCGTTGTCCTGGTCGGGGTTGAGGAGCATCTCGCGCCGCCCGCCGCTGCCCATGATCAGAAAGCAATAGCGGATATCGGGCGGTTCCTGACCCTGGGCCTTCATCTGCGCTAAACACAGGTCAAAGGTGCGGCGGATGATGGTGTGGTGAATGTAGGAGAGGATTTCCATGACATCGGGCGTGGCGCGGGTTTCCGAAAGCAGGGTGCGCGCCACGGTGGCAATTTCCCGGCGTACGGCGGCCAAGGAGGCGAAGTCCTGCGCCTGGCGGGCACTGCCCACCAACAGCATGGCTTTCTGGCTGCGAAAGCGCATCAGGTCGCGCAGGGTCACGATGCCCACCACCTCGTCGCGATCCAGGACCGGCAGATGTCTCAAACGGTGTGCGGTCATGAAGGCCATGGCTTCAAACATGTAGGTTTCCGGCGGCAGGCCGAGCACCTGGGGGGTCATTACTTCCCGCGCGGTGAGGGTGGCGGGGTTGGTGTCTTCCGGGGCGAGAACCTTGCTCACCAGGTCGCGTTCGGTAATGATTCCCTGTAACCGCTCGCCTTCGTCAAGGACCAGAATCGCGCTGATGGCGCTCTCGGTCAGGCGCCGCGCCACTTCGCGGGTATTGTTTTCGGGGCGGCAGGTAATCGCCGGGGTGGACATGATTTCGGACAGGCGCTTCTTGAAGGGATAGGCCTCCATCTGCGTGAGGGCCTTGTGCGAGTGGTCGGAGACGATTTCCGAATAAAGGTGGCGCACCCGCGAGAGTACGATGCGGGTGAAGTATTCGCTGATTTGCGGGTATTCGCGCTCGGCCTTGCGAATGATCTGCGCTGGAATCAGGAAGCAATCGGTTCTGCGCACCGTGCGCGCTGCGCCACTGTAAGGTTCGTCTGTAAAGATGGGTGTCGCGCCGAAAAACTGGCCTTCCTTGCGGTAGTCGACCACCATCTCGACCCCACCGGGACTTAAAACCGTAATTTCGATGAGCCCTTCCTTGATGACGTAAAGATAGCCCGTTGGTGGCTCATCCTGCTGAAAAATATAGGTGTTGGGGGGATAGCTCCGGTGTGTGGCCTGCTGCTGCAACTCCTGAAAAAGAACTGCAGGCAGATGGGTGAAGAGTTCGGAGTCCTGGAGTTGTTTGCTCAATCCCATGAATGCTTGTCTGAACCGAATCGGAAGAGGAAAGTGGATTGCGGTGAAACGGCCCTCCAAAAATGCTTGGAAGGCCGCCCACGATGAAAGCACTCTTATTCTAGCACGTCCCCGACAAAGGGCAACTGCTTTTTTCAGCCCGCAGCCAGGTTAGTTTTCGCTTTCGTTGCCGGATTCGGACGGGAGGCGGTTTGTCCGCTGCGGCTCGCGGTCAATGACCAGGGCCGTGACCAGGCACAGCAGGCTGAGCACCATCAATTCACCCACATGCGCGAAAACATCGCGGGTGATGAGCAGATCCACGCCCATGAGCAACATGCCGATGACCGCGAAAAAAATAGCCAGTCGTGGACGGGTGAACAGGTTTTTCATACTCTCCAACCCTGAGTCGTTTCAGGCTTCACTGGTTCAGCCCCCAGACTTGCGGGGAGATTCAGCCAGTACGGCCGGCATGTTATGCAACTTGCGCAACACCTGGTCACTGCGGTCCAGAGAGGCGGCGCTGAGTTTGTCTTGTGTCAAGTTCGAGACGATGATGATGATGAGAAAGGCCAGGGGGCAGACGATGAGCGCCGAGGAGGTGGCCGGCAGAATGCCCGTGGCGGTAAAGGCGGGCACGTTGAGCATCCAACCGAACATGGCGAGCAGGGTCATCGCCAAGCCAAAAGTCATGCCGGCCAGGGCTCCGTATTTGTTGGCGCGGGAGTACCAGACCGCCAGTACACAGGCTGGAAAGATGGTATTGCCGGCGATGGCGAAGGCCATGGCGACAATCTGCGCGATGAGGGCGGGCGGATTGAGGGCGATCAACACCACGATGCCGCAGAGCACCGCGGTAAACACCCGTCCGACGAAAAGTTGCTGTTTATCTGTACTGTTGGGTCGAAAAACGCTGGCGTACCAGTCATGGGCAACTGCAGAGGCACCGGCGACGAGCAAACCGGCGACGGTGGAAATCCCGGCGGCCATGGCGCCGGCGGCGAGATAACCGATGAAGGCGATGCCCAGATCGGCCCGCTCGGGCGCCGAGAGGATGATGACGTCGGCCACGGCCCTGCCTCCGAGGGGATTCCAGAACTTTCCGAGGGCGGCGTAGACCGGGGAAGACCAGTAGAGCAGACCGATAAAAAACAAACCCCAGAGCACGCTGCGGCGTGCCGTGTCTTCATTTTTGACGGTATAAAAGCGAATCATGATGTGCGGCAATCCGGCGGTGCCGACCATCAGGGTAAACACCAGGGCGATGAAGTGGTAGATGGTGCCGCCGGTGCCCCACGGCAGGTACGCCTTGGTGGCCTTCATCAGTTCTTCGCCCTCGAGAACGCCGACGGCGGTTTTCCCCTCCATCAGATCAGAGAGCAGGCGCCCGTATTCGAGTTGCGGCAAGATGCCGGTACCCCCGGCCTTTTGCATGAGAATCCACAAAGGGATGAGAAAGGCCGAAATCAGCACCACGTACTGAATCTGCTGATTGCGGGTCACCCCCGACATGCCGGAGATCAGCATGTAGGCCAGCACCACCCCGGCGGCGAAGAACACGCTGGCGGCATAGCTCATGCCGAATATCCAGCCGCAGATCAGGCCGATACCCTTGAATTGAGCGGTTGCGTAGGTGATGGCGATGATGACCGTGACCGTGGCGGCAAACAGGCGCACCCCGTGGGAGTCGAAGCGGTCGCCGAGAAACTCGGGAATGGTGTATTTGCCAAACCTGCGCAGTTGTGCGGCGAGCAGCACCAGCAGCAGCACATAGCCGCCGGTCCAACCAATGATGTAGCCCAGTCCGAACCAACCTTGCAGATAGAGCAGACCGGCCACGCCCATGAAGGAGGCGGCTGACATCCAATCCGAAGCGATAGCGGCACCGTTGCCGTACTTGCCGATGCCCTGGCCGGCGACCCAGTACCCCGAGGTGGTGGAGACGCGCGAGAGAAAGCCGACGCCGACATAGACCACCATCAGCGTCACCATGATGAGGGCGGGGATGTCCTTAAAGCCGGGCTCAAGCTGAAAGATTTCCTCTCCGGCGCGCGCGGCGGCCTCCTGGGCAAATCCCAGAGAGGTTGCCAGAAGAAGCAGGGGCAGGCTGGCGGCGCCGATCAGCAGGGTTCTTTTTCCCATAAACAACAGACCTCCTGGTCCAATTAAATTTTGGTGACCCGTTTGTCCCACAAAATGCAGTAGAGCTTGCACAACAACACATAGCCGATGGTGCAGCCCTGGGCGATCAGCCAGTAATGCAGGGGAAATCCGAGAAAGCGCGCCTCGGTGATGACAGAGCGCCCCAACCCTTCGGGGTCGCCGAGGCCGGCGAGCCAGATGATTAGGGGCAGGCCGAAGCTGAGTGCCCCCCAGATGACAAGGATGGTGGCGGCGACGGAAACTTCCGCCTTCATGCTCCTGGTCGACGGCGAGAAGAAGTTGACGGATACTCTTGGCTTTTCTGTCATGCGCCTTGTACCTCCTTGGGTTGTAAGCCGTCCGCGGCGTCTTTGCAGGTAGACCTTACCCCAATTTGTCGTCCAAGCAAACCTTGGCGGTTGAATAATGTGCTTTCTTTCGCGCTGGAGGCCCGCATAATTGAGGCAAATTTTCTGGCGCCTGAGTGCGGCCTGTGCTAAAAACAGGGGCCGCTGCCGGCAACAGATCCAGGCAACGAGCTATCTTTTCTCCAGGAGCGTCAAATGTCTCAACTCTCCGACAAAGGGCGCCGCATCCGCGAGATGTTCGACGGTATCGCCCCGCGCTACGACCTGCTCAATCGTCTGCTGTCCCTGGGAGTCGACCGCCGCTGGCGGACGTTCGCCGTGGCGCAGCTGCAGATTCCCGCGCAGGGCCGCGTGCTCGACATCGCCACAGGGACCGGGGATGTCGCTCTGGAAATCGCCCGCCAGACACCCTCCTCGGTGCGCATTGTCGGCGAGGATTTCACCCAGGGCATGCTGGTTCGCGGCCGCGATAAAATTGTCGCCTCGGTTTACCGCGACCGCATCGATCTGGTCAATGCTCCTTGCGAAGTCATTCCCCACCCCGACAACTGTTTCGATGGCATTACCATCGCTTTCGGCATTCGCAACGTGGTCGACCGGCCGGCCGGTCTGCGCGAGATGTGCCGCGTGCTTAAGCCTGGCGGGCGGGCCGTTGTACTGGAGTTTTCCAATCCACGCAGCCGTTTTTTTCGCGAAGTCTATTACTTTTATTTCCGACGCCTGCTGCCGTTTATCGGCGGACTGCTCTCAAGGCGCAGCGCCTACCAGTATCTGCCCGATTCGGTTCTTGAGTTCCCTGATCAGCAGCAGTTCCGTGATCTGATGACGGATGCCGGATTCGTCAACTTGCGGCATCATGACCGCACTGGCGGCATCGTCACCATTTACGTGGGCGAAAAGCCCCGCTGATCTCAGGGAGCCGAGGTGGGGGCCGCGTTATTCGTCTCGGCGTCGAAAATCCGCTCGAAGTCCGTAACCATCTTGCCCGGCAGCCCGAGAACCCGGCGAAAGATGCCGAACACTTTTTCCGAGAGCGAGGTGATGGGCACTGCGGTGACGCCGGGATCGCTACGCGGACCCTGGACCCTGAAATGAACGGTTACCAGAGCCTCTTCCTCGCCAGCCAGCAGCCATCCCGCTATGGGTATTTTGGTTACGATTCTGTCCACCGTGCGCAGCGGTTTGAGGCCGATTACCGCATCGATGGTGTCTTCGACCAGGTTAACCTCGCCCACCAGGGAAAGGTTCATGGCGTTGCTGTCAATCAGCAGATCTTCGGTGTTGAGGCGGCCGTCGCGCAGCACCAGGTTGGCGCTCAGCGTGTTGAAGGGCATGCCTTCGCGTGACATGTCGGGCAGCCGGAAAGTAAAAATCTGCGAGACGTTGAGCAGAGAAAAGATCTTGGACAGCACCGGGAAGCGATACAAGGTTCCTTCGCGCACCTCGATATTCAACCCACCGCGCGCACTCGGCCAGAAGTTGTTTCCCGCGCCCTCCAGGTAGAAGGCACCCCGCAATTTGCCGCTGATCAAGCCTCGCAGTTGGGTTTGCGAACGGTGCAACGCCTCGGCGTCGCCTTCCAGCACCGACCCGGACACCCTCAGCCGCGGCGCCTGCCCATCTTGTCCACCGGACCAGACCACCCGCCCGACATAATAGCCGGGGGCGAGATCGGCGCGCAGCGGGTAGACGTCGAGTACCCGGTTGTGATAGCTGATAACGGCACGGCCATCGACAAAGTCGAGGTTGTGAAATTGCCCGCGCGCCGCTTCGACTTCGATGCGCACCCGTATCCTGCCTTCTCGCGCCACTGGCGGTTCCTGTTTCGCCGGACTCCGGAAAAATTCAAGTATTTCATCGACATTGCCATATTCGGCGAGGATCTTGAGATTGACCTGGGGCCGGTTGAAGTTAGTCACCGCGCCGCTGACTACGGCAAGAGTGCCGCCTGCGGTTTCGGCCGAGATGGAATCAAAGACCACCTCTTGTCCATCGATGATCAGGCCACCGGCTACAGAGACAAAACGTCCACCTTCCCCGGGGAAAATCAGATCCTGGGGGCGCAGATCGCGTCCTTCGAGGTGTATTTGCAGACGTGGCTCGCTGAGATTGGGGATCCGGGCGCGCAGTTGCATAGCCGATTCGCCAAGGCGTGCGCTCATTTGCGGGATGCGCAACTCGGTTCCGGAAACCAGGATGCGCCCCTGAGCCTGATTGAGATCCCCGACAACTCCGCCAAAGCTTGCCCGGCCGTCGCTCAGCGTGAACTCTGCCTCGCGGCGCCTGAGTTGGCCGGCGCCTCCTTCCAGGCTCAGCGTTCCCGTGATTTTCCCGCCCAACTTGGCTTGTTTTACTGGCGGCGAGAGTTCTCCCAAGTCGTTCAGCTCGATTTGCGTCAAATTCAGATGTAGGTCATAGCGGCGATCCGCGCCGGGCTCAAATTCCCCGGTGAGGCTGAAGCGAAGGGGCCCGAGCTGGCCCTGCGCCTCATCGATGATCAGCCGGGGTGCCTGCCACCGGCCGTCAGCGCTCAGGTGCGCGGCCAGCCCCGCGCGCTTGCTCAGTTGGCTAGCATAGCTCAGATCTGTGCTTGCCAGGTCGGCCTTCAGGGAGAAGGTTGGCGTCTGGGGATTGCCGGTGATTTCCAGGCGAAGGCTCAACGGACCCTGGGCTTTGAGTTGAGCGGGAGCGGCGGGGATCAGATCAATCAGGTGAGTTGCGTCAACGCTGCTCTCGATCTCCAGGAAAACCTGTGCCTCGGGTTCGCGCGGCGCGGTGATGTAGCCGCTGAAGCGCAAAGGAACCCCTTCCCAGAGCAGTTCGCCGGCGCCAACTTCCAGTCGATTCTGTGCAAAGTTCAGGCGCGTCGTGGCGGCGCGGATTTTGCCTTGCGCCAGATCCAGATCCGCCTCGGTGATCTCAAGATCAAAGTCCTTGATCGGCCCCTCTTCTGCCAGCCAGTTCCTCGGGTCAGAGGGCGGCTCGCCGGACAGGCTCAGTTTTTTGAGGTGTAGAGTTCCTTTGGTCACCTTGAGATTCTGGGTCTGGGGGGCAAAATCGGGCAGCGCCGCCGAGACCCAGGGAAGAATTTCTTCCGCAGCCAGAGGTGGGGCGGACACCTGACCCTGAAACATGAGAGGCTGTTGGCCGCCAGCGATTTCCAGGGGACCCTCTAAACGCCATTGGTTGAGTTTTACCTGCTGCAAAGTCAGCCACCAATCCGCCTCCTGGTGCCGCCAGACCGCTCTCAGTCCGGCTCCTTGCACCGCCAGAATGTGCTCGGCGCGAACCAGCTGAAGACCGTCGCCGCGTAAGCGGGCATCCAGATGGAGTCCGGAAGCCGCTTTTCCCAAGATTTCAAGATTCACTGAACCTCGCCCTGAAACAGCCCAGTCCCGGTCGGGGCCGAAGGGCGCGATGGGCAACTGCGTCGCGGCAAGATCTTCGACATCGATCTTGGCTTTGATTTCCCAGTGCTGCCAATCGGCCAGGCCGGCGGCAGGAGTCAGGTTGCCGGATAAGCGCAGGGCTGCCGCTCTCTCCTTTTGCATCAATGCGGCGCTCAGATGAAATTGCAGGGAACGGCCCGAGGTCAAGCCCTCCAGGTCGAGGTCAATGTCTTGAAAGGCGATTGGCGCCTCTTGCTCCTGAGCACCGTGCCAGGTGAGACGGCCATCGCGAATTTTAAGTCTGCGGATCTGGAATTCTTGGGTCCAGCGAGTTGCGGCGGGTGCGGACTCCACCTGCGGCAGGGCGCGCACGACAATGTGCGGCTGCATAAGTTCCGCCGCCGCGATAGAAATCCGCCGGCGCAGCAGGGGCAGCAGGTCGAGTTGCAAAAAGAGATGCTCGGCGCTTGCCGTGAGGTTCGATTCCTCATCGCCAAGGCGTATTTGGCGAAAATCAAGAGCGATGCCCTGGTGCAGGGTCAGGCGGGCGTCGCTGCTGGTGACCGATGTCTGCAGGGCCCGGCTGAGTTCGTGTTCCAGTCGCTCACGATATGTGTTGAGGTCAAAAGTGAAGACAAAAACCGCAACCGCTGCCAACATCCCCAGCAGGAGCAGGCCGAAGACGACAAGAATCGGGTGGCGACGAAACATGCTGTCCTTCCGAGAAGCGTCACGCTGATTTTGATTCAGGTTCAATCTTATCATGCCCGCTCCCCGGCGCACAGTTGCAGACGGGCGAGTGCGGAAACAAAATTTTCGGGCAGGGGCGCGTTGATGGAACGAGGGTGGCCATCCCAGGGATTGATGAAAGAGAGTTGTCGGCAGTGAAGAAAAAAATGTCTCTGTCCTCTGATGCCCTGACCGCCATAGCGCTGGTCACCCATTAACGGATGACCGCAGGCGGCCAGGTGGCGCCGGATCTGGTGGGTGCGGCCGGTTTCCAGGCGTAACTCCACCAGGGAAAAGTCCGAGGTGCATGTCAGAAAGCGGTACGCGGTAACAGCATCTTTGATTTTGCCCTTGGCGGCAACCGGCGCGGTCAGCAGGCCGGAGCCCTGACCGGGGCCGCAGACCAGCGCCAGGTAGATTTTCGCGGCGGCCCCAGCCATGAACAGCTTGCCGAGTTCACCTGCCGCATTGCGATCCTTGCCGAGCAGCAGGGCGCCGGAGGTGTCGCGATCCAGGCGATGAATGGGCGCAGGGCGGACTTTTTCGCCACGCTGCGTCAGCAAGCGCTCTACACGCAGCAGCAGGTTGTCTTCTTCATGCCCCTGGCCGCGATGCACGGCCAGACCTGGGGGTTTGTTCACAATGAGAAAGTGCGGCGTTTCCCATAAAATCTCAACCCCGAGGGCGGCACTAGCCTCTAGAAACTCTTTGATCCGTGCGCTGTCGGGCAGTCTCAGGCAATCGCCCGAGGCCAAAAGGTCGTGTTCCTGTACGCAAGCAGTGCCGCGCAGAACCTTTCCTCTAAGCAGTAGACGACGCAGATAGGCCGTGGGTGCCGCGGGCAGGCGGCAGCGCAAAAAATCCAGGGCGCTAAACCCCTCTTGATGTGGGTAGAGAGTCCATTCGGGCATGGCGCGCATGATACTCCCTGGCGCGGCGGCGGACAAGTTTTCCGTCATGCGCCAAAGTATTCTTTACATGGTGTTTCGCCGTTGCTACTATCCCCGGCATTGCCTGCCGGCAGCACGTTGATGGGAGCCGTCATGTCCTTAAATACCATTTTAACCAATATCGTCGATCAGATTCCCGGCGCCTTGGGGGCGATTCTTGTCGACTGGGAGGGCGAGGCGGTGGAGCATGTCTCGCATATGGACGACTTTGAGCTTAAGCTTCTTGGGGCTCATCACGGGATCATTCTGGAAAATCTGCGCCAGGTCGCACAGCGCCTCGACAAGACAGATGTTGAAGAAATAGTGGTTCAGGCACGCAGGCTTAGGGTTTTAATTTCACCGGTTTCGCCGGAATATTTTTTGGTTCTGACACTGCAGCGGCGGTCGCTCATCGCCCACGCCCGTTCAGTAGTGGAAAGCTATCGTGAGCGATTACGGCTGGAAATATGCTGATCTGATCGATTTGCACTGAACACCTTGCCGCTTAGCCAGGCGGGAAAAGAAGGAGTTGTGGGGAATTATGGAATGGTTTGAACAGGTGCTTGAAACTATCGCACTGCTGCTCACCGATCTTGGAGTGCCGGAAGCCTACCTTGACCTCGGCGCGTTGGGCCTGGTTTATGTAACGGCCATTGTCATCGTGTTGCTATTTATTCTGCTGCTGTTGCGGATTGTCCGCAAGCGGGGCCGAAAACCGGCTGAAGAATTGCCGGAAGAAGAGGGCGAGGCAGATTCCGTTTCTGCGCAAGAGGCGCAAGTGCCCGAAGTGTTGCAGGAGCAGACGGTAGCCGAAGAAGAGGAGGAGGTGTCGGTCGTTTCCGAGACTCCTCCCTTGGAGGAGCCGCCCGCTGAGCAGGTTCCGGATGAGGAGCCCGTCCGGCCTGCGCCACCCGCCCCGCCTCCGGTTGTGGAGGTAGAGGCTCCCCCCGTCAGCCTCTTTGAGCGAATGCGCCAGGGTTTGGCCAAAACCCAGGCGTCGTTGGTCGGTCGCATCGACACCCTGTTGCGCGGCAGCAAGACCATTGATGCCGACCTTTTTGAAGAGTTGGAAGAGATTCTTATCACTGCCGATCTGGGTATGAAAACGACCCAGGACCTGGTGAGTGCCTTGCAGGCGCGTTTAGATCGCAATGAACTGGCAGATATGGACGCCTTGCGCCGCGCCTTGCAGGAAGAATTGACTCAGCGCATGCGGCTAAAGGCGGCTCCCATTGATTTGGCGGCGGCAACACCGTTTGTTATCATGGTGGTGGGCGTCAACGGTGTGGGCAAGACGACGACCATTGGCAAGCTGGCCCGCCAGTTCAAGGGTCAGGGCAAGAAAGTCGTGCTCGGTGCCGGTGATACTTTTCGCGCGGCGGCGGCTGAGCAGCTCTGCATCTGGGGCGAGCGCAGCGGCGTCGAAGTTGTCCGCCACAAGGAAGGCGCCGATCCGGCTGCGGTCGCTTTCGATGCGGCAAAAGCGGCCCTTGCCCGTAAGGCCGATGTTTTGATTCTCGATACGGCGGGGCGTCTGCACACCAAAGCCAACCTGATGGAGGAGTTGAAAAAGGTGCGCCGGGTTCTCGGGCGGGAAATCCCCGGTGCTCCCCATGAAACCCTTCTGGTTCTCGATGCCACGACCGGCCAGAATGCCTTGACCCAGGCACGGCAGTTCAACGAGGTGGTAAGCATAAGCGGCATTGCTTTGACCAAGCTCGATGGAACCGCAAAGGGCGGCATTGTTGTCTCTATAGGCAATGAACTAGGTCTGCCCGTGCGCTATGTTGGAATTGGCGAGGGCGTTGAAGATCTGCGGCCCTTTGACCCGGAAATGTTTGTTGCGGCTCTTTTCAAAAAAGAGGGCAATCATCTTGAATCTTGACTTTCGAGGTTGTTTTTGCCTAGCATTGCAAGATAAGAGCTAAAAAGGATTGAGATGAATCTGGACACGCTACTCCACTTGGAGCAAAAGATCGATCAGCTTGTGGCTCGAACTCAGTCCCTTGACGAGGAGTGCCGCAAGCTTAGGGAAGAAAACGAGAGCTTTCTCAAGGAGCGTGAGCGATTTTGTCAGGAGCTGGACAGGATTCTGGCCAAGCTGGGGTCGCCGGAACCGGACAACCGCTAAAGCGGACCCATCAGGTTACCGTCCTCGGCCAACAGTATTCTTTACGCACCGAGGCTACGCCGGAGCAGGTGCAGGAAGTGGTGGACTTTATCCACCGGTCCCTCGCCGAGGTTTCCGGGCGGCAAAAGGCCGTCGACACCCTGGATGTTGCTGTGCTGACTCTGCTCAATGTGGCGGGCTCCTATCTTCATCTCAAGCAAAGTGCCGCAGTCGGAGAACGTCGCCTGGATGTCTTGCTGGAAAAGCTTGACCGATTCATCCCCGATGGCGGAGAGGCCTCGCGCTAATGTCTGCCCTCCGGGTGAAAATCGGATGGTAAGGGCGGTTCGGAAATTTTTACCGGCGTTTGCCGGGACGTAATCTCTGTACGGAGATTTTCCAATAGAAGTTCGGCATCAAGGGTTACTTACCGCGAGCGTTTCAGGCTTGCGTTTGTCCTGTTGGTTTCACGACTCAGGCAAGATACATGTCAAAGGGCAGGCCACGGCTTTTTACAAGGCCAAATTGGATGATTCGGCCTGCTGTGGCGAGCAGGGTCCGCAAACAATTTTTCTTGGCGGCCAGTTGGTCCGCCTGCGGGCTTCCGACCCTCGTTGGCGTTTGATTCGCCTGTTTTGTTAAAGCGACACCTTTTTGTACACTTCTGTTTGAATCCTCCCCACGGAGATTGCCGGATGTAACCGGGGTCTCTGCCATGGCCAAATCGTCTGTTCGTGACAGCCTACTGGCGCATCGACGCCATCTGTCGATTGATACCTGTCTGTTGTGGAGCCGCCAAGTTCAGCAGCAGGTGATCGGCAGCGCTGTGTTTCAGCAGGCGCAGACCTTGGCGCTCTACAGCCCCATCAACAATGAAGTCTTTACTGAAGAGCTTTTTGCCGCAGCCCGCAGCACTGCCAAGCGTGTTTGTTATCCGCGGGTCGAGGGGCAATCTCTCGAGTTTATCGAAGTCGCCGATCGCGGGCAGCTTGCTCATGGGCGCTTCGGCATTCTTGAGCCCTCGGGGGGGACTGTTGTGTCCATTGCCGAAATTGACCTTTTGGTGCTGCCGGGCGTCGCCTTCGACCATGCCGGCCATCGCCTCGGCTACGGCAAGGGGTTCTATGACCGGGCGTTGCAGCGGATAGGGGCGCGCAGTATTCTCGTCGGCCTGTGCTTTGAATTTCAGCGGGTCGCGGCGCTGCCGTTTGAGGCCCATGATGTCCCCATGAAGCTGATCTTTACCGAAGCGGGAATATTCCCAACCAACAACCCCGGAAATCGTCGGGCTAATTCATAAAGGCAAGGAGGATTCAGGTTTTGACAATAGAACTGGCCATCATCCTAATCGTGGCCGCACTGGCCGCCGGCGTCTTCGTCGGCATCCTGTTGCGGCGTAAGTTTACCGAAGGGCGTCTCGCCGACGCCCAAAAGGCCGCTTCACAGCTAATTGAAGACGCCCAGAAAGACGCCGACGCGATTCGCAAAGAGGCTAGTCTGGAGGCTAAGGATCTTATTCTGCAGGCCAAGACTGAATCGGAGCAGGAGGCGCGGGATTTGCGCCGCGATATCCAGTCGCAGGAAAAGCGTCTGTTACAGAAAGAGGAGCACCTGGACCGGAAGGTGTCTCAGTTGGACGGCCGCGAAGAGGACCTGGGCAACCGTGAAAAAAAGCTGGAGCAGATGCAAGACCAGTTGCTTCAGCGCGAAAAGTCTGTTGATGCCTTGGTGCAGGAGCAGACGGATACTCTCGAGCGGATCTCAGGAATGAGTCCTGAAGAGGCTAAGCAGTACCTGATGCAGTCCATGGAAAGTGAAGCGCGTCACGATGCAGCCAAGATGATCAAGCAGATCGAGGAGGAAGCGCGGGAGAAAGCCGATAAAAAAGCCAAGGAAATACTCTCTCTGGCCATCCAGCGCTACGCCGGCGATTATGTGGCAGAGAAAACCGTGAGCGTGGTGCCTTTGCCGACTGACGAAATGAAGGGGCGTATTATCGGTCGCGAAGGCCGCAATATTCGCGCCATTGAAGCCGCAACCGGCATAGATCTGATCATTGATGATACCCCTGAGGCGGTCATTATCTCTGGATTTAATCCTGTGCGCCGCGAAGTCGCCCGGCTCTCACTGGAGCGGCTCATCGCTGATGGCCGCATTCATCCGGCGCGCATTGAGGAAGTCGTACAAAAGGCCGAACAAGACGTGGACACCACGATTCGTGAAGCCGGCGAACAGGCCACCTTCGATGTCGGGGTGCATGGGATTCACCCTGAGATCATCAAACTTATCGGGCGCCTGAAATATCGTACTTCCTATGGTCAGAACGTGTTGCAGCATTCGCTGGAAGTTGCTTTTCTGTGTGGCATTATGGCTTCAGAACTTGGCATCAACGTCAAGCAGGCCAAGCGTGCAGGGCTTCTTCACGACATCGGCAAGGCTGTGGACCACGAGGTCGAGGGTAGCCATGCCGTCATCGGTGCCGATCTTGCCCGCAAGTACGGTGAATCACCCAAAATCGTGCACGCGCTGGCTGCGCATCATGAAGACGAAAAACCTGAAACCGTTCTCGCCATTCTGGTGCAGGCGGCCGATGCCCTCTCCGGCGCTCGTCCCGGCGCCCGGCGCGAGACGCTGGAGACATACGTCAAGCGCCTCGGCGATCTGGAGCGCATCGGTCATTCCTTTGGTGGGGTCAGCAGTTGCTTTGCCATCCAGGCCGGGCGTGAAATCCGGGTCATGGTCTCCAGCGATTCAGTGACGGATGCACAGTCTTTTGTCCTGGCTAAGGACATTGCCAAAAAAATCGAAAATGAAATGACCTATCCCGGTCAGATCAAGGTCAACGTCATTCGTGAGACCCGTGCGACCGAATTTGCCCGCTAAGTAGCTGGCGGCAAGGGGAATGTATTGAATATTCTGTTTATCGGTGATGTCGTAGGCCGACCGGGTCGCCAGGCAATGAAGCAGCATCTTGACCCCCTGGTGGATGCCCGTATGGTTGATCTGGTGGTGGCCAACGGCGAGAATGCAGCTGGAGGATTCGGCCTCACCGCAGAGGTGGGGCGCGAGCTTTTCGATCTTGGTGTGCAGGTCATTACCTCGGGCAATCACATCTGGGACAAAAAAGAAGGCCTAGACTGTCTCTTGTCCGAAGGACGGATTTTGCGCCCAGGTAATTATCCCGAGGGTGTTCCCGGTCAGGGTTCGGCAGTTTTCTCCACCCCCGCTGGCGGCCGCGTCGGGGTGATCAATCTTGAAGGCCGGGTCTTCATGGCCAATCTTGACTGCCCCTTTCGGGTTGCTGATCGCCTTGTGGAAGAATTGCGGCAAGTCACCCCGGTTATCCTTGTAGATTTTCACGCCGAGGCCACCAGTGAAAAAATTGCCCTCGGCCATTATCTCGCCGGTCGTGTCTCGGCGGTTCTGGGTACCCATACCCATGTGCAGACGGCTGATGAGCGCATTCTCCCCGGGGGTACGGCGTTTATTTCCGATGTCGGCATGACCGGTAGTCAGGATTCAGTCATCGGAATCCGCAAGGAGATCGCCATCGAGAAGTTTCTAAAACAGGTTCCCATGCGCTTTGAACTCGCCAAGAAAGACCCCATTTTCAGCGCGGTGTTACTTGATGTCGATGAGCGTAGCGGCCAGGCACGCACAATTGAGCGAATCCTTGTGCGATCCTAGGCACGATCCCTTTCCTATTGAATTAAGAATTGAGGTTGGCTTGAGATGCTATCGGTAAAAGAGCAGATGGATGTTATCCGCCGCGGGGCTGTGGAAATTCTGGTTGAGGCGGAGCTTGAAGAAAAGCTTGCCAGGTCCCTTAAAGCCAACAGGCCGCTGCGCATTAAAGCCGGGTTCGACCCCACCGCGCCCGATCTGCACCTTGGGCACACAGTGCTGGTGCAGAAGCTCAAGCAGTTTCAGGATCTCGGTCACGAGGTCTACTTTCTTATCGGTGACTTCACCGGCATGATCGGTGATCCTTCCGGCAAGAATGAAACCCGCAAGCCTCTGACTCGTGAGCAGGTGATGGAAAATGCCCGTACCTATCAGGATCAGGTCTTTAAAATTCTTGATCCTGACCGGACTCGACTGGTCTTCAACAGCGAGTGGATGGGCAAGATGTCAGCCGCTGAACTGATCCAGCTCGCTGCGCGCCACACCGTCGCGCGTATGCTGGAGCGCGATGATTTTCACAAACGTTTCTCCGGACATCAGCCCATTGCCATTCATGAATTTCTGTATCCTCTTGTCCAGGGGTGGGATTCAGTGGCCCTTGAGTCCGATGTCGAGCTTGGCGGGACGGACCAGAAATTCAATCTGCTGGTTGGTCGCGAATTGCAAAAGCAGGTCGGCCAGCCGCCTCAGTGCGTATTGACCATGCCGTTGCTCGAGGGCCTTGATGGCGTTAACAAGATGAGCAAGTCCCTGGGTAACTATATTGGCATTACTGAACCCCCCAAGGAAATTTACGGAAAGGTCATGAGTATCTCTGATGAACTCATGCTGCGTTATTACGAACTGCTCTCCGATGCCGATCGCGCCAGTTTGCAACAAGTCAAAGACGGGGTCGCCGTAATGCCAGGCGGGCGGCACCCCATGGAGAGCAAAAAGGCACTGGCCCGCGAACTGGTGGCGCGTTTTCATGGCTCAGAATCAGCGCTCCAGGCTGAAGAAGATTTTATCCGGCAGTTTAAGCAAAAGGAAACCCCTGACGACATGCCCACAATCAGCGTCGCATCCTCTGAGCCGGTATGGATTTGTCGCCTGTTGCATGATGCCGGACTCGTCTCCTCCAACGGCGAGGCGCGCCGCCTCGTACAGCAGGGAGCGGTCAGGCTCAACGGAGAAAAGGTGGAAGATCCGACCTTGGAAGTGCCTCCCCGTGGCGAAATTGTACTCCAGGCAGGCAAGCGTAAATTTGCGCGCCTGGTCTTTTCCTGTTGATTGAAATTGTTAAGGTGCGGTACTTGCGCCTGAATCTCTACCGCATAAGAAAAATCGACCTGGTGGCGAAAAAAAGTATTGACTTGTTGCCGCTGAATTGGCAGTATGCGCCTCCGTTGCCGCGAGGCACAGGGCGCAAACAGCCCGAAAGAAAAAACGATCTTTTGAAAAAAAATAGGTTGACTCAGGCGAGCGGGATTGGTTATAAACACCGCTCGTCGCAAGCAAGCGAGGGCCGAGGCCTTCAGGAGCTTGGGCGAAAAAAAGAGCTTGAAAAAAGTTCTTGACAGGTTAAACTGGATTCGCTAGAGTCGATCTTCCTTGCCGCCAAAAACGGCAGGGGCAAGTCTGGTCTTTGAAAACTAAATAGCAGATAGCAAGTGCAGCTTGCGGTAAATCAAGTCAAGCGTACAAAACTAGAATCACACTTTACAGATAATTAACTGGAGAGTTTGATCCTGGCTCAGAACGAACGCTGGCGGCGTGCCTAACACATGCAAGTCGAACGGTAACAGGCCCTTCGGGGCGCTGACGAGTGGCGCACGGGTGAGTAACACGTGGGTAATCTGCCCAGGGGACCGGGATAACACTTCGAAAGGAGTGCTAATACCGGATAAGCCCACGAGCTCTTCGGAGCACGCGGGAAAAGGTGGGGATCTTCGGACCTGCCGTCTCTGGATGAGCCCGCGGCCCATTAGCTAGTTGGCGGGGTAATGGCCCACCAAGGCGACGATGGGTAGCTGGTCTGAGAGGATGATCAGCCACACTGGAACTGAGACACGGTCCAGACTCCTACGGGAGGCAGCAGTGGGGAATTTTGCGCAATGGGCGAAAGCCTGACGCAGCAACGCCGCGTGAGGGATGAAGGCCTTCGGGTCGTAAACCTCTGTCAGAGGGGAAGAACCGCCGGTGGGATAATACCCCATCGGTCTGACGGTACCCTCAGAGGAAGCACCGGCTAACTCCGTGCCAGCAGCCGCGGTAATACGGAGGGTGCAAGCGTTGTTCGGAATTATTGGGCGTAAAGCGCGTGCAGGCGGCTGCGCAAGTCTGATGTGAAAGCCCCGGGCTCAACCTGGGAAGTGCATCGGAAACTGCGTAGCTTGAGTACGGGAGAGGGAAGCGGAATTCCGAGTGTAGGGGTGAAATCCGTAGATATTC
>NZ_JWJD01000002.1:300000-475000 GCF_000820505.1 Geoalkalibacter ferrihydriticus DSM 17813 | reverse complement strand
TAGGGGAGCATTGTGGCAACCGCTGAAGGTCGACCGTAAGGACGGCTGGAGGAACCACAAGAGATTATGCTGACATGAGTAGCGCAAATGCGGGTGAGAAACCCGCACGCCGAAAGCCCAAGGTTTCCTCAGTAAAGGTAATCTGCTGAGGGTTAGTCGGCCCCTAAGGCGAGGCCGAAAGGCGTAGTTGATGGGAAACAGGTTAATATTCCTGTACCTCTTGTTACTGCGATGGGGGGACGGAGAAGGGTAGGCCATCCGGGTGTTGGACGTCCCGGTTCAAGCGTGTAGACGGGGAGAGTAGGCAAATCCGCTTTCCCATTCAACGTCAAGGCGTGATGACGAGAGCTTTAAGCTCACAAAGTGGTTGATCCCATGCTTCCAAGAAAAGCCTCTAAGCTTCAGGTAACAAGAGACCGTACCGCAAACCAACTCAGGTGGGCGGGCAGAGTATGCTCAGGCGATTGAGATAACCCTGGTTAAGGAACTCGGCAAAATGACACCGTAACTTCGGGAGAAGGTGTGCCCCCATTAGGTGTAGCGATTCGCACGCGAAGCCGAAGGGGGTCGCAGAGAAATGGCGGTAGCGACTGTTTACTAAAAACACAGCACTCTGCAAACTCGTAAGAGGAAGTATAGGGTGTGACGCCTGCCCGGTGCCGGAAGGTTAAGGGGATCTGTCAGCGCAAGCAAAGCAGTGAACCGAAGCCCCGGTAAACGGCGGCCGTAACTATAACGGTCCTAAGGTAGCGAAATTCCTTGTCGGGTAAGTTCCGACCTGCACGAATGGCGTAACGACTTCCGCACTGTCTCAACCAGGGACTCAGCGAAATTGAATTCTCGGTGAAGATGCCGAGTACCCGCGGCAAGACGGAAAGACCCCGTGAACCTTTACTACAGCTTGGCAGTGACGTTCGGGACAGCATGTGTAGGATAGGTGGGAGACTATGAAGCTGGGACGCTAGTCTCGGTGGAGTCGTCCTTGAAATACCACCCTTGTTGTTCTGGGCGTCTAACCTAGGCCCGTGATCCGGGTCAGGGACACTGCCTGGTGGGTAGTTTGACTGGGGCGGTCGCCTCCCAAAGTGTAACGGAGGCGCGCGAAGGTTCCCTCAGGCTGATTGGAAACCAGCCGTAGAGTGCAAAGGCATAAGGGAGCTTGACTGCGAGACAGACACGTCGAGCAGGTGCGAAAGCAGGTCTTAGTGATCCGGCGGTTCTGTATGGAAGGGCCGTCGCTCAACGGATAAAAGGTACTCCGGGGATAACAGGCTTATCTCCCCCAAGAGTTCACATCGACGGGGAGGTTTGGCACCTCGATGTCGGCTCATCGCATCCTGGGGCTGAAGTCGGTCCCAAGGGTTTGGCTGTTCGCCAATTAAAGCGGTACGCGAGCTGGGTTTAAAACGTCGTGAGACAGTTTGGTCCCTATCTGCCGTGGGCGTAGGAGATTTGAGAGGATCTGTCCCTAGTACGAGAGGACCGGGATGGACGAACCGCTGGTGTTCCTGTTGTCCCGCCCGGGGCAATGGCAGGGTAGCTATGTTCGGACAGGATAACCGCTGAAAGCATCTAAGCGGGAAGCCCCCCTCAAGACGAGATCTCCCCGGGAGCAATCCCCTAAAGGTCCGTCGGAGACGACGACGTTGATAGGCCGGGTGTGTAAGAGTGGCAACGCTCTGAGCTAACCGGTACTAATCGACCGTGAGGCTTGACCATAAAAAGTTTTTACCGTGAAGAGCGGGGGATGGTTTCCCCATCCCCCGCCTCTTCCATATACAAAATTGCGCTTTAGAAAAAACCCATGCATCCAAAAAGAGAATCGTCTTAGCAATTGCATACCGATTACACGATTTTCGGTGGCGATAGCGTAGGGGTCACACCTGTTCCCATCCCGAACACAGAAGTTAAGCCCTACAGCGCCGATGATACTGCACGGGAGACTGTGTGGGAAAGTAGGTCGCCGCCGGAATGTTTTTACGGCAAAGGCCCCTGATTACCAGGGGCTTTTGTTTTCTGAAAAAAACGATCTTTTGTTTTCTGAAAGCTTTATTTGAAGCCCACCTCGCATGAGGTGGGCTTTTTGTCTTTTGGTTCTTGAGTCACTCTTTAGTTCCCGCCAGCAGTAACAAACTCCCCTTTGCACCGTAGGTTATTTTTTCAGCTCAATCCCATAGGATTTGATCTTGCGGTGCAGGTTGGATCGCTCCAAATCGATGAATTCCGCAGTGCGCGAAATATTCCAGTCGTTTTCCTCGAGCTTCTGCATGATAAACTCCCGTTCGAAGTCCTCCTTGGCTTCCCTGAAGTTGCTGGCCTCAATGCCGAGGCGTCGCACGTTGCCATTATCTTGGCGATTGGTGAGATGTGCGGGGAGATGTGCGGGGGTGATTTCATTGCTGGGAGTCATAATCACCAGACGTTCAATTAAATTTTTCAGTTCTCGAACATTGCCGGGCCAGGAATAATATTTCAAAGCGGTCACAGCTTCCGGGGTTAAGGATTTGATTTCGCGGCTCTCCTGACGTGAGAAATGTTCGAGAAAATGCTTGGCCAACGCTGGGATGTCTTCTTTCCGTTCGCGCAGAGGGGGGACGTGAAAGGGGAGAACGTTGAGGCGATAAAATAAGTCTTCACGGAAATTCCCCTGGGAAATTTCCTCCTCGAGATTTTTATTGGTTGCCGCAATAACCCGCACATCCACCTCAATGGTGCGGCTACCGCCAACTCGTTCGAATTTTCTCTCCTGCAGTATGCGCAGCACCTTTGCTTGAGTTTTCAAACTCATATCCCCAATTTCATCAAGAAAAAGGGTTCCTTCATGGGCAAGATCGAATTTCCCTTTGCGCAAGGCTGTAGCGCCGGTAAATGAACCCTTCTCATGGCCGAAGAGTTCCGACTCGATGAGATCTTCAGGAATGGCGGCACAGTTGACCTCGACAAATGGTTTATCCCTGCGTTGCGAAAAATTGTGGATAGCGCGCGCCACGAGCTCTTTCCCGGTACCGTTTTCCCCGGTGATGAGTACCCAACCGCTGGTGGGGGCGGCGATGGAGATCTGTTGCTTGAGGGTGCTAATCTCTTCACTGTTGCCGATCATTTCATCAGCCTTAGCAAAACGCGCCCTGAGGGAGCGATTTTCTTCGAGGAGTTGGCCCATTTTGAGGGCATTCTGAATGCATGTAAGGACTTTTTCCAGAGCCAGGGGCTTCTCAATAAAGTCATAGGCTCCTAACTTCAAGGCTTTAACCGCCGTTTCAATAGTTCCGTGGCCGCTCATCATAACCACAAGCAGATCCGGCCACTGCTCTTTTGCCCTGCGCAGGGTTTCCAGTCCGTCTATTCCGGGCATCCAAATGTCGAGAAGCATGAGATCTGGATTTTCTTCGCGAATTTTATCAAGAGCCTCCTCACCGCTTGCGGAAAACACCGGGCGGAAACCCTCATCCAGGAGGATGCCTTCAAGGCTCAGGCGGATATTGGTCTCATCGTCGACAATCAAAATTGTTTTCATAATTTCAGTCTTTTGTCAGGCAGTGAAAGATTTACTGCTGAGGGTGCTTTCACCCACCGGCAGCTCAACGATAAATTGGGTGCCGCGTGGACTGTTATCGCGTACCCTGATGTAGCCATTGTGATCGGAAATAATAGAGGAAACGATGGCTAGGCCAAGGCCTGTACCTGATTTTTTTGTCGAAAAATACGGCTCGAAAAGGCGCGGCTTGACTTGTGGTGCAATTCCACAGCCGGTGTCGGCCACGGTCAGGGTCGCCATCTGAAGCTCAGTGCTGAAGTGCGTGGAAACGGTAATGCTGCCTTCTTGATCTATCGCGCCAACTGCATTGTCGAGCAGATTGATAATAGTGCGTTTGATTTGGTCCCGATCAAGATTGAAAATCGGGAGTTCAGAATCAGGTCGAAATGAAAAACGAATGTTTTTATGTCCTTCCTGAAACAAAATCAGGGATTCGGCCACTATCTGATTGAGGTCGTTGGGGCTGGGTCGGCTGGTCGGCATGCGTGCAAAATTGGAAAATTCGTTAACCAGGTTTTTCAGTTCATCGACCTGTTGAACAATCATGGCAGTGCATTCGTCAAACACTTTGTCGTCCTCGCCGAATCTGTCCAGGTAGCGGCGGCGCAGTCGTTGAGCCGATAGTTGAATCGGAGTAAGAGGGTTTTTGATTTCATGGGCGATGCGGCGCGCAACTTCGCGCCAAGCGGCCATACGCTGAGCTTTGATAAGTTGGGTCAGGTCGTCAAAGACGACGACCGTTCCCATAAACTCGCCACTCTCATCGCGAAGCGTCGTGACATGGACCAATAGCGTCAATTTGCTGTCATGGACTGGAATGGTAACCTGCTTGCTGATCGAATCTTTGCCGGATTCAAGCAAATCGCGCAAAATTTCTCTGACCAGGGGGGTATATTCCGGGTCAAGAACCTCGCGGAAATTTTTCCCGAGAATTTTTTTGTTCTTAATGTTGAGCAGTTTTTCCGCCGCCTTGTTCACCGTCGTGAGATCGCCGCCTTTGTCGATGGCTATGACACCGCCGGTAATGTTGCGCAGCACGATTTCCATGTAGCGCCGCCGTTGATCAAGTTCCAGATTGGAAATCTGGAGCTCGCGGTTGGCCGCCTGCAGGCTCTTTTGCCCCTTACGCAAATCGGCCGTCATGGTGTTGAATGCTTCGACCAAGGTGCCTATCTCATCGTCACTGGTGAGATCGATGTGAACATCCAGATCTCCTTGGGCCACCCGATTGGTCGCTACAGCCAACTCCTGTATGGGTACGGTGATGCCCCGAGCAAGGTGAAAGCCGAACCAGGTTGCGAGAAAAATGATAACCAGGGCGATGAGCAGCAGCACGACGACGTATCCCATCTGAATGCGCCCTTTGACCATTTTTGTTCCCTTGTACTGTTCAAAGGATGCCTTGATCTCCTTCATTTTCGAGACCAGGGAATGGGGCACATAGTAGTTGACCACCACGACCCCGACGACATCATCGGGGTTCCAGTTCGAATAGACGGGCACGATACCACGGATGAGGTCGGCCTTGCCGATCGGGGTGATGCGGGTAAAGCGATTGCCTTGCAGGGCTTCGCGAATGGCGTCAGATCCGGGATCAGTGAACTCGGCGGCGGGGACATCCGGATTGGTGACTCTTACGAGTTCCTCGAAGGTGGAAGAGAACACCTCGACAATGCCCAGGTTATATTCTTTTTGCTTCTCTTGAATGAAGATCGTAAGGCGATCCAGGTTGGTTTCATTGAGGAGGCGGTCCCGCTTGATGATCCGCGCCAATTGCTCCCCGTAGTACAGCGCATTGGATGCCGAGTTTTTGTAGTAAGTTTCCGCGACCTCCAGAGACTCCTGTAAAGAATTCTCGACCTGACTGTTGAACCAGTTCTCTATCGTGTTGGTGATAAAGCCTGCCGAAACAAAAAAAAGCAGCATGGTCGGCACCAGCGACAGGGCAACAAACGCCACGACCAGCTTGCTGCGAATGCGCGCTCCTGGCACGCCGCGCCGCCGTTCCAGAATCAGCTTGAAGAGATTGCGAAAAACCAGGAAAAAAAAGAGGAGAATCAACAGGAGGTTGATGTTGATCAGGGCCAGCACCAGAATGCCGTTGGTCAGGGATACACCGGAAGACAGGTCAAGGAGACGTGACTCATATTGCGTGAGGGCAAAAACCAGCAGAAGACAGAGAAGGATGAGGGCCCATTCGCGACGTCGTTTGCGAAACTCGGCCTGTTGCTGATCTGGTTTTTCCATGGTCGTCATTAAGCCGTCCCTGATAGTCTAAAAGATTAATTTTAGGCGATTTGTCCCTTTGTTTGCAAGTCAGATCGAAAAACAAAAAAAGCAGCCTGAACGGCTGCTTTGAGAAGAGTTAAATGTCTGGAAAGATATTATCAGGCCTTGGCCGGTAGCAATTCTCCGGCGAAGGCCGGCAAGATGCCGCGCCTGGATTCGCGCAGAGACTTGTCACTGAATTCGACGAGTTTCCAGTGCTCGGGATTGGCGAGGATTTTTTCAACCATTTTATGGTTTATATCGTGGCCCGCTTTGTAGGCCTTAAGGTGGCCGAGAAGAGGATAACCCAGCAGGCTGAAGTCACCGATGCTGTCAAGAATTTTGTGTCGCACGAATTCATCGGCATAGCGCAGTCCCTCAGGGTTGAGGATGCCCTCCTCACCGATAACGATGGCATTGTCGAGGGAGCCGCCGCGGGCGAGGCCGTTGGCCTTGAGATATTCGACCTCTTGCAGAAAGCCGAAAGTGCGGGCCGGGGCGATCTCTTTGCGAAAGGCCTGGGCAGTGCATTTAAAGGAATAATGCTGCTGCGCAATGCTTGGGTGATCGAAGGCAATGTCAAAGCTTACCCGGAAAAAACGCGACGGAATAAGTGTCACCCGCTTTTCGCCCTCGACGAGAGTGATCGGTTTGCGGATGGCGAGGAACTTGCGGCTGCGATCAAGTTGGCGCACCCCAGCGCTCTGCAGCAACTCGACAAAGGGAGCGGCGCTTCCATCGAGAACCGGCACTTCGGGCCCGTCGATATCAATGTGCAGGTTGTCGATGCCCAGCGCACTCAGGGCCGCAAGCAGATGTTCCACCGTCGAAACGCTCAGACCGCCCTTGCCGAGTACCGTCGCTAATTGGGTATCTATGACGTTGGCCGAGTTGGCCTCAATGGTCACCCGGCGCTCGCCTTCGGCGCGATGAAAAAGGATGCCGGTTCCGGCTTTGGCGGGACGCAGATTCATACTGATGCGGCGCCCCGAATGGAGCCCGATACCTGAAATCATCAGTGGGTTTGCAATTGTGTACTGGAAAATCAAAACTTGCCTCCTGGGCAGGGTCAGATCGTTCGTATGTTAGCGTCTATCCCTGCAAGGAGTTTGCCAGGTTTTTGGAGGGGGCTAAGTGCTCTGATTTAAAAGGAAAGCTTTCAAGGGGTGACAGTGTGAGAAGGTGTGTTTGTTGCACCCTAACCATAGGTGGGTGTTGCGCCAAGACCACAGTTGTTAAAGTCTGCCGGAGCGTAGGATGGCGATTGCCAACCACAGGCCGAGCACGCCGGCGATGCTGTATCCGAGTAGGCCAAGAACTGGAAAATCGAAAAGTTGAGGGCCCTTGTCGCTCTGTATGATGAGGGAGCTGCCGACAATCAGTGCACCGATGATCAAGGAAAAGGACAAGCGGTTACTTGACTTGTCAAACTCTGAAATAAGTTTCTCCAGGCCGCGGTGTTCCAGGTCGATCTTGAATTTGTTGCGATTGACCCGATTGATGAATTCCTTGAGGTCACGGGGCAAATTCCTGACCAGTGAAGTATAGGATTCGACGAGGGAGTACATGCCGCGGGAAATATTTCCGGGGGACAGCCGCTGATGAACCATTTTTTTGATAAATGGTTGGAGATGTTCAATCATATTGAATTCAGGATCAAGTTGTCGGCCGAGGCCTTCGACCGTCACCAGAGCCTTCGCCAGCAGCATTAGGTCAGCAGGAAATTTAATGCGATAGGCGTTCATCAGATCAACGAATTCCATGAGAAGGCGGCCGACATTGAGATCCCCCAAAGGCATTTCATAATAATCATCAATGAATTCGTAAAGATCGCGTTTGAGTCCCTTGCGATCGGTCTCTTCTGTAATGTCGCCCGAAAAGAGCATCAGCGTGAGAATGCGATCAACGTCGCGGTTGAGAATGCCGAGCAAAAGATCAATCAGGTGCTGCTTCAGATCATCATCAACGCGGCCCACCATACCGTAGTCGAGCAGGCAAATGACATTTTCTTCGAGAATGAAGAAATTGCCGGGGTGAGGGTCGCCATGGAACATTCCGTGGACCAGAACCTGGGTTAGAAAAAAATCGGCGCCGCGGTGGGCGATGGTCTTGAGGTCATAGCCACCACTGCGCAGCAGATCGAGATCTGATACCTTGAACCCCTCTATGTATTCCATGGTCAGGACCGTGTCGCCGGTAACCTCCCAGAACACAGTTGGAAAATAAACGGTTTCATCTCCCTCGAAGTTGGCGGCAAAACGATCAATGGTATGCCCTTCTCGAGTAAAGTCCATTTCGCGGTGAATAGTGCGCCGAAACTCCTTGACCAGGCCGCTTGGATCGTAAAGATCGCCGCCGGGAAGATGGTTTTCAACCAGGTAGGCCAAGCCGGCCATAATATCGAGATCTATCTCGATGGTCTTGGCGATACCGGGTCGACGGGCCTTGACGACCACCTCCTCGCCGCTGATGAGGCGCGCCCGATGAACTTGCGCAATGGAAGCGGCGGCAATGGGCTCAGGGTCGAAGTAAGCGAAAAGGTCTTCTACCGGCTGGCCGAGTTCCTTCTGAATCTGCGCTTGCAACTCAGCCACGGGCACCGGCGGCACATTGTCCTGCAGTTTGCTCAGCTCCTCAATGTATTCGCGGGGAATGACGTCGGGGCGCGTGGAGAGGATTTGTCCGAGCTTGACGAAGGTTGGGCCCAACTCCTCCATGGCCAGACGCAGGCGTTCGGCTTGACTCAACCTGTCGATATTTTTAGGCGCCGTGCCGAGGGTGACGATGCGCCGGCCGAGCTCAAGGTAATAATCAATATTAAGCTGTTCGACCACATGGCCAAAGCCGTACTTGATCAGGATACCCAGAATGTTGCGGTACCTTTTGATCGAACGAATGTTGCGGTTGATCCGTGTAAAAGTCAGCATAGAAACAGGGCGTCAGCAGCCATGGCGAGGCTTACTTCTGCAACTCCTTTACCTGCTTGTCAAGCTCCTTGAGGTGCTTGTCCATCTGCTGCACTTTTTTCTGGAGTTTCTCAAACTCTTCCAAGGTCACGACGCCAACGCGCTGCGCGGCCAGACGAATTTCTTCCTGGGCCATCTCCTCAAGTTTTTTCTGGGTGTCCTCGGCGTTTTTGCGCATTTTTTCCAGAAACGCCTTGCCTTCTTCCTCTGAAACATTGAAGCGTTCCTTCATCTCGCCGAGCAGTTCTTCGGCTTTTTTCTGCGTCATGCTCGCGGCGCCCATACCGGTCAACATTATTTTCTCCAGCAGCTCAAACATGGAAATCCTCCTTATTGGCTGAATGATAAATTCACTGCGACAAGTTTAGCATGGCTTAAGGTCTGTGCAATGTCTTTGTTGTAATCCGGCGCAACTCTGGCAGCACGGCAACCGCCGCGCGTTCCCCAGCGGCAATGGCCTCGCGGGCGCGGTGAAATTCAAGCAGAGTGATATCGCCAAAATCGGGGCGGATCAGCAGGTCAAAAGTGTTTTGCTCCAATCGCAAATCGTTGATCTGGTTTTCCATGATTGCAATACTCTGCGCGCATACTTTCAGCAGGCTAGGTGGTGTGCGTCGCCGGCGACGACTTGGCGAGGCGTCTGCGTCTGAACTGTTTTTTTTCTGCCAGAACTCGCGAAATAGCGATTCGATGCGGTGTGGAGTGAAAGAAAAAAACCAGCTGGACGGCGGCTGGTCATCTTTGCGGCGTGCCGGCAAATAGTCTTCGCGCAGCGGTTTTTCTACCAGCGGAATGGCGCACACGGCGATCACTTTATCCGCTCCCAGGGCATGTGCCGCGGCAATGGGAACCGGGTGACAGAGCCCGCCATCAATGAGAAACCTCTGGCCGAAGCGCGCTGCGGGGAAGATGCCGGGAAAGGAGATGGCTGCACGTAGCGCATCGAGAAGATTCCCGCGGCGAATGACCAGGGGTTCACCGCTTTCCACGTCCGTCGCGGTGACCGCCAGGGGCAGGCGCAACTGTTCGAAGGTCGTTGCGGGAAGCAATTCGGCCATGAAGGTCAACACCCGCTGTCCGTCAAGCAGCCCGACAGTGGGCAGTACCGGGTCCATCAGTCGGGCGAGCTTCTTCCAATCGATGCCCACGGCTGTTTCTTCCATCTGCGCCACGGGGACTCCGGCGGCATAAAGGGCGCCGATGAATGCTCCGATGGAGGTGCCGGCGATGCAATCGATGCCGATGCCTTCCCGTTCCAGTACCTTGAGTACGCCGATATGCGCCAAGCCGCGGGCGGCACCGCTTCCCAGGGCAAGGCCGATTCTGGGAGATTGAGGGTTCTTACTGCGCATCGCCGCCTCACAAAAACATGAGCCACCGGAGTGCTCAGCGGCGAAAAAAATACAGCGCCAGAGACACCAGGACTGATATCAGAATACAGGTCCCGAGAGGGAAGTAAATACTGAAGTTCTCCTTGGCGATACGAATATCGCCGGGAAGCCGCCCGATAAACGGAATTTTCCCGCCCCAGGTAAGGAGCAGGCCGGCCAGGATCAGTATGACGCCGAGTGCAATGAGAGTCTTGCCCGGATGCATAGTCGTAGGATCGCAGTCTCAGGATCGTTCGCGCGGATGATAGCGGTCTTTTTCAGAATATATACAGCCGCAGTACTGTTGGCGATAGAGCCCCATGGCTTTGGAGGCCTGGATGCCCTGCTGCCAACCGCTGCGGAAGTCGTCGTAGTGGAACCTCAGCCCATAGCGTTGGGCGAGTTCTTCCCCAAGTTCGCGGATGCGCTCGTGCTGCTGATAGCGCGAATAGAGAAGGCTGGTGGTAAAAGCCTCAAAACCCCTTTCCGCTGCGGCACGGGCGGCATCTTCCAGCCGTGAGAGATAGCAGTAGTTGCAGCGCCCCTGCGGGTCTGCGGCGACTTTTGCGAGAAATTCCTCAAGGCGATACTCATCGCGGTAGTCAATCTCCAGTTCGCGCAGATCGGCAAATCCGCGTACCGCTTCCAGGCGTCGCTGATATTCCTGGTAGGGATGGATATTGTGATTGAAAAAATAGCCACGTACCTTAAAGTCCTGGTTGCGCAGAACCTCCAGGGGATAAATGGCGCAATTGGCGCAGCAGATATGCAGCAGAATATTCATTCCAACTCCGGAATGTATGGCGAATTTCCGGTCTTCACCGGGGCCGACTTTGCATTACTCTTATTCATTATATACCCAAGCCCCGTGGTGCGAGCAAGGACGCATTGGTTAAGAAGGGCAGGGCTCTATTCAGGAATCAGCTCCCAAGGAGGCAGGGGCAGGGATTCCCAGATTTTTTTTGCCCAGTGGCGCGCGGCCTGGGTTTTTTCACGCCGACTGTGGGTTTCACGCAACAACTCCAGGCGCAAGCGTTGAAGTTCGTCCAGATATTTTTCGACGATGGCCGCGGTCAGGTGCCGGTCGCAGGGTAAACGTACGGCCTGGCCGTCACTGTAGGAGGCGAGCACCAGGGCCTTGGCAGTCTCTTCTCCCTCAACCTGGACCACGTGACCCGCCGCATCGGCGAGCTCCCACACCCCGAGAAAGTCACTTTTGATCTCCAGGGCCCCGTGGATGGCGAACTCCTTGAGCTCCGGCCGATATTGGTCATAGAGATACTTTTCTGGAAATTGCGGCAAGCCGTCAGCAAAAACCCGCTGCACGATGCGCTCTTTTTCTGCTTCGCTGATACTGCGCTCGCGTTTGGCCAGTGACCTGGCGGCGCCGTCGTCTCTGCCTTCCAGCAGATCCGCAGCACTGCCGAGCCAGATTGCGAGCATTTCTTCCAAGGATTGAGTTCCCTCGCTTCCCGGGCCTGTCAAGGTTTCTTGCCCGGCATGGAGCTCTGTTTCTGGGGACGGGCTGCTGAGACTTTGGGCAGCGGACGCGGGGGCAGATTTTTTTAGTCGCCAAGCGAGGCGCCCCTGGTCGGTGCGGCTCAGGTCGCATAGGGTAAATTGCTCGATGAGGATCTCAATCAGGGGGCGGCCGAAATCGGCACCTAACCAGTGGTCCGGCAACACCAGCTCGATCTGTGCCTGGTCCGCGGCGAGACCAAGCAGATGTACGGTTTCCCAGACCCATCGGGGTGTGCGCGGCGCGGGTTGCCAGCGTCGATGGGGCCAGGATGTGCGCAAGCGGATGCGCAACAGTTCTTTTTCGGCCGCGCTGGGATAGTCAGCAGAGGCGAGAATTGTCCCTTCGATGCGTTCCGGTGGGATGCTTGGATGAAGATTGATGAGAGCGTCGGCGGATGCAACAGGTGCAGGCAAGCCGCGCAGCTCACGTAGCAGCGCGAGAAGGGCGCGCACCGCCAGATCCTGGTGGCCCTCATGGAAAGGGCCGATGGCAGGGCGCGGCGCGCACGGATTGACCAGGAGGGTGCCGGAAGCAATGCTCTCCGGGGTGGCGGGCGCCATGAGCCCGAGTTTTCCTGCGCGATCGCCAAGGAGAATCTCCACTGTCTGAGCGGCCTTCTGCCGGTCTTTTCCCCAACGCAGTTGTCCGAGGCGACGAAATAAATGATGGAAGCGGACGGCACCCGCATGGGGCAGGGGCAATTCGCCGTCAAATGGTAGCAGCGCTTGAGCCAGGGCCGGCGAGAGATAGGGAACGCTCAACTCCAGTGCCCGTTCGATTTTTTCGGGCTGGACTCCGGGTGGGATCTGATCGGCAGCCATCAAGGCGAGCAGGCGCGCCAGGGTCAGAGCTCCCTTGCTGACGGCCAATTGCTGTGAGGGTGCGTCCAGATCGGCGCCGCTTTCAGCCCGGGCGCAGCGGAAGGTTTCTTCGAGTTCTGTTTGCGTGATGTGCAGAGACGCATGACAGAGATTGGCCAAATAGTGGGGGCTGAGTTCTTCAGGTGCGACGGCGCCGAGGACCGCCAGGGGTTTTAATTCTTCAAGAACCTCTTGAAGGGCCCAGCGAAAATCAGATTTCTGAGGATCGCGGTGAGAAACCAATTCCAGGGATTTTACTCGTTGTGGCGCGACGTTGCGCACCTCCCAGAAGTCGATGCGCCTGGGCGCCCAGGTGATGAAATGCCCCAAGCCCAGTGCTTGAGCGCAAGCGCGCCCCAGCACGAAAGATTCTTCGGCTTCGCGCGCGCAGAGCAAGACGATGCCTCCAGCCATAAAACTCTCGCGGTTGATCCAGAAGACCAGCGGGGGGCAGACCACGCCCTGATGCGAGAAAAGCCGTGGCCAGGATTCCACGCGACGAAAGGGCAAGCGCCCTTGAGCGATAAGCTCCTGGGCCCAGGTTTCCAGATCGCGAACAAGCTGTTTTTGGGCATTTTCATTCATTGGCTTTGCTTTGCTTTGCTTTGCAGGCGAATCCACGGGCGGTGGAGTTCAACGTCCCTCGGTATCAAGGAGAATCTGTTTGAATTGCTCCAAGCTGATTTCGAGGTGCCGCACTTGTTTGGTCAGGGCAAGATTGTGGTCGCGGCAATTCTCAAAGTCATGCTTGAGTTGCGCGAGTTGTTGTTCCAGAAAATGATTGCGCTCTGCTTCTGCCACGGCCTTGCGGTGGCCTTCGAGCAGTTCCCCGGCTGCCACCGCTAACGGGCTGTGCGGAAATTGCGTCCTGAGCCGGGTGAAGGCTTGTGGTTCCGAATCGCCCTCTTGCCACCTCTGGAGCCCCTGGTGGAAAAGACTTTCGTCTTGCGGATGAATCTGGATCGGGCCGAAGGTCGCTGGGCCGCATCCGGCCATCACCACCAGAAGCAGCAGGAAGATGATTTTCATAGTTTTTATCGCTGATCTCGGCGGTCGATGAGAAAGTTGCTGCCGGGAACCTTTTTGAGGTGGTCCTTGATCTTGGCACATTCGCGTCCGATGGCCTCTGGCGTCGGGTTTTTAAGGCTGGTCGAGGTGACAACCGCGACGGACATGGTCAACAGGGGAAAGCGCCGTTCAACATCGAAGCGATCAGTGCTGAGAAAAAAGCCGCGTTGCCGGTCGTCTTCCGTGTAGAATTCAGGCACCTCAAGGTCAAAGCTCCGGATCAGCTCTTCAGCGATCGCCTCGGCCCGTTCGGGCAGGGTCAAGATGATGTAGTCGTCTCCGCCGATGTGGCCGGCCAAATCCTGGTCGGTTCCATGGCGCTGCACCGCCTGCTGCACGAGTTCACCCACCCTGGCCAGTACCCCGCTGCCCGTTTGATAGCCGTAGCGATCATTAAAGGCCTTGAAGTGGTCAAGGTCGACATACAGGGCGGCAAAGGGTTGTTTGTGGGTGACGCGTTTTTCAATCTCACGTTCGATGGCCAAATTCCCCGGCAGGTGGGTCAGGGGGTTGGCATCGAGGCGCAACTGATCGAGTTCTTTAAGTTTCTGTCCCATTTCATGAAAGTCCCGCGCCAGTTGGCCGAATTCATCATTCGTATCCAGGGCGGGCGGGGCGTCGAAGCTGCCTGCGGCCATCTCTTTTGTTGCTCCGGTCAGGCGCCGTACCGCCTGATGGATGCGATAGCTTCCCCAGGTGCCGACCAACATCGCAAGGGTGATGCCGCAAAAAGTCAGAGTCAGGGTCAGACGAAAAGCGCGGCGGCTTTGTGCCAGAAGGGATTGCAGCTGCTGATCCAGCGCCTGTTCGCGGCGCTGAACAAATTGCTCCAGCTGCCCCACCAGTCGGTAGCGCTGGGGTGAAAGAATCGTCTGGGACAACTCGGCCGCCTCTTCCCAGCGCTCCTCGTCAAGAAGCCGGCGGGCCTGCCGGATTGCCTCTGTCGAATCAGCCAGGGCACGCGCCAGGTGCTGGTCGCGCGTGGAGGCAAGGGATTCAAACTTTTGCCGAATTTTCATGTATTCCTGTTCGCGCCCAGCCAGCAACGCTGAGAGCTGTGGGTCGCGCAGGATCAGAATCTGACGTTCAAGTCGTTCCTGGGCTAGAAGATTTGCGCGCAGTTCACGCGTTGCCTCGATCAGGGCGAAATCAACCTGGACCAGTTCCTGGTTGAGGCGCGTCTGGCTGCTCAGCGCCATGAGGGCATAAACGACTCCGGCCAGGCACAGCAAGCTGACCAGCACATAGCCGGCGGCAATTTTGTGGGCGATCGGAAAGCGCAGCATGATCGTTTTCACTCTAGCAGGAAATGGCTGCTGATGCTCGCCGCGGCCCGCATCAGGAAAACAGGCCGCCGGCTTCCTCGGGGTTTGCGGGCAGCCGCTGCAAATGACGGTAGGCCGCGAGGCTGGCCTTGCGGCCTCGCGGGGTGCGGTTGAGGTAGCCCTGTTGAATCAGATAAGGCTCAATGACATCCTCGATCGTGTCTTTTTCCTCTCCCACAGCAGCAGCCAGAGTTTCCAGCCCCACCGGTCCGCCACCGAACTTGTCGATGATGGTGAGCAATATCCGCCGGTCCATGTGGTCAAGGCCGAGACTGTCGACTTCGAGCCGGTCGAGGGCCTGATCCGCAACCTCGCGCGTGATCACGCCGGCGCCGCGCACCTCGGCAAAATCCCGCACCCGGCGCAGCAGGCGGTTGGCAATGCGCGGCGTGCCGCGGCTGCGGCGGGCGATCTCCCAAGCCCCCTCTTTATCCGCGGCGATTTCCAGGATGCGCGCGCTGCGCTCGACGATCTGTGCCAGTTCGGACGGCGAGTAGAATTCCAGACGGCTGATGACGCCGAATCGATCGCGCAGCGGGGATGAGAGCAAGCCTGCGCGAGTCGTGGCGCCCACCAGGGTAAAGCGCGGCAGATCGAGCTTGACGGTGCGTGCCGAAGGTCCCTGGCCGATGATGATGTCGAGTTGGTAGTCCTCCATGGCCGGATAAAGAACTTCCTCGATGACCGGCGAGAGGCGGTGAATTTCGTCAATGAACAGCACATCACCGCTCTCCAAGTTGGTGAGGATGGCGGCCAGATCACCCGGTTTTTCAATGACCGGACCCGAGGTGCTCTTGATACTGACCCCCATCTCGCCGGCGATGATGTTGGCCAGGGTCGTTTTTCCCAGTCCGGGCGGGCCGTAGAAAAGCACATGATCAAGTGCCTCCTGACGGCCGCGCGCGGCCTGAATAAAAATTTCGAGGTTCTCGCGGGCCTTGAGCTGACCGATGTACTCGCGCAACAACCGAGGACGCAGGCTGTTCTCGAAGCGATCCTCCGTGTCGGAGAGCTGTGGAGAAATCAGGCGATCTTCCATCCGATGCAACCTTGCTGGGGCCGTTGCCCCTGTTTACTTCATGAGAACCTTCAGGGCACCCTTGAGGATTTCCTCCAATCCGGCCTCTGGAGCAACTTCAAGGGATTCAAGGACCTTGCGTGCCTGAGCATCCTTGTAGCCCAGATTGACCAGTGCGGAAAGGGCATCGTCGAGACTTGTCGCGGTCGGTTCGATGGTTGTCGCAGAGTGCTCGTCGGTCGAAAAAGGCGCCAGGCGTGCCACCTTGTCCTTGAGCTCCAGGCTGAGGCGCTCAGCGGTTTTCTTGCCGATTCCCGGAACGGCTGAGAGCCGCCGGATGTCCCCCTGGCCCAGGGCGGTGCGCAGATCCTTTGCCGGAATATTTGAGAGGATATTGACCGCCAGCTTGGGGCCAACGCCGGAAACCGACAGTAGCAGGGCGAACATCGCCTTTTCGGCCGGGGTGAGAAAGCCGTAGAGAGAGATGGCATCTTCCTTGACGTTGGTATGGATCTGCAACTGCACCAGACCGTCGTCGGGAAGCTGATAAAAGGTCGACAGGGGAACCGTGACCCGATAGCCCACCCCTCCGACATCGACGATCACGTGATCCAGGGATTTATAGGCGATTTTTCCGGTCAGCAAGGCGATCATGGGGTTCTCGCTCTGGAGTTCAGCGCCCGGCGCGGCCAAGCGCCTTTGCCAGGCTGGTGTTGAGTCCGACACTGTGCGCATGACAAACCGCCACCGCCAAGGCGTCGGACGCGTCTTCTTGAGCAATTTCAGGAAGATTGAGAAGGATTTTCACCATCTCCTGGATCTGGCCCTTGGCGGCACGCCCGTAACCCACCACCGCGCTTTTGACCTGCAGGGCGGTGTATTCGTAGACCGGCAGGTCCTGGTGTACCCCGGCAAGCAGGGCGACTCCGCGGGCATGGCCGAGTTTGAGTGCCGAAAGAGCGTTGCGCGCCAAAAAAATCTGCTCAACCGCCATGGTATCCGGCTCATAGCGCGTGATGATCTCGGCCAGTTGTCGGTAGATAATCTCGAGGCGCTTGCTCAACGCGGTCTCATTGCCGGTAAGGATGACACCGTTGTCGATATGCACTAGGCGATTGCCCTGTTTTTCAATGAGGCCATAGCCGGTGGCGCGACTGCCGGGGTCGATGCCGAGAATGCGCATTTAAGACTCTTGCCTGTCGTTAGTCGTTCGTTTGCGCACTTGAGTTCCCGAACCTCATCGATTAGCCCAGGATCTGGGCGATGTCTTCATCGGAAATGTCGAAATTGGCGTAGACGTTCTGCACATCGTCGTAATCTTCGAGCTTGTCCATCAATTTGAGCATCTGCTCGGCTTGCTTACCTTCGAGTTTGACCATGGTCTGGGGGATCATGGTAATTTCCGCCGTTTCCCGTTGCAGGCCCTTGGCCTCCAGTGCCTCGCGCACCTCGATAAAGTTCTCCGGCGCGGTGATAACTTCGTAAGCGTCGCCCTCGTCCTTCATGTCCTCGGCACCGACCTCCAGGGCGGCCTCGAAAATGGCATCGAAATCGTTGTCGACAGAAAAGGAAATAAGCCCCTTGCGGTCGAAGAGAAAGGCCACCGACCCGTTGACGCCGAGATTTCCGCCGTGTTTGCTGAAGATATGCCGCACATCGGCAACGGTGCGGGTGCGGTTGTCCGTCATGAACTCGACCATGACTGCCGCGCCGCCGGGGCCGTAACCCTCAAAGATCCCTTCCTCGTAGCTGACGCCGTCCAGATCGCCGGTGCCTTTTTTAATCGCCCGGTCGATATTATCCTTGGGCATATTGGCCTGCTTGGCCTTGTCCACCGCCAGGCGCAGTCGCGGATTGGTGTCCGGATCGCCGTCGCCGAGGCGCGCGGCAATTGTGATTTCCTTAATCAATTTCGTGAATATTTTGCCACGACGGGCATCTTGCGCGCCCTTGCGGTGTTTGATGTTTGCCCACTTGCTGTGTCCGGCCATAAAAAGAATCTGCTCCTTGCTGATAAATCACGCCGCGCGGCGAATTTTTGCGAAAAGACAGGGTGGGAATCCTAGCATGAAGCGCACAAGAGCGGCAAGGTGTTGTTGGACGACTCGGCGCTAAAGAAAAAGCCGGCGAAGAGCCGGCTTGGTATTTGATATTGCGTTATTTTTCAATGCTCATCGGGCAGGGTGCGATATTCGATGACCCGCAGTCGGTCGACGACATCCGTGGCACCGGGGCAGCTGCCAGCAATCTTGATCATCTCCCGGCGTTCCGCTTCGCTGTGGGCGGTGCCGTGAAGTGTCACGATGCCGTCGCTGACGGAGACGTCGACATTAACGTCTTCAACGCCCGGGGCGGTGAGCAGGCCGATTTCCACACGTTTGCGCAGGATCAGATCGTTGAGGATTTGCGTTTTGCTTGATTGCTGCTCCCTAAGGTAGGAGTCGCGTACCCCCTCGCAGATTAGCTTGACAGCCGTGTCCTCTGTCAGACGCTCGGTATTGATGACCAGATCGTAACCCAAGGGATCTTCCCAGTCACGATCGAAGTAGTACTTGATGAACCCTGCGCGCTGCTGGTCGCTGCGGCGCACCAGCTTGCGCGCTAGATCTGGATCGAGCCACTCGCGCTCGGCCCAGCGCTCCACGCGCAACTCGAAGGGCGCGATGATGCGAACCCGAAAAACGCTGGCGACATCGCGCAGCAGATCCTGCCCGCCGCGGCCGTAGATGATGACGTTGCCCTTGAGCGCCGCTTCGAGGATGATCAGTTCAATCTTATGCAGATCGGCTTCGATTTCCTGGTCTTCGCGTTCGATGAATGCAGGGGGTTTCTCGTCAGCCTTTTCGATGGCCTCTGGACTCAGGCCGCTGTTGACGGCCTCTTTGAGAATGGATTCCCCGTTGATCAGGGTGTAGCCAAGCTTTTCCGCGGCCTTGTGCGCGATAGGAATGCCACTGCTGCCCATTTCGCGGGAGATGGTAATAATCGCCATGAAGACTCTCTCAAATCGGGTTACATAAAGAAAAACACTGATAATCTAAGCAATTCGAAGCAAGATTGCAAGTCTTAAAATGTCTTTGCCGGGCAGGGTGTTTCCTGGGTAGCGGGTGCCTGATCAAGCCTCGGTTTGAAGTCGAAAAAGTGGCGGGTTTCAATAAAGCGCACGGTGCGGGTGCGGGAGCGCATGACGATTGAATGAGTTGAGGCGCCTCCGGAGAAATAACGCACGCCGCGCAGCAGGTCACCATTGGTGACCCCTGTGGCCGCAAAAACGACCTCACCACGCGCCAGATCCTCAGCGCGATAGATGCGGTCAAAGTCATCGATGCCCATGGCCCGCGCCCGGTCACGTTCTTCCTGGTTGAGAAAAACCAGGCGCGCCTGCATGTCGCCTCCCATGCAGCGCAGGGCCGTCGCCGCGAGTACGCCTTCGGGTGCGCCGCCGATGCCCATCATCAGATCAACGCCGCTGCCTTCAACGGCAGCGGCGATGGCTGGGGCCACGTCGCCGTCGCTGATCAGGTGAATGCGTGCGCCCGCTTTGCGCAGTTCTTTGACGGTTTTGTCATGGCGCGGGCGGTCGAGGATGACGACCGTCAGATCTTCCACCCGGCAGCCCTTAGCCACGGCCACATTTTTCAGGTTGACCGTCGCGGGCGCGTTGATGTCGATGGCGCCGCGTGCCCCGGGACCAACGGCAATCTTTTCCATATACATGTCCGGGGCATGGAGAAATCCCCCCTTGGGCGCCAAAGCGATGGTGGCGATAGCCCCGTTCATGCCCTTGGCGCAGATGCTGGTGCCTTCCAAAGGGTCTACCGCGATATCCACCTCGGTGTGGGCGCCGTTGCCCACTTTCTCGCCGATATAGAGCATGGGCGCTTCATCCATCTCCCCTTCGCCGATGACGACCGTGCCGCTGATGCCGACGGTTTCCAGGGTTTTGCGCATGGCGTTGACGGCGGCATCGTCGGCCGCCTCCTTGTTGCCTTTCCCTACCCACCGGCCGCACGCTAAGGCGGCGGCTTCGGTGACACGTACCAGTTCCAGCGCCAGATTGCGATCCATGTGAACCTCTTATCCTATTTTGTTTTGGTGTAATTTATTCAGCATGCACCGCAGACCGCGGCGGCATCGCTTGCGGTAAAGACGCGCCAGCGGTTCAGATATGCGCCGCGGCACCCAACCGCAACGCCCTGCGGCGCGAAAACGGATGATGGCATAAAAGAGTCCCGAAACTCAAGATTTCAGGGCTGGAGCTTGCGGTTTGTTTTGTTTATGATTGTTCGCCTGGGGGAAATCCCTTGTCCGCGAGGTATGCGTGGTTCGTTGTCTGGACACAGCAAGGCACGGGACGCTTTAGATTTCCATAGCCGTGGCGGCTGCGGCTACCTCCCAGAAACAGGGTTATGAGCATGGCAGCCACCAGGCAAAGGGCCAGCAGCAGCAAAAATATTTGGTCGCGGGAGAATTTCATGAAGCCTCCAATTTTTTCAAAGCAGCACGAGGACCGCATTTTTCTTTGGGCTCATCGCGGCGCCTCGGCCTGTGCGCCGGAGAACACCCTGGCGGCCTTTCGCCTGGCTGAAGCTCAAGGGGCCGACGGGGTCGAGCTTGACGTGCATTTGTCGCGCGATGCCACTCCCCTGGTCATTCATGATGATACCCTGGAGCGAACCACGAACGGTCGCGGTGCGGTGGCTGATATGGGGACGCGAGAACTGCGCCGACTGGACGCGGGGCGCTGGTTTTCACCGGCTTTTTCCCGTGAGCCGATTCCCCTTCTCGTCGAGGTTCTGGAATGGGCCGCCGACCGGGTGGCGCTCAACCTCGAACTCAAGAATCGCCGGACGGGGGAAGTCGTGCTGCGGCTGTTAAACGATTATCCGCACTGCAAGGTTCTGGTGTCCTCCTTCGATCATCGCTTGCTCAAAACATTGCGTTCGGCCGCGCCACAGTTGCCGCTGGGTTTTTTGTGCGAGAGTCGCTTCTGGCGTTTGGCGTTGCGGCGGGCCATTGCCGCCGGAGCGCACAGCTTGCATCCGCGTCAGGACCTGGTGAGTGCCTCTCTGGTGCGGGCGGTGCGTGACGCAGGGCTGGCGATCTATCCTTGGACCGTCGACGAGACGAAGCGTGCCGGCAAGTTGCTGCGTCTGGGTGTCGATGGACTGTTTACCAACCAGCCTGGGGTCCTTCGCGAAAAACTGGAGAGCGCCGGCCGATTGACAATCGCGCGTCACTTGTTAACGTAAGAGATCGGATTGTAACCTTTCGGCTTGCGCGGACCTAAGGACATCGACACTGCATGTTTTCTGATCCCAGCGAGATTCGCTCAATTGTTTTCGATCTTGACGGCACCCTGTACGTCTGTCCACCTATCGCGGCGGAAATCGAAAGGGCCGCAGCGGCGATGGTTGCGTCAACTCGCGGGGTTGATCTGGCCCAGGGGCGCGATTTGCTCAGGCGGGCGCGACGGCGGTTGGGTGAGATGTATGACGAAGAACCCACCCTGACCCGAACCTGCCTGGAACTTGGCATTGATTGGCCCGATTTTCACCTGGCTCTGCAAAATGGCGTGCATCCCGAGCGCTACCTCGAATATGACCCCGTGCTCGTGGCTCTGCTCGATTCCTTGAGCGAGCACTGCGAACTCTATATTTATACCAACAACAATCTGGCCTTGAGCCAGAAAATTCTGGCCCTGCTGGGTGTTCAGTCGTTGTTTCGCCGTATCTATACCATCGAGTTCACCGGGTTGCCAAAACCTGACAGGGAGGCGTTTTTTCGGGTGATCGACGATATCGGCGGCCCGCCCGAAAGCTTTCTTTTCGTTGGCGATCGAGAAGTGGTGGATCTCAAAGTCCCCCGCGCTCACGGCAGCCCTGCGTTGCTGGTGCGTGAAGCCGCCGATCTTCTGCAGATCCACAAACTTCTCGGCCTTATCCCCTGACTTTTGTAGTGCGGCTTTTCATGGTTGTGTCTTGTCGGTTTATCAAGTAAAATCGCTCCTTTCTTCTTGCCGTTCATCCACAATCGTTCACTAAAGATAGAAATGTATGCCTTCGCAAACCAACAACAAGCCTGAGCTTGAAGAATTTCTGCGCCATCGCATTGCCGCACGCGGCGCCATGCCCTTTGTCGAATTTATGGAGCACTGCCTGTATCATCCGCAGTGGGGTTATTATGTCGCGCCGCGGCAAAGAATCGGCAAGCAGGGCGACTTTTTTACCTCCAGCAGCGTCCACTTTGTGTTCGGCCGGCTGCTTTTTCGGCAGTTGCAGCAGATGGCCGAACTCCTGGGTGGCGAGGACTTCACCCTGGTTGAGCAGGGCGCCGGCGAGGGGCATCTGGCCCTTGATATTCTTGATGCCGCGGCCGCGGAGGATTCTGAGCTTTACCAACGGCTGCATTATGTGCTGAGTGAAGTCGGTGCCGATTCCCGGCGCCGCCAAGAGCAGTTGCTCGAACGGCATCTGCAAGCCGGCCGGGTGCGGTGGGCTGCGTTTGATGAAATCGACTCTCTTGAGGGCGTGTTTCTGTCCAACGAACTGGTCGATGCCTTTCCCGTGCATCTGGTCGAACAGACTGGGGAGGGCTTGCGTGAGATTCACGTCGCTTGGCGTGACGGAAGCTTCCATGAAGAGCTGCTTCCTCTTTCCACGCCGCAAATTGAGAACTATCTCACCGCGCTGGGCATCAGGCTTCCCGTCGGCAATCGGGCCGAAGTCAACCTGGCTGCGGTGCGCTGGATGGAAGAGTTGGCCGGCAAATTGCGGCGGGGCTTTGTCATGACCATCGATTACGGCTATCCAGCTGCGGAGCTCTATTCTCCCCTGCGGCGCAATGGTACGCTGATGTGCTATCATCGCCACCAAAGCAGCGAAAACCCGCTGGAGAACGTCGGCTATCAGGACATCACCAGCCACGTCGATTTCACCACCTTGCAGCGCTGCGGTGAGCCCCTGGGGCTTCTGCCGCTGTTTTTCGGCCCCCAGTATCGCTTTCTCATGGGGCTGGGTTTCGTCGAAATGCTGATGGAGCTGGAGGCGCGTGAAACAGACCCCAATCGCGCCCGCAATCTTCGTTTGACCCTGAAGAATCTTATCATGCCTGAAACCGGGATGGGCGAGACTTTTAAGGCTCTGGTGCAGGGCAAGGGCGTTGGGGCGCCTGAGCTGCTCTGTCGGAGAGCTATTTCCGATATCCGATTGCCCATGGTCTGAGTCGGGTTTTTGCTGCTTAAGAGGGTTGCCGATGGCCCCACCGGGGCCTATACTTGAAAAACAACAGAAATAGGAGGTTTCATCCCATGAGTGAAAAAGTCAATAAAGAACAAGTCGAGAAGGTTCTCAACGAGGTGCGCCCCGCTCTGCAGGCCGATGGCGGCGATGTCGAGCTGGTTGAAGTCGGTGACGACGGCATCATCAAGGTGCGCCTGACCGGCGCCTGCGGGTCCTGCCCCATGTCAACCGTGACCTTGAAGATGGGCATTGAGAAAACCCTTAAGGACAAGGTTCCCGGGGTGCAGGAAGTGGTGCAGGTCTAAGGTTCAAACTTTTGCGACGGGGAGGCGAGCATGATCAAGGTTAAAACCTTCGGTGAACCCTTGGAAGCTTTCAAAACCCACAAAGAACTCAACGAGCTCGATCAGCGAGTCAACGAGTTCATCCGCACCAACGGCATCACCAAAGTCATCTCCATCAGCGATGCTGCGACCACGGAAGGTGGCACGACCATCGGCTTGGTACGGGTGCTGCTTTACGAAGAGTAGTCGCCCGCGACCACAGCATGCTGTCTGACTGATCGAAAAGCCCTGCGCACAAAGTTGCGCAGGGCTTTTTTCTATGGAGGATTCAGGTTTGGGGCGCACGGAAAAGAAATCGGCTGAGGCGCAGCAACAACCCCTGGCGGGTCAAAATTGCCCCGCTCGGGCAGAGTTCCTGACAGCAGAAACAGCCGATGCAGCGCTTTAAATCGATGTGTGGCAGGTGTTTGTTCATGGCCATGGCAGTGGGTGGACAGTGTTCGATACACAGGCCGCAGCCGCTGCAACGCTGTGCATCGATGGCGGGAAGCGCTGAGAGAGAGCGTCGCAGGTGGCGGCGCAGCAGGGGCGGCACACCAAAACTCACATCGGTCGCCTTGGCCGGGCGAAAGCTGCGTGGGCGCAATGCCTGAGGATTGGTGCCCAGGACTTCAACTTCTGTCAGAGCCGCCCCGGGGAGGCTTTGGGCACAGGCGATTTTCTGCGTCCAGCAGTCCGCGGCCTCCAGGCCCAGGAGTTCGAGGGCCGCTGCATCGACCGCCAGGGGATTTTCGCCCGCGAGCAGGGCGCCCACGGCAATGGGGTCGCCGCTGCCGGGACCATCGCCTTGCATTGCCACGACCGCATCGACGATGGACAGGGCGGGTTGCAGGTGCCCGGCAAGATCGAGCAGCATCTGCGCAAACTGGGCCTTGTCGCTTCCGGCCTGGAGGTGCAGCTGAGGTTTGCGCATACCGACTACGGCGCCGAAGAGATTTTTCACGGCGCAGGTCAGCCCCATCATCTGATGGGTTTTGAGTTTGGGCAGATTGATGATGAGGTCGGCTTCAAAGACCTCGCGGGCCAGTTCGAGATGGTGAAAGGTTGCGCCCGGATGGGAGGCGGGCAGAGATTCCGCAAATGGCACCAACCGCGCCCCGGTTTCTTCGACAACGGCGAGAATCCCGCATTTGCGCGCGACCTGCACACAGCTTCCAACCCCGGGAGAATCGCCGACCAGGGCTTCGCCTCCGGCGTCCTGCACCTGGCGGATCACCGCGCGCACGATTTCCGGATGGGTGGTGACGGCTCGATCCGGGGATTTCCCGGCCAGCATGTTGGGTTTGATCAGCACACGCTGCCCGGGCTGGACGAAAGCGACCATGCCGCCCAGGGGAGCGAGAAGCTCGGTAAGGGCCGTTTCACATGCCGCCCTGTCGTAGGATGCCAGGGGGTGCAGGACGACTCGGTTCATGCTGGAAGGATCTGCAGGAACACCTGGCGGGAGCGCGGGCCGTCGAATTCGCAGAAATAAATTCCCTGCCAGGTGCCCAGCACGGGCTCGCCGTTTTCAATGAGCAGGGTTTCGCCGGCACCGATCAGGGAGCTTTTGATGTGGGCGTCGCTGTTGCCTTCGGCGTGACGATAGTTGCCTGACAGGGGAACCAGCCGCTCAAGGCCGGCCAGCATGTCCGTCACGACGTCGGGGTCGGCATTTTCGTTGATGGTGACCGCCGCGGTGGTGTGAGGGACAAAGAGCACGGCCATGCCCTGTTTGACTTCTGATTTGGCGATGAGACGCCGGATTTCGGCCGTCATTTCGATCATTTCAACGCGTTTGCGACTTTGGATCTGGATTTTTTTCATCGGTGTCTTTCCACAGGATGTCGATCAGGTGGTTCGTAACGCGGCGGCTGTAAAGCAGGCACGAGTGGCCAATTCCCGAAACCTCAAGGCTGGGGGTCTCGGGCAGAATGGCTGAGTCGGTGGGAATGACCAGGTTGTCGTGCCGGCTGTAAAGACTGGTGAAACTCACCCCGGTGGGGAGTTCAGCCGTGCTCAGACGTTGCAGAAAGGGTGAGCCGGGCATCAGCACCCTGGCCAGAGGAGTCAGCGCAAAGGGGGCCAGACGCGAGCCGGCATGGGGGGTGGCAATGCAGATGCAGTGGCGGACCTTGTCGGCGCCGCCCCGCAGTTGCACCAAATTTCGGGCGATAAGGCCGCCCAGGGAGTGCCCGATCAGGTCAACGCGCTCGACACCGTGCGCGCGGCGGATCTCATCGACTTTTCCGGCGGCCAGTTCGGTTAAGGGCTCAATGTCGGATCGCCAGGTGTTGAGGTTGAGGGTGTAGATGGGGCCCAATCCCGCCTGCTCCAGACGGCGCTTGAGCAGCCACCAGCAGGAGCGGTTGTGAAACAGGCCGTGCAGCAGCAGGATCGGCCGGCCTTTTCCCGCCGGCAACGACCGCTCGCGCAGCCAGCCGGAGGGATGAACCACCACGGTCAGTGCCAGGCTTAGAGTCTCGCGTACCAACAGGCCTGCGGCAAATGCCAGGTTGGTAGGCGCGAAGCGTGTCTCTACCTGTGCAGGATTGTGGTTGGCTGTTTCGTACCAGGCTATGATATAACTGAGCAGAACAAAGAGGCCGGTGCCGGCAAAAAGCAGAATAAGCACACTGATGAGAAACGTCATGGCAGAGTCCTTGGGTCAAAAAAAAATCAAGGATAAAGGTTTCCTGACAACATTTGCTTGCGGTCGGTGTCGCGGCGATATTATGGCATGGCGTTCCGGAAGGGTCAACGCGATCCCGATCCCACGTCGGCACGGGCAGCCGCAATGATTGAATGTATCGCGCGCTTTGAGCGCTACTTGCAGCTTGAGCGTGATCTCTCGATCCACACCCTCAAAGCTTATCGGCGCGACATCGAAGGGTTGCGCCGCTTCCTGAGTGAATTTTTCGGGGTGGAATCTCCCACTCTTGAGCATCTGCGGCAGGTTGATGTGCGTCTGTTGCGTACCTATCTTGCGCGTCTCGGCAAAAGCTGCCGGCGCGCGACTGTCGGTCGCAAGGTTGCCGCCCTGCGCACCTTCTTTCGTTTTCTGGTGCGCGAGGATCTGCTGACGGCCAATCCCGCAGAAATCCTCGTGACTCCCCGGCTTGATCAGTATTTGCCGACACCCCTGTCCGTCGATGAGGCCTGCGTCCTGATGGAGCGTACCTGCGGAGACGATGCGCTGCAATTGCGTGACCGCGCTATTCTTGAAACCCTCTACTCCTGTGGTCTGCGTGTCAGTGAGCTGACCGGTCTCGATGTCGGCGGCATCGACCTTGAAGAACGGTTGGTGCGCGTACTCGGCAAGGGGCGCAAAGAACGGTTGGTGCCCCTCGGGCGCAAAGCCTGCGAGGCTCTGGTTCGCTATCTTGAGCACCGGGGTTGGCCCCAACCTAGCGAACCGCTGTTTCTCAATCATCGCGGGGGACGCCTGACGTCACGTAGCGTCGAGCGCAATCTGAAAAAACAACTGATTCAAGCCGGAATTGCCCGCGATGCCACACCCCACAGCCTGCGTCACAGCTTTGCCACGCACCTGCTCGTCGAAGGCGGTGCTGACTTGCGCGCCATTCAGGAATTGCTCGGCCACGCGTCCCTGTCCACCACGCAGAAATACACCAAGGTAAGTGTTGATCATTTGCTCGCCGTCTACGACCAGGCCCATCCCCGCAGCCGAAAAAAATAACCCGGCAAGCCTTGAGATCCTCAGCTTTTCACTCTGGTCAAGCAAGAGAGACAAAAAAGGTCATCTTTTGCTTGACAGTGCGCTCCCTATGGATAAAATCATGCGCAGAGTCATTTTACCGAAACAATCTTGAAAGGAGATTTTCCATGGGTGTTCTGGTTGGCAAGAAAGCGCCTGACTTTAAAGCTGCGGCGGTTATGCCCGACGGTTCGATCAATGACAACTTTCGGCTGTCCGATTACAAAGATAAGTACGTAGTGTTGTTTTTCTATCCTCTGGACTTTACGTTTGTCTGTCCGACGGAGTTGATCGCCTTCAGTCGCCGCATCGAGGAGTTCGAGGATCGCGGAGTTCAGGTCATCGGTTGCTCCGTAGATTCCCAGTTCACCCATGTGGCCTGGCGCAACACCCCGGTGGAAGAGGGTGGAATCGGCGCGGTGACCTATCCCCTGGTTGCCGATGTCAAACACGAAGTCTGCAAGGCCTATGATGTCGAATTCGACGAGGCCGGGGTGGCATTCCGTGGTTCCTTTCTCATCGACACAGGTGGCGTGGTTCGCCATCAGGTCGTCAATGACCTGCCCCTGGGGCGCAACGTCGACGAGATGCTGCGCATGGTCGACGCCCTGCAGTTTACCGAAAAGTACGGTGAAGTCTGTCCTGCCGGCTGGAACAAGGGCGAAAAGGGCATGGTACCCGACAAGGCGGGCGTTTCTTCTTACCTTGCTGCTGAATCGCACAAGCTCTGAGAAACTGTTTTTTTCCCCTTCAATAAAAAGCAAGCCGGCCGGTGAGTTATCCCGGCCGGCTTACTTTTTGGACAAGGCCTAAAAGCCCTTTTTCCAAAACGGCCGTTTCACGTTCTGGGGAAAAAGTCTCTCCGTCGGGTTGCGAAAGGCGCAGACGCAATTCATGGCAGCGCAGCAGCTCTCCGGCCTTTTGTGTAAATTCCCCCGGCGTGCTGCAGCAAAATCCGTTGACGCCGTCCCTGACGACCGCCAGATTCCCCGCAATTGCCGTGACCAGCAAAGGACGACCCAGGGCTGCGGCCTCGGCTACGGCATTGGAAAGCCCTTCACTGCGGGAATTATTGAGAATCACATCGGCTTCCCGGTAAGCTGCAGCCATGGCTGCAGGGGGAATGACGCCGAGATGGGCGGCCCAGGGACAGCGCTTCAGGGCGGCGAAAAACGCGCGACTGTAATCGGGCTCAAGGCTGGGCCCGCAAAAGGCCAGGCGAAAGGGGATTTCCGACGCGGCGAGGGGCGCGAAAATTTCAAGAAGCTCTAAATTGCCTTTAACCGGACGCAAGCCCGCCGGATGCAGAAAGACCAGGGTTTGTTGCGAGACGCCAAGCGCGCCTCGCAGAGCATAGCTCTGGCGACCAAGCCAGATGCCGGGCGGCAGGTGATGCAGGCGGGGCGCCAAGGTTGGAAATCTCTGCCTCAGCTCAGTGACCGTTTGTGCGGCCTGCGCGAAAATGGCGCCGGCCTGACTGAGAACCCGGTGAATAACCGGGGCTTGGCCTGCATCATCCAGTCCGCCGTGGATATCCGTTCCGGTGAGAAGCACCGTGAAGGGAAGGCGCGGCGCCGCATCCAGCCAGGGCGCCCCACAACGATAAGCATGTAGAAGGACTGCGACCTGGGGTTGAAAGTTTTGGCAACAGTTTTTGATTTCCGCGGCGCCGTTAGCTCTGGTGGCCAGTAGGCGCACCTGGTGTTCCCGTTGTCGTAGTCCCCGGCACAAACGTTCGGCGGTCACGGAATTGCCCGTGGCTTGGGGTTGGTCCGGCAAGAGGATGAGGATTCTCACGGCAGGTCTCCAAAGTTGATCAACTGGATATCGCGCTCCAGGATGCGCCGGGCGACACTCGGGTGGCAGAGCGCCCGATGTTCCAATATGCGGGCAGGTCCGGAAAAGGGATTCTGCGAGTCGATGTCGCCGGGGTGTACCATCAGTTCCCAAAATCCCTGCGGAATACGTTCCAGAAGCCCGAGCAGGACCTGGGTGTTCAGCCGGTTAAGGCAGCTCATTCCCCAGAGCCCCTCAGGGGTGGAAACTCCGGCGGCCCGGCATTGGCTGTGAAAACTGGGTGCCAGGCGGCGATAAAGAGCCATGTCCATGCCCAGAGGCCCCGGCGGATCCCCTGCGGCGGCCTCTCCTGGGGAGGGTAAGCGCAAGCAGCGCAGACCGAAACAGCCGATGACCTCAAGGAGGGCACCCCCGACACAGCCAAACAGGCAGGTATGCTGGTGTGTGTCCACATGATCAGGCAAAAGCCCCAGTTCCAGAATGCGGCTGATCTGTGCGGCAATCTCCTGCTCAAGGTCGGCAGAGGACACTTGGCCCCGTAGAAAAGCACGTCGTGCAGCAAGTTTTCCGGGAAATTCTCCTGCAGCATTGGTCAAGCCTCTGATGGCGCCGCTCAGGCTGCGTCCTTCAGATAGATTCACATGGACCCCCACCGGCAGTTCAAGACGGAATGCTTCCCGGGCGGCCTCGGCCAGGGTTGGGCCGTTGGCGAGCAGAGAAGCACTGGTCAGGATGCCATGCCGGTAACAGTCAAAAATCGCCCGGTCTGTCAGCCTGCCGCTACCGAGGTCGTCGGCGTTGACGATGAGACGAATCATGCGCCGAGTCTAGCATGGACTCTTTCCTGAGGGGAGTCGGTAGAGGGCTGAAAGCAAAAAAAGCCCCGCCGGAATCCGACGGGGCAAAGTCATGCTGAAAAAGCAGGTTTGAAATTTTTAGCTGTTCAGCAGGCACCGCAAACCTAGGCGGGATTGCGCATTGCCGCTGAACCGTTGATGGATTTCTATTCGCACAAATCGATCTTGATGTCCCAGTTCTTGATCCTCATGGTGCCGTTAGCGGCCAGGTTCTGCTGCATCTTGAAGGCGCGGTCAAAGAGTTGCGGCTCGTGGCCGATGCCCTTGGCCAAGCACTCCTTGGATGCCATTTCCAGATAATCATTCAGGATCGGTTTGTAATCGGGGTGCGAGCATTTTTCAATGATGAGCTTGGCGCGATCCTTCGGGGCCATTCCGCGCAGATCGGCCAGACCCTGCTCGGTGACCAGAACGTCGAGGTCGTGCTCGGTGTGGTCGACATGCGGTGCCTTGGGAACCACGCAGGTGATCCCGCGCGGGTCGGTCTTGGACGGGCGCGTCGACGGAGTGTGCATGATCTTGAGAAAGCCGTTGCGCAGGTAGTCGCCCGAACCGCCCAAGCCGTTGATCATGCGGGTGCCGCCGACCAAGGTTGAGTTGGCGTGGGCATAAATATCGAATTCGACCGGAGTGTTCATGGCGATGACGCCCAGGCGGCGAATCGGCTCCGGTGCGTTGGAGATGGAAAGGGGGCGCAGCACGATCTTGTCGAAATACTTCTCCCAGTTGTCGAAGAACCGGGGGAATCCGGGAGTTTCCGAGAGCGACAAGGAACAGGCCGAGGCAAAATTCAGGTTGCCGCCGTCGAAGAAGTCGAGCATGGTGTCCTGCAGAACTTCCGTGTAGACCGACAAGTTGGTGAAGGGGCCTTTGGCCAGGCCGCCGACAACGGCGTTGGCGATGGAGCCGACGCCCGACTGCAGGGGCAGCAGGTTCTCGGGGAGGCGGCCTCTCTTCACTTCATGGGCGAAGAATTCCATGATGTGGCCGGCGATGGCTTCGGAGGTGTCGTCCATTTCCGCGAAGGCACGGCCTTTGTCGCGGCGCTTGGATTCAACAATCGCGACGATTTTCTCGGAATCGCAGGGAACGTAAGGGGATCCGATCCGGGTATGTGCTTCGGTGATCAGGAAGGGGGCACGATGCGGCGGCTTTTGCTGCATGTGGATGTCGTGCATGCCTTCGAAGGAGGGTTGTCCGGTGTTGACTTCGATGATGATCTTGTCGCACAGATTGATCATTTCGGCAACGATGCCGCAGGAGGTGGTCAGAGCCAGTCCGCAATCTTCGGTGATGGCCGACACTTCAATGATGCCGATGTCGTAGCGGCCGTTCTCGGTGTAGAAGCCGTAGCTGATGTCCTGGGCAAAGTGACCCAGGTGCTTGTCGCCCATGCGGATGCGGCCTTCGTTGATTCCCTTGGCGATGTTTTTGCCGGTCTGATAGGGCCAGCGCCGGTCGATCATGTCGAGGGTCGCCCAGCGGTCTTCGGTTTCCGCGCCGACGGAGGCACCGACGAAGAGGTTGAATTTCATCTGACCCTGCAGGTTGTTTTTCTCCACATGGTCGGCCAGGGCGATGGGCACCTCTTTGGGGTAACCGGCGGGGGTGAAGCCGGACCAGGCAAGGTTCATCCCAGGCTTGAAGTATTGAATAGTGTCTTCGGCCTTCATCACCTTGCTGAGCAGGGACTTGCGACGAACGCGACTTTCCAATGTGCCGTACTCGGACATTTCTCTCTCCTCCTGTTAATTAAGTAGGACAGGCGCTGCGTGGCAAAGTGCCACGTCAGTTTTAACATCACTTAAAAAAAATTGCGGGTGAAACATACGTTCGAGGTGAAGCTAGAAGAAAAATAATATTTAATTCCAACCGAGTTGCCTGGATCGTATACAAGATTCAGGCCGCTCTGAAGTCCACATGCATGCCGACTAAAATCGCGTTATATTTAAAATATTTCCTCTTATAGTATGCTGTAAACGGCAAGTCAAGGAAAAAGATTGTTTTTACTTTTTGTGGTAAAAGGGGCGCGCGAAGGCGCAAAAAAGGCCCTTGAGAAGGGCCTTGGAAGGAGTTTGTTTTTAGTAGGCGCGGGCGATAATTTTTTGCGCCCGGGGCACATATTGGCTCTTGGGAAATTCTCGGAACAGGGTGTTGAAAGTGTCAACCGCCTGCTCGCGCTGGTTGACTTCCAGGTAGGCGCGACCGAGATAGAAGTAAGCCTCGTCGCGCTCGAAAAAATTGGGGTATTCGGCAAAGAGATTTTCCAAACGACGAATGGCGGCCTGATACTGGCCGCTACGAAAATAAAAGCGGCCGACGTAAAGTTCGCCGGCGGCAAGCTGATCGCGGCAGCGTTGCATCAAAAAACCGACCTCTTCTCTTCGTGGATCATTGGGGAATTTGGTCGTCAGCATCTCGAAGGTGGCAAGAGCGTTGCGTGTCGCCGTCTGGTCGCGGTCGATGCTGAGCATTTGCCGGTAGTAAGACAGGCCCAATTGATAAAGCACATCGGCGCTGCGGGCATGATCCGGATGCTGACGAAGAAAGTCCTCGTAGGCTGCCGCCGCTTCCAGGTAGCGTTCGGCGAGAAAATAGGCCTCGGCAATTTTGAGTTCGGCAATGATGTTGAGTTCCGGAGAGAAATAGCTGTCGCGCACCTTCTGCCAGGATTCGATGGCCTGGTCATAGAGTCTGCGCTCAAAATAGTCCTCGCCTTCCTTGAGGTAGTGCTCGGCGGTCTGCGGTGCCTGGGGTTGCTTGGGGTTGCAGCCAAAAAGCCCGCTGCCAAGGATCAGGAGCACGGCCAGCAAAATGTTTTTTTTCAGCATGAGGGCGACCTCTGTCGTAGGGGGAGCGTCAGCGGGGGCGGTAAATGCCGCAGGCTTGCGGCCAACCCGATTGCAAGTCAAATGTAACTGCTCGGCATGATTGGCAGTGCGGTTGAATAGTAGCAAAAAAACACATTAACCCAGGCTGGTTTTTGTGTCAACGCGCGCAGCGCACGTTCCCCTGTCAGCTTTCAGCGTTGGCCGGTGCGAGGTGTTCGCGCATTTTGCGCATGGCGTTTTGCTCTACCTGGCGCACCCGTTCGCGGCTGATGCCGTAATCATCGGCGATCTCCTGCAGGGTGCGCGGTGAGTCACTGAGAATGCGCTGGTTGATGATGCTTCGCTCGCGTGGATTGAGAGTCTTGAGGGCAGAGCGAACCTGGGTCGAGCGGACCTGGCTTTGCTGTTTTTCAGCGAGTTGCTCTTCCTGGTTGTCGCGTTGATCGGCCAGAGTGTCGAGCAGGCTGTAGTCGCTGCCTTCGCTGAGTTCGACATTGAGCGAGGTGTCGCGCGCGCTCATGCGCAGCGCCATTTGTTCGACTTCCTCATCGCTTACTGAGAGTTTTTCGGCGATCTGAGCGCTGTCCGCCTCGGTGTCACGATTGCTGCTGAGCAGGGCGCGGGTCTGGCTGAGCTTGAAAAACAGGCGCTTTTGGGCCTGGGTGGTGCCGATTTTGACCAGCGACCAGCTGCGGATGATGTAGTTGTGGATGTAGGCACGAATCCACCACACGGCATAGGAGATCAGACGGATGCCGCGTTCTGGGTTGAATTTTTTAACCGCCAGCATCAGCCCGATATTGCCTTCCTGAATCAGGTCGAGAATCCTCAAGCCGTAGCCGCGATACTCGTTGGCGATTTTGACAACGAAGCGTAGATTGGCGCAGATCAGACGATGTGCCGATTCGATATCGCCACGCTTGCGGTAGCGCATGGCCAGATCGTATTCCTGCTGACGACTGAGGACGTCGAAGCGGTTGATCTGCTGCATGTAGTGGTCAATGCCGTCGTGAATGGTCGGAAGAAGTGTTGTACTCATGTGCGGAAATCTCCACGGCCGGATATGATTTGTTAGCACTCGGTCTTGCTGAGTGCTAAATATAGCAAAGAGTGTCCTTGCGGGCAAGATGCGGTTTAGATTCCGGTGTGGGCCCGGAGGCTGTTTGGGCGGAAATCAGAATTTGAATCGTTTTTTGCGCTGTGGGGCGGCGGATTTTTTCCCGGTCACCGGCGGCCGCGTTTTTGCCTGTTGCAACAGGCTCTCCACGGCAGTCTGCAGGGCCGTGCTGGTGAAGGGCTTGGCGAGGTAGATCTGGGCGCCGCAGCGAAAGCCCTGGCGGAAATCGCCGAGGTCGCTTTTGGCGGAGACAAAGGCGACAGGAGTGGATTTGACTGTTTCATTACGGCGAATCTTGTCGGTCAGGGTAAATCCGTCGCAGCCCGGCAGCATGACGTCGAGCACTACCGCGTCGGGGCGTTCGCGTAGAATCAGTTCGTAAGCCTCCAGACCGTTACGGGCCACCAGCGTTTCATAACCCAGTCGCTGCAGGACCTTAACCTGCAGGGTGAGAATGCCCGGATCATCTTCAACACAGAGAATTTTTGCCTGCATCTCAGCTTATTTCCCCTCAACTCAAGGTTGCGCGGTGATCGGATCACCTCACAAGGATCCTGCGACCGCTGTATGTGTTCATTAAAAGTTTGGACAGCCTAGCAGAAAATTCAGCTCGTTGCCACCCGAAAGCGATGCCGCCGCGGTCTGCGGCGTATGCTGAACAGGTACGCGAAGTTTTTAAAGAATGTCGGGACGATCGTGTCGGCGCCGTTTGGCATAATAGGAGAAAATGGCGATGAAAACCCCGGCGCACATGGCCAACCCACCGACCAGAGCCATGCGCGCACCCGGGTCGTGGTTGATGGTCAGGATCGAGTAGGTGCGCAGCAGCGGTTCGGTAGGCCGCAATGCGAGGCCCCGCTGCACCAGTGGTAGAGGCGGCCCTTCGCGCAGAAGGTACCAGCCCTCCCAGACCGTCTCCTGTTCCGTTCGCAGTTCCAGGTGCAGGGCTGGAGCCATCAGGCCTCCGCCCAGGGGCAGCACGCGGTTGCCCATGCGTCGGGCGTTGGGCAGAAATTCCTTGACCAGGAGCACTTCGCCGCCGGGCAGGGCCAGGGTCTTTCCAGGTTCCAGAGCCACTTGCCCGCGGCCGGGCACGAGGAAGCGAAACCCGATCGCCTCGCGGGTGAAACTGGCCGCCACAACGACCAGGCCGCGATGCATAAGGGGATGGTTGGTGCGTGCTTCGGCGGACTTGACGACCTGATCGCCTTTGAGCAGGGTGAGGTGGTTGATCATGTCGAGGGGGCGGCGACCGGTTTCATCGAACACCGGCTGAAATTCATCCAGTCGTAGGCTCAGCCCCGCGTGATGGGGCAATTCCAGTGTTTCGCCCACGGCCAGGTGATTGCCTGCGCTCCGGTAGCCGGAAATATTCCCCCAGAAAAACGCCAGCAGCAACAGGCAGAAGCCGAAATGGATCAGGTACTCGCCGGTCTTGCGCCAGCGGGTGCGCAGGCGCAGCAACCAGTCGATGAGGCAGCACAGGGTGTTGATGGCAAAGGCGATCAGCAGAACGGCGGCGATGGGCATCCACAGCGTGTGCCAGGGGGTGCTTTGCGCCGCTTCGGGATACCAGCTGCCGAGGGTAACGCGGTCCAAATCGCCGAAGGCCGCAGGGTAGTAATGCATGATCAGGGATCCGATCATGATCACCAGGGTTGCCAGGGATGCGAGCACGATGGCCAGCTTGAGCGAGGTTAGCCAATTCCAGATTTTAATAAACATGGGTCACTCTTTGCTTTATTCCAAGGGGTGATTGCTTTGCAGCAGCAGGCCGATGCCGAGGTAGGTGAACAGCACCACGCCAAAGCCGGCGATGGAGAGCAGCGCATAACCTTCGCCTTGCCAGCGGCGGACGAATTTGGCGTGGCACATGCCGGCATAGAACAGCCAGACGATAAAAGACCAGACGCCCTTGATGTTCCAGGAGAACCAGTGTCCCCAGGCCACATAGGCCCAGATGCTGCCGCTGATCATGCACAGGGAGAAGAATACGAAGCCCAGCAGGATCGCCTCTTCATTGTGGCGCCGCAGCAGCTCACGCGGCGGCATGCTCGCCGGTCGTAAGAAGCGCGGCATCAGATAAGCCATGGCGACCGAAAACGCCATGGCGAACATGGCGTACCCCATAAAGGAAAACGCCACATGCATGGTGAACAAGGGAGTGTCCAGAGCGGGGATGAGGGGCGAAATCATCGGGCCGCGCCGCAGGGCACCCACCAGCAGCAGCATGGTCAGGCCCAGAACGAACAAGCCGGCGGCGCCGATGCGGTAACGCAGTTCGAAGTACAGAAAAGTGCCGCCCATGGCCCAGCTGAAAAAAAACAGGGTGGAGAACAGATTGGTGACCGGCAGATAACCTTCCTGGATCCAGGCCGCACCCAGATAGAGGGTTTGTCCGGCAAACGCGATGCCGGTCAGGGTCAGGGCGCAACGGCGAAGAGTGGGGCGCTCGCCGCCGAGCAGAAAGAGTTGCGCAAACGCGGCTGCCAGGTACAGGGTCAGGGATGCCTGTAGGAGCAGCACTGATTCGTGATTGAACATGATGGCCGAAATGTCTCCTTTCACTTGCTTGTGCTGATAAATGTGATGAGGGTAACACAACCTTAATGCCCGGAAAAGTTTTTCCGGACTTCAGGTGAAGGATGCTTTGTCAACCCTCGCCCCGGTCTCGGTTGACAGGGTTGCGGACGCATGCTAATTTTCTCTGCCATGAATACAGAACTCTACAGCGTACGCATGCATGCCACGCGTGAGGGCGCCCACCTTTCCGGGGGGGAGCGCCTGGTGCCCGCGGGAGAAGTTGAGCAGGCCGCCGCCATGCTGGTGCGCCGTGCCTTGGCTCATCCCCGCGGACGAGCGCAGACTCTGCGCCTGGCCGTTGACCTGGTTGGTGCGGCACAGGTGGTGCGTGGACGTTTGCCCGACGTGCGCACGGTGTGCGTCGCCGATTTTCATGCCGGGCGCGATCTGGCAATCGAGCTTCTGCAGCGGTCCGGGGTGAGTGAAGCTGCGGCGCGCGGCGCTTTGGCGCAGCTCGTCCGGGGGGGCGCACCGGAGGGCAAGAGCATGCGCGGAGCCATGCTGGTCGGTGCGCGCGATGGTCGGCGTTATGAGCCTGACGCAGGGCGCGGCGTGCGTGTGACCCGAATGGATTTAAGCGCCGCGGCGCAAGCGCGCCTGCGCGCCGGGCTCGCCCATTACGCCCTGGATAGTATCCATGTCCGCGAGGCGCTGGTGCTGGCCGCCAAGGTTCTTGCCGCTCCCGGGATGCTCGCCGAACTCTGCTGGTCGGATGATCCCGATTACACGACGGGCTACGTCGCCTCCCCGGCCCTGGGCTATGTGCGTATCAGTGAGCTCAAACCCCGTGGCGACGAGCGGGGCGGCCGCGCCTTTTTTGTCGATGAACAGGCTGTTCATTTTTCTGACCTGATCAGCTTTCTTGAACAGCAGGTTTTTTTGGTTGAAGAGATCGGCGCCATTCATCCGCCCCAGGAACGCATTTGATGGAGAACTGGCGGCGAAACCTCGAAGAGTTGGCGCGCGCAGGCATGTTGCGCTCTCTGCGCACCATTGAGGGTGTGCAGGGTCCACGCGTTAGGCTCGATGGGCGCGAGGTGCTGTTGTTGTGTTCCAATAACTATCTGGGTTTGGCCGGGCATCCGCTACTGGCCCGCGCCGCCGCCGCGGCAAGCTTGGATCTGGGCACCGGCAGCGGTGCCAGTCGTCTGGTTTCGGGAAGCCTGGCGCTGCATGAGGAACTCGAAGAGCGCATCGCCGCATTTAAGGGCAGCGAAGCCGCCCTGGTGTTCAATTCCGGCTATGCCGCCAACACCGGTATCCTGCAAGGCTTGGCCGGACCCGAAGATATCATTTTCTCCGACGCCCTCAACCACGCCTCGATCATCGACGGCTGTCGCCTGTCGCGGGCGCGGACTTTGGTCTATCCTCATCGTGACGTTGACGCTCTGGAAACCCTGATGAAGCGGGAATGGCCCCAGCGTCGCGGGCGTTGGTTCATTGTCACCGACGGGGTGTTCAGCATGGACGGCGACATGGCGCCGCTGCCCGCCCTGGCCGACCTCAAAGAGCACTACGATGCTTTGTTGATGGTGGATGACGCCCATGGCACCGGTGTTCTCGGCGCTACCGGACGCGGCAGCGCCGAAGCGCTGGGTTGTCTGCACCGCATCGACCTGCACATGGGCACCCTGGGCAAGGCACTGGGCGGTTTTGGGGCCTTTCTTGCCGCGCCGCGCGTGGTGGTCGACATCCTTGTCAACCGCTCACGTCCGTTCATTTTTTCCACCAGCCTGCCGCCGGCGGTGCTCGCCGCGGCCATCGCCGCCTTTGAGCTGGTAGGCGGGGAAGAAGGCCGCCACAGACGCGCCACCCTGCAGGCCAAGCGGGAAATTTTCGCCGCCCCCCTGCGCGCGGCCGGACTGGACTTATGCGGCAGCACCACTCAGATCGTGCCGATTTTAACCGGCAGCCCGCACCCGACCATGGCAGCGGCTGCCGCGTTGCTCGAAAAGGGGATCTTTCTTCAAGGCATCCGTCCGCCGACGGTGTCCGAAGGGCGCTGTCGGCTGCGCGCCACGATCATGAGTGATCATGACCCTCAGGAACTTGCGCAGGCCGCCGCAACGATCATCGAGGTTCTGCATGCAAGCCCGTCTCCGGATCCTGGCTCTGGTCCGCATTGATCCGATTTTATCCCTGTCATTTGCCTTTGGCTGATGCCTATGGAGAGCCCATGAACACTCTGACTCTTGCCGACGGTCACACCCTGTCTTATCGTGACGCAGGCCAAGGACCGCCTCTGGTGCTGCTGCATGGCTGGTCTTTGTCCGCAACGGTGTTCAGCGAAATGATTGAAGGTCTCGCCGCGGATTTTCGCGTACTGGCTCCAGATCTGCGCGGTCATGGTTCGTCCGATTGCGCCCCTGGTTTCGGACTCGAGGATTTTTCCGCCGACCTGCGGCAATGGCTCGACGCCCTGAATCTCGACACCTTTTATCTGGGTGGCTGGTCGCTGGGGGGGCAGGTGGCGCTGAAACTGGCGCAGGTTGAACCCCAACGTATTGAGCGTCTGTTGCTGGTGGCCACCACCCCGCGCTTCTCCAATGCCGAAGACTGGATTCATGGCCTGCCCGACGTCCAGGTGCGCAGCCTCGCGCGCAATCTGCGGCGCGTCTATGAAAAGACGCTCGGCGATTTTTTTGCCCTGCAGTTCGGCCCTGAAGAAATTACTCCGCAGCGCTATCGTCAGATCCTCGCATTCGCCGTGCGCCCAGGTCGTGTTCCGGCCCCGGAGGCAGCCCTTGCGGCTCTGGAAACCTTGCGCCAGGTCGATCTGCGCGCCGACCTGCATACCCTCGGATGCCCGACGCTGGTGGTGCATGGGCGCAACGACGCCATCACCCCCGTGGCGGCGGGGCGTTATCTGGCCTCCGCTATCCCCGACGCCCGGCTGCATGAATTGGCAGATGTCGGCCACGCGCCCTTTTTCAGCCGCCCCGAACAAATTCTGTCCCTCTGGCGCGAGTTTCTGTCATGAGCGCAGTCTTGCTGCGCCAGGTGCGGGAACACTTTTCCTGCCATGCCGCCGACTACGATCGTTTTGCCAAGGTGCAGAAAATCGTCGCCGCGCGGCTCGTGGATGAAGCCTTGCCCCTGGCCGATTCCGGGCGGGTCCTCGATGTGGGAACCGGCACCGGAGAGGTGGGCCGGTGTCTGCTCGAGCAGAATCCCGATCTTTCTCTGGTCATCTGTGACATCGCCCCCGGCATGACCCGTCATGCCGCTGCGGTTCTGCCTGGAGCGCTGGCTGTCGATTGCGATGCTCAGCTGCTGCCCTTTGCCTCGGGGGCTTTTAGCTTGGCGTTGTCCGCCTCGGTCTACCAATGGATGAACGATTTGCCCCAGGCCTTTGGTGAGGCCCAGCGGATCCTCGCTGCGGGTGGGCTGTTCGCCTTTGCCCTGTTCGGCGCGCAGACCCTGCACGAGCTGCGTTATTCCCATCGTCAGGCGGTTGCCGAGGTCAATGCTTTGGGGCGCTCGCACGTACAGGAGTTTCCTGGGCGTGAAGGGGTCGGAGAGGCCTTGGCGGCGACGGATTTCAGAATCCTGAGGTTGTGGAGCGAGCGGGAGGTGGAGTGGCATGCAACGGTGGCCGATCTGCTGCGCGCCCTGAAGAAAATCGGAGCCCAGAACGCCAGTGACCACCGCCCTCCCGGGTTGGCATCGCGCCGGGTCATGCAGCGCATGAGCGAGATCTACGGCGAGCGTTTTGCCTGTGACGGGCGCATTCCTGCGACCTACGAAGTGATCTACGGGCTGGCGAGAGCGCCGTTAAAGCTCTAGGCCGGCGCAGGCGGCGCCTTGGGCGCGTATACCGGTGCGCCTTTAAACGGCCTGCAGGATGGCGCACTTGAGATATTCGGTTTCGGGGCAGGCAAGAAGCACCGGATGATCCAGGGCCTGGCCACCCACCTCGATCAGACGCAGGGTGCGCCGCGCCTTAAGCGCGGCCTGGCGCAGGGTGTCGAGGAAGAGATCGCGCTGCATGTGATGGGAGCAGGAGCAGGTGAAGAGAAAGCCACCGGGCTCCAGCAGTTCAATGGCGCGGCGGTTGATGGTCAGGTAGCCGCGCACGGCTTCCGTCAGACGTTTCTTGCTTTTGACGAAGGCCGGCGGGTCGAGCACGATCGTGTCGAATCGCTCGCCGCGTGCGGCCAAGTCGCGCAGCACTTCAAAGACATCTCCCTGGCGGAAACTGCAGAGTTGCGCCAAAGCGTTACGCGCGGCATTACCTCGGGCCAGATCGAGAGCACCGGGCGAGATGTCGATGCCGAGCACCTCGCGTGCGCCGAAATGGGCGGCGTGCACGGCCCAGGCTCCGGAATAGCAGAACAGATCAAGTACCCGTCCGCCCGCAACCCGCTCGCGCAGAGCCATGTGGTTTTCCTTTTGATCAAGAAAATGCCCGGTTTTCTGTCCGCCGAGAATGTCCACGGCAAAGGACAGGCCGTTTTCCCTGACGACCACCTCCTCGGGAACCTCCCCCCTGAGCACCTCAATCTGTTGGGGCAGTCCTTCCAGGTCACGCACGCCGACATCGTTGCGCGCTACGATCGCCTGGGGTTGCAGAAGCTCCTGCAAGGCGCCCACAATCAGGCTACGTCGTTTGTCCATGCCCAGGCTGAGAAACTGTAGAGACAGCACCGGGCCATAGCGATCCACCACCAGCCCAGGCAGAAAATCACTCTCCCCGTAAACCAGGCGCAGGCCGTCGAGGTCGCCGTAAAGCGTGCGGCGATAGGCCAGCGCGCGGCTGATACGCTCGCGAAAAAAATCGGCAGAGTCTATATCTTCACGGCGGGTGGAGAGCAGGCGGATGCTGATGAGGGACTGTGGGTTGAAATGACCGACGCCGAGGAATTCACCCTTGGCGGTATGCACCGCGACTGCGTCGCCGGGAGCGGCCTGCCCGTCAACCCGGGCGATCTCGTTGCTGAAGACCCAGGGATGACCGGTGCGAACTCTTCGCTCGCGACCGGCTGAGAGAAAAACATCCATGAGGATCAGGTACGCCGGCCGAAAAGGGCGGAGACGATATCGCGCGCTTCCTCGGAGACCACGTGGTAGAAAACCTCGACACCCTCACGACGGCCCTCGATGATGTGCTTGTTCTTGAGTAGGGCAAGATGCTGGGAAACGGTTGCCTGGGGTAACCCGAGACATTCCCAGATCTTTTTTACATTACAGGTTTGGGAAATAAGGCCGGCGACGATCTTGAGCCGCACCGGATGGCCGAGCACCTTGAGGATTTCAGCTTCCCGGTCAAATGTGTGAGATTTATCGAATTCCATGCCAGGATTGGTCTCCGCGCGAGATGTTGACAACGTTGGTCAATAATTAATTCGGCTAATTCTATTATTGCAAGATATGGATGTCAAGTCGCCGTCCTGCAAGGGCGACAACGATAGTGTCTTGCGCTTGCCGCAAGGATCGCTTAATCTTTGGCACCAGCCCCCTGCGGGGTCCTTAACGTTTTTCACTCAAGTATCTTGCGGTGTCGATTCATGGATATGGTTCTGACCGTTCTGGTGTTTTTCGCCGGACTTCTTTTGCTCTATTATGGCGCCGAATACCTGGTCACCGGCAGTTCGCACCTGGCTTTCTCCTTCGGTGTGCGGCCCCTGATTGTCGGCATGACGGTGATCGCCTTTGCCACCAGCATGCCCGAACTCATGGTGTCGCTGCTGGCAGCGTTCAAGGGATCTTCCGATATCGCCGCGGGCAACATCATCGGCTCGAACATCGCCAATGTCGGCTTGATTCTCGGCGTCGCCGGCCTGATGATGCCCATGACCGTGGCGCGCAGCACTCTGATGCGGGAAATCCCTTTCATGATCGGGGTGTCCCTGTTGCTCTACCTGTTCGTGCTGGATGGTGTACTGGGCTTTGCTAACGGGCTTATTCTGTTTCTGCTGCTCATCGGGTTTTTGCTCTACTGCTTGCGCACCGCGCGTACAGGGTCCGTGGTTGAGGTGGATGCCGAGGCACCTCGGGGAAGGCCCGGTGAGTCGCGCCGGCGCCACCTGGTGTTCATCGGCCTCGGTATGGTCGGCCTCGGCGTGGGGGCTGAGCTCATGGTGCGCTCGGCGGTGATCATCGCCACCGCTCTGGGTATTTCCGAACTGGTCATCGGCATGACGGTGGTGGCGCTGGGAACCAGTCTGCCCGAGTTGGCGGCCTCGGTCGTGAGCGCCTGGAAAGGAGAGATGGATCTGAGCGTCGGCAACGTGATCGGCAGTAACATTTTCAACGTTCTCTTTGTCCTCGGCATCTGCCCCATGATTCGCCCGTTGAGCATCGACCCGTCCGTGCTGCGCTTCGAATTACCCATCATGCTCGCCTTCAGCATCGCCCTGATCCCCTTGCTTCTGCCTGGGATGAAGCTCGACCGACCGCGCGGCGCATTGCTGCTGACCGCTTACTTGATTTTCATCGGAGTTCTGTTTGTATGAAAATAGCCATTCTTCGTCCGATTTTTTTGTTCGCGCTGTTGCTCGGGGCAGGATCAGGATTTTCGGGGCCCGCTGCTTGTGCCGAAGATGAATCCGCAGTCGCGACCGTCACCACCTCGGATGTGGCCGCCGAGGTTGAGGCGGCAGATTCTGTCGACCCGCTGGCATCCGAACCCGCCGAACCCGAGGTGACGGCTCCCCTCGTGCTTCAGGAAGAGGATCCGCTGGCCGCCATGGTGGGCGAATCGCTGCCCTATGATATCTCGTTTTTATGGTTCAACCGGCTGGCTCATGCCCGCCTGAGCTTTGTTCCCGGGCAGGAATCCGGAACATACCGGGCGACGCTCGACACCAACACTCGCGGACTCGCCGCCACTCTGACCCGCAATCGCAGCGACGTCTTCTCCTCGGTGATGGAGCGTCTGCCCGATGGGCGGCTGCGTTCCCTGGTCTACGAGTCCCAGACCACCCGCGGGCGGGGTAGCAGTCGTGCGACCCGTATCAGCCGCTATACCTACAATTATGCCGAGGGCGAAATCTACCGCGATCGCATCCGCGGCGGAGAACAGAGCCGCGAAGTTTACGAAATGCCCGAGGATGGTTTTTTCAACGACGTACTCACCGCCTTTTATAATTTTCGCGCCGGTTATTTCGGCGAAATCGTCCCGGGTGGGCGTTATGAAATTCCCACCTTCACCCGCCATGGATCCGGATCGATCATCGTGCAGGTCTATGCCGAAGGCCACCGGCCGTTTGGCACGGACTTCCCCAGTAGTGGCATTCTCTGTCGCGTCGAAATCGACGAGGAGATCTTCGACACGGGCGACGGCGACGTTTATGTCTGGTTCGATGACCTGGGGCGGCCCGCCATCGGAGTCGTCGAGAATGTTCTCAATGTGGGCGACGTCCGCGGCCGCCTGCTTTAGGCCTTAAATCCACTGATATCAACAAAATCATGTTTATTGCGGAGAATCAATGAGCGCTTCAACCATTTACGTCATCGGCCATAAAAATCCGGATACCGATTCCATCTGCAGCGCCATGGCCTATGCGCGCCTGCGCGCCGCCCAAGGCCTGGAAGGAGTCCAGGCGGCGCGCGCCGGCAACATCAACCGTCAGACCGAGTTCGTGCTGGAAGAACTCGCCCTGCCCATTCCGCCGGTACTCACCGATGTCCATCCGCGGGTGCGAGATGTGTTGGGTGAGCATGTGGTGACCATTGCCCATGACGCGCCTCTGTCACGCGCCCTGGAGCTTTTTCATCTGCACAGCATTCGCATGCTGCCCGTGGTCGATGCGGACAATCGCCCTTTGGGCGCCTTGTTTCTCAAAAGGGTCTCGGAGCGCTTCCTGGTGCCGCGCCAGGAAAAGGACATCCGCCGCGTGCAGGCCAGCCCGGCCTCCATTATGAAATGCCTCAAGGCCAGTGCGCTGAATTTGGTGGACGGTGAGAGCATCGAGAACCTCGATCTCTATGTCGGCGCCATGGACTCGGCGACCTTTCATAGCCGCATGGAGGGGCTTGATCCGCGCGCGATGATCCTGGTGACGGGTGATCGCCTGAAAATTCTGCGCGAGGCCGTCGAATTGGGCGTGCGCGTCCTCATTGTGACCGGCAGCCTGCCGGTGCCTCCGGAAATTCTCGAGGTGGGTGTGCGCAACCAGGTTTCCATCATCTCCACCCCCTTTGACACGGCGACCACCAGCTGGCTGACGCGCCTTTCCACGCCCGTGCATCATCTGGTCAAGGATGACTTCACCACCACAAGCGCTTTGGATCGCCTTGAGGATTTACGCCTCAAGTTGCTGCACAGCGACGACCCGGGAGTCGTGGTGCTTGACGGTGAAGGACGGGTGTGCGGCGTGGCGACCAAGAGCAATCTGTTGCGGCCTTCACCGGTCAAATTGATTCTGGTCGATCATAACGAACTGGGGCAGGCGGTCAACGGTGCCGACAAGGTCGAAATTATCGAGGTGGTCGACCATCACCGCCTCGGCAATTTTCATACGGACCATCCCATTCGCTTCATCAACCAGCCCCTGGGCAGCACCTGCTCGGTGGTGGCGAGCCTTTATCGTCAAAGTGGCATCGAGCCCGATCGTGTCACCGCCGGACTAATGCTCGCCGGTCTGCTCTCAGACACGGTGATCCTCAAATCGCCTACCACCACCACGACCGACCGAGAACTGGCCAAGTGGCTGGGCAGCTTGTCTGGCTTCGACCCTCAGGATTTCGGCAAACGCATTTTTTCGGCCGGTAGCGCCCTGGCAGCCTATCCTTCGCCCCGCCACCTGGTCCTGGCGGATTTTAAGGAGTACGATGCCGGGGAGCAGAAGTTCGGTGTGGGTCAGGTTGAGGTGGTCAACTTTCAGGAATTCCACAATTTGAAAGACGCCCTCGTGGACACCCTCGCGAAGATTAAAGAGGAGCGTCATCTTGACGTGGCCGGACTCCTGGTTACCGACATCGTGCAGGAAACCAGCCTGCTGCTGGCCCTCGGCGGCAAGGAGTTGCCCTACGTCATCAGCTATCCTCAGGTGGAGGAGAATATCTACGAACTTAAAGGGGTGCTTTCGCGCAAAAAGCAGCTTGTGCCGCACCTGCTCAAAGTGCTCAAAGGAGTCTGATTCTGCCCGCTCTGCACGGATTTTAAGGAGGAACGCCATGAATGACCTGCTGCCCAAGGGTGAAGATCTGCGCCGCGCCATTAGGTGGATGTCTGCCCATATCGAGGAACATCCCGACAAAACACTCCACAAGCTTGTCGATGAGGCCGTTTTTCAGTTCGATCTCTCACCCAAGGATGCCGATTTCCTCATCGATTTTTACCATCAGGCGATGAAGAAAACGGATTCGTGATTTTTCAACCCACAGGAGATGAAAACATTACGCCTGCCGCCGGCGCAGGGTTAGGCTAGGGGCTCCTTGGAAAACCTAACCTGACCCGCATCCGCCGCGTTTTTGTCACGGCTCCCCGCCGTTTTTGCCCTTGCCGGTCTCGGTCTGCTTACTTTCTTCTTGCGCGGCATCATCGGCTTTAACGCGGTCCTTAGCGGCCTGGCGCCGCGCTTTGTCCGCGGCTTCTGCATGATCGTCATGCTCCCGGGTCAGTTGCGCGATCTGTTCCTCATCCTGCTCGGTCTGATCCTGCTGCAGTGCCTCACGCAACACCTGCTCTGCCTTTTGTGCCTTCTCTTCAGCCTCTGTGGCGAGCTTATCAGCTTCTTCGGCGCGTTCTGCCAGTTTTTCCACCAGATCCCTGGCCTTAGCCAGCTCCGCGGCAGCGCCTTCATCGGGTTCTGCGCTCAGATCGATATCTTCGGCGGCCAACACCATGACCGTTGGCGGCAGCTGATCCAGCAGATCCTCGATCGGCTCCTCAATGGGCAGCTTAAGCTGATCACGCTGCAGGGTAAAGGGGAGAAAAATGATCGATGCAGGTTCGGATGCGGCGATAAGGTCAGCCTTGTGCCGTTGCGCCACAAAGACAATCTCAGCCCCGATTCTTGCGTCACTGAGCGCTGCGCGCAGGGCGGTTTCCTGATCTTGCTGTGACCGGTTGTCGCGAAATGCCAGGAGGCGCAGGGGCGTGTCCTCCCAATCGCTGGAGCGCGTCAGCAGATAGGCAAAGAGCAGCATCAAGCGACCGCTGGCATCATCAGACCACCAGACGTCGATGCAGGATTGTGCCCTGTCGGTGGCCATCAACCGTTCCCAGGCATGTTCTTCCGCATGCAAAATACAGATGTTGCAATTTTGCCGGTAAACGGTTTTCAGCTGCCGCCCGAGCAGCACCTGGCGCATTTTTAGATCTTCTCCTTGCTCTGGCTCGATCCAGTTAAGCAAAATGGTGTTAACGCGCAGCGGACCGATGCCGTGGGTCTGTAACAGGGTATGGACGGCGATCTCGCCGTCCGGGGTGGTCAGCACCAGCGGGAAGGCTGCCGGGTTATGCTCTTTGATATCGCCCCTTAATTCCACTTGCAGTTGCTCTTTCTGCTTTGCCAGCAGTAGATCCTTGCCCTGCAGCAGGGTGACCAGGGTCGTCAGGCCGGAACCTCCTTCCAACCAGGCAGCCAGGCGCAGCAGGCGTGGACGCCGATGCGCGTCTTGGGTAAAGGCGAGAATCTGCGGTCGCCAGTCCCGGGGATGCTCAGGCGTGGCCTTGATCCCCAGCAGGCCTTCCCTGATTCGCTGAAGCTCATGGGCGCGGCGGCTGTCGGCCCAGCGTGCCGGATCGGCGGTTCGGCGCAGATACTGGTAGATGGCCAGCAGAATGGCTACGGCGATAATGCCGGTGGCAGGATCGATGGCCAGCATGATGCCCAGGCAGGCCAGGGCGCCAATCAGGCTTAATCTTTTGTGAAACCACCGGAACGCCGGCCGGAAGGAGGGACTTTCCGTGTCGGCTTCATAATAGGTCGCGTAATTCAGTAACCCGTATGAGACAAGAAAAAACATCGACACCACCGGCGCGACCACATTGAGATTACCCAGGGCGATGGTCAAGCAGGCAATCCCCCCGGCCAGGACAATCGCCCGGCGCGGATTGTTGGCGGGCCCGGCGCCTTGGGCAAAGAAATCGAGTCGCGGGAAAATCCGGTCCGCGGCCAAGGCCTGAAGGATGCGCGGCGCACCGAGGAACGAGGCCATTGCTGATGACAGGGTTGCGGCAATCACCCCGGCGGTGATCAACCCTGGGAAAAGCGCGATGCGGCTCATGGCTTGATAGTCCCTGGTCAGTTCCTGATTGGAGAGCGCCCCTGAAAAAATCACCGCCGCGCCCAGGTAGACCATCATCGACACACCGACAGCAAGGAGGGTTCCCAGCGGCAGGCTTCGGCTGGAGTCCTGCAGATCTCCGGACATGCTCACCCCTTGGGTAAAGCCGGTCACCGCAGGGAAAAACAGGGCGAACAGCACCCAAAAAGGCAATCCGTCAGCCGGAGCACTCAGGTTGGCGCTTAAGGTCGTCGGGTTCCATTGCAGGGCGCCGCCGACAAAAAAGGAAGCCAGCGCCGCGACCAGCAGGCCCATGACCAGAAACTGAAACCGGCTCGCCCAGTCGGCCCCCATCCAGGCAAAAACAAACAGAAACGCCACCGCCGCCAGAGCGATCAGGCGCGGCGAGACGCCAGGGGTCGAGGCGAATGCCGCCATCGCCAACGCCTCGCCGAAACCTATGCAGTAAAAAGCAATGGAAACGGCTTGAGCGAGAAATAGGACAATGCCGATGGCCCCGCCGAATTCAAAACCGAGAGTTCTTGAGATCAGATAATAATCGCCCCCGCCCTTGACTTTAAGGTTGGTTGCGATGGCAGAGAGAGACAGGCTGGTGAAAATCGAAATAATGTTGGCCAGGCCTATAATCAGAAGAATCTGGAGCAGCCCGGCGCTGCCCACCACGTACCCGGTGCGCAGAAACAGAATAATCCCGAGAATCGTCAGAATGCTCGGGGTAAAGACGCCGGCGAAGGTTCCCAGGCGCCCTGTCTGTATGTCCTTTTTTTCTCCTTCAGAAGCCATCTGCTCTGCACCCGGTGGTGAGTTCTGAGGTGATTGCCAGGGCCGCAGGCGAATCGACGTGGGTGCCTTCAATCGGTGTGCCCAGGCTGGTCACGAGGATCAGATATTGACTCAATCGAATGGCAGTGGCTTGAATAGGGCGCCTGCGGACAGGCGTTCCAAGCCGGTCAGCACCCGCCCAGGTAAGCAAAAACCGGCAGCGTTTCGAACAATATGATCAGGGAAAACAAACTGCTCAGCAAAAAGCCGAAACTGGAGAGAAAGCGCCCGCCTTCATCCTCGGGCCGGGCGCTTTCCTGCGCGCTGTCCCAGCGCTTGTCCCGATAGCCGATGAGCGCCGCCGTTACGGCAATGGTCAGCGCCATGGCGCTGAGAATGATGATCATCCAGGCAACCGCGCTGATTCCCCCATAGGTAAAACGATCCATCCCGCTGACACAACCGAATTCCCCGACCGCATAGATGGACAGCAAATGGAAAGTCCAGGCGATTCCACCACCGAGAAACGCGAACCAGCGCCGCCAGTCCCGGGGACCCGACGCTTGCACAACAGCGCTTGACATATCAATAGCCTCCTAAAGCAGGTGGGGCACGAGATAGATGACCAAAAATCCACACAGGCCGCAAAAAACGCAGAAAAACCAGAACATTTCGCTGTTCTGCAGCCACAGAACCAGCCTGGGATTTGAGAGCGGCTCGTCCTTGCGGAGAACCCGTGCCAGAGTGCCGATCAACAGACAAATGCCGACCAGGGTCAACAGCAGCACATAACCGTTGAGGGTAAAGAAGATCGAACCATAGGCATTGGTTGAGGGCAGGAAAGGTTCAGCAGCCAGCGACCGCACTTGGGCCAGGATAAAGCCGAATCCGAAAAAGACGCTTGCCGCCAATCCGCCAATGAGCACTGAGCGACGGTGACGGCGCCAGCCCCAGGCACTGCAGATCTGCGCCACGCCGGCCACAGCCAACAGACCAAAGATCGGCGCGGCGGAGCTGAGTTGTGGCAAGGGCAGCCCCCCCTGCGGCCAGTGCTGCGAATACAGGCGCAAATAAAAGTATGAAAAAACCAGGGCTCCGAGAACGGTAAGGAGCACGACAAGAAACCCCACCATGCCGCACCAGCCGGTGGAGAGGTTGCCGGTAGTCAGCAAGGGCAATCCCAGGCGCGCTTCAAGCTCCTCTTTCTCCTGCCGATCAAAGACCGGCTCGCGACTGACCCAATAAAAGGATAAGCCCAGAGCGACAATCGCGACCAGGGCGGATGCTTGATAAAACTGCGCGAGAAAGAAAACCGTTGCCAGGGTCAGAATGACGGCCATCCAGAAAGGCAGCAGGGTCGGCCCCGGTAGGGTTTGAACCGCCAGCGGACGTCCGTTGATCCCGTCGGTGACCAAGGTGCCGCGCCAACCGGACGGCCGGCAATCCATGGCCGCCTCCACGCGCTTGAGTTCTTTGGTGTATTCGTCTTCATCAATCGGATCGACAGATGCTTTTCCAGATGCGACCGGCGGCCAGAGGGGGTAGAGATCTCTAACCACGGGAATACTGCGAAAGCCGTAAACCGGCGGCGGTGAGGGTATGGACCATTCCAGAGTTCCACCCTGCCAGGGATCGCTGGAGGCCGGGCGCCCCCGCCGACTGTGCCAGATCAGACTGAGCAGGGCGACGGCGAAACCCAGAGCGAGCATGTAGGAACCCAGGGTCGAAACCAGATTGAGGGTGCCGATCCCCATTTCTTCGGGGTAGGTGTAGATCCGCCGCCGCATGCCGAACAGCCCGGCAATATACAAGGGCACAAAAGTCAGGTTGAAGCCGACAAAGATGAGGCCGACGGCGACCCGATCCCAGACCTCGCCCGCCAGGCGCCCGGTTATTTTGGGCAGCCAGTAGTGAAGGCCCGCCAGAAAGGGCAGCACCGCCCCGCCGATCAGCACGTCGTGGAAGTGCGCCACCACGAAGGCCGTGTCGTGCACCTGCCAGTCAAAGGGCATGGTTGCCACCATCACCCCGGTCAACCCGCCCTGGACGAAGATATAAAAGAAGGCCAGGATGTAGAGCATCGGTACGCTGAGCCGGGGGCGACTGCCCCACAGGGTGGCGACCCAGGCAAAAATCTGAATACCGGCGGCCAGAGCGACCATGAAGCTTGCGGCCGTGAAAAAAAGCATCGGCAGCTCGGGCAGGCCGGTGGTGAACATATGATGGGTCCAGAGGCCGAAACTGACGAAGCCGGTAATCAGCAGCGCCGCGAGAATGAGCGGATAGGCTACGATACGTCGCCGCGCGAAGACCGGAATGATGGTGGAAATCACGCCGGTGGCCGGCAAAAAAATGATATACACCTCGGGATGCCCGAACCACCAGAAGAGGTGCTGCCAGAGCAGCGAGCTGCCACCCAGGTCGGGATTGAAAAACTGAAAGCTGAAGGCTCGGTCCAATTCCAGCATGAGAGTTGCGAGCAGCAGAACCGGGAATGAAAACAAAATCATAATGCCGATGATCAGATTGATCCAGGCCATGAGCGGCAGATTTTTCAGGGCCATGCCGGGAGCCCTGAATTTCAGGATGGTGACCACAATCTCGATGGCGGCGGTAATGCCGGCAAATTCAAGCAGGCCCAGGCCCAGCAGCCAGAAGTCCATACCCGGGCCTGAGTACTTCGATCCGGACATGGGCGTGTAGGCCGTCCAGCCCGCGTCCGGCACGGTGCCGAAGAGAAAACTGGAAAAGAGGATCAGGCCGCCGAACACGTACATCCAGTAGCCAAAGCTGGTCAGTCGCGGAAAAGCCACATCGCGGGCACCGATCATCAGGGGGATGAGAAAAAGCCCCAGGCCCTCGACAAACGGCACGGCGAAAAGATACAGCATGGTGGAGCCGTGCATGGTGAAAAGGGCGTTGTAAGTGTCCGGCGACAGCAGGTTGTTGTCAGGCAGGGCGAGTTGTGTGCGCATGGTCAGGGCCATGACCACCGCCATGGCAAAAAACACCAACGAGGTGACCATGTAACGCACACCCAGGGGCCGGTTGTTGACCTCGGCGATCCAGCCGAGGATGCCGGGGCGCGACTGCCAAACCCGGGTGAAGCGTTCTTCGGTCTGGGCGTCAGGTTTCATTGCAGGCTCCACAGATAGTCAACAAGGGCGTTGAGGTCTTCGGGCTCCAGGTAGGACTTCGGCATCATATTCCCGGGCTTGATGGCCTGCGGATTGGCAATCCATCCGGCCAGATTTCCTCTGTTGTTGTCCAGGGTTCCGGCCCCCAGGGTATGCCGTCCGCCGATCAGAGTCAGGTCGGGGCCCATGGTGCCCCGCGATACGCCTTTGATGGTGTGACATGCACCGCAACCGCCGCTCATGAACGCTTCGCGCCCACGCTGCAGGTGTGGGTCGGTGGGCGCGGGCGGCGGCTCGGCGGCTTTTTCCACCCAGCGGGCAAAATCCTCCGGTTCATGCGCCACCAGGCGAAAACCCATAAGCGCATGCACCCCTGCGCAGTATTCGGTGCAGGTGCCGTGATAGACCCCGGGTTCATCCGCCTGCAGATACAGCTCGGTATAGTAATCCGGCAGCATATCGCGCTTGCCGCCGAGGCGCGGCACCCAGAAACTGTGCATCACGCCATCCGAGATCAACTCGAAACGCACCATGCTGCCCACCGGGACATGAATCTCGTTGGCATCCGTCACGCCCTGTTCGGGATACTGCACCTCGAACCACCAGTGATGGCTGATCACCTGCACATGCAGATCTTCGGACGTGGCGTGGAGGTGCCCCATGACCCGCAGGGTATCCACCAGCATGATGACCATTATCAGGGCCGGAATCGCGATCCCGGCCACAAAAACAAAGCGAAAGCCCAGCGCGGGAGATTCCCGCCGGCGGGCGAATAAGGCGAGAACCAGCAGCGTCAGGGTGATGACAAAGACCAGGCCGTAGACCCAGAACATCCGCCACCACAGATCGGAGATAAGACCGGCTGCGGGACCGGCCGGGTCGAGGATGGAGTGCGGCCGTTCGACCTCGCAACCGGTGAGCAACAGGGTCGTCAGGAGCAATAAGACGCCCAAGCCGAAAATCGACGCGACCGAGAGCCCGATTCTGGTTTTTGTTTTATTGAGTCTGTTCATCGTCATGGCCGGTCACCATTGGGGGGGCAGCATTAGAAAAAACAGGGCGGCGAGATAGAAAATGGAATAGTTGAAGAGTGCCCGCGCGGCCTGCCGGTCTCTGTGCCGTCGCAGGGCGTGTACCCTGCGCACCAGATTCAGGCCAAGCAGCGTCGCCCCGATGAAATAGAGCCAACTGAGATCCGCACTGATGCCGAGCCAGACGGTGGACGGAAGGAGCAAGACAACATAGGCGGTGATCTGGGTGCAGGTTTTCTGCTCACCGGCCACCACCGGGAGCATGGGAATCCCGGCCCGCGCGTACTCCTCTTTGAGGCAGAGGGCCAGGGCCCAGAAATGAGGCGGGGTCCACAGCAGAATAACCAGAAACATCAGCAGTGGCACCAGGCCCAATTCGCCGGCGCCGGCCACCCAGGCAATGAGCGGCGGCGCCGCGCCGGCGACCCCGCCAATGACGATGTTCAACCTGGTGCGCCGCTTGAGCCAGACCGTGTAAATCAGAACGTAAAACGCCATGGTGGCCAGTCCCAGCAAGGCCGCCGGCATGCCGCCCGCCGTCTGCAACAGCCAGAGAGCCGCCAGCCCGCAGACCAGGCTGAAAATGAGGGCAGCGCGGGGGCTGATTCTTCCGGCGGGGATCGGTCGCTTGCTCCGGGTGCGTGCCATAATGCCATCGATGTCGCGGTCCCAGTACTGGTTCAGGGCATTGGCGGCCGCGCCGGCGAGGAGAATTCCCAAGAGCACTCCGGCAAATCGCATTGGATCGGTCAGCAGGGACCCTTCCAGCACCATGGCGGCCAGGCCCGTCAACCCCACCAGCAGCAGGATTCTGGGTTTGGCCAGGGAGAGATAGGATCGCAGGCGATCCCCCATTCGAAATAATAACTCAGTGGTGGTGGCGGCTTCAGCAGCAGGGGTTCCCATGGGGTGCACTCCTCGGTGGGTTGGAATTTTCAGGGTTGGCGGGAGTGATGAACACCGTTCTCCCGGGCATCCGCGTGGCCGTGATCCTTTTTCCGGCCCGGCCTCTGGCCGTAGAGATGCGCGGCCATATCCCGAGCATCCTGGGCGCTGACATCAAGGTCGGGCATGGCCGTTCTGGGGGAAATTTCACGAGGATTCATGATCCACGCAATCATGTTGTCAGGCGAGTTGGGCAGAACGCCGGCAAGATAGATCTGACGCCCAATGTCTTCCAGCTTGGGACCCACCCGTCCGGTCGCCTGACGAACGTTGGGAATCACATGACAGCTTGCGCAGCCGTAAGTGAGGATTGCCTGGCGCCCCTGCCGCGGATCGCCGTCGGCCATGGTCAACCCCGGCTGACCTTCCCCCGGCCACTGATAGCGGAAGGTGTAAAAAAGCAGACCTCCCAGGACCAGAAGGGCTAAAGCTCCACCAATCAATTTGCGCAACATCCTCAATCCTCCTTTTGTCCCCGCCGGCAATCCAAAAGCTGTTGGTAAATGCCTGGACCGCGAGATGGCGCGACAGTGCCAGAGGCAATTCTGAAATATTGCCGCTAGATGTCAAGAAGGGGGCTGATTTTTCAGGCCCCAGCATCTGATCAACTGTTTTGTCGGTCTGCGCGCGCTGACGTGGTGGAGAGGGGCGGGAAAGGCAATTTTGCGGCGAGAGGTATCAGTGCCCCGTGCGGTTAATCCTGCCTTCTAATTCTGGCTCTTTTTGGCGCTGCCTGCGTTGCGCCAACTTGACTTAGCGTACGGCTAGGCCTGCGTTGGCGACGCCTTGACAGCACCAAAAATACCTCAGAATTATTTGACACGACNCCTGCGTTGCGCCAACTTGACTTAGCGTACGGCTAGGCCTGCGTTGGCGACGCCTTGACAGCACCAAAAATACCTCAGAATTATTTGACACGACTAACCACACGGGACACTAGAGGAGCAGTCTGTGCCGGATTTTCTTGGGGGCATGGGCCGCGATCGAGGCCATGACGAAGGCCAGAAGGGTTGTTTCCTGCAACGGCAGAAAACCATGATACGCCGCCCCGAAGATGAGGACTTTCAGCAGGGTGATGATTCCCACCAGTTCCCGGAAAATCTGGCGATGCTGCATCCCTTCTGTGACCAGCAGTGCTCCGCCGCTGACCAGAGCCAGCACCAGGTAGGCCATCGGTGGCCCCGGAATGGCATCGAGCAGGTACGCCGCCAGAACGACCGCCGCCCCGAGTTGATGCGCCGCCCTGGTCAGCAGGGCCACAGGGAATACCCAGGAGGGGCGCTCACAGATCCGTCCGATTTTGGCGCCGCTGTCACTGCTGATAGAGGGTTTTTGCTGCATTGGTGGCCTCAAAAAAATTCGGGAACAGCGGGGATAAGGTCTGCCGGCGGACACTCCTGAATGATATGTCCGGCCCATCAGCCATGGGACGGACAACTTGGGCCGAGGGTAGAGTCGCTGAAAAGCAGAACAGGGCGGACGTTTTCTGGGAATCTCCGCTTAAAACCTATTGCCTCACTCGCGTTTCTGCCAGGGCCAGCGGCCCTCAATTTCCAGCTCGAGAGTGAAACTGAGGAAGGTTCGAATGAGCACAATGAGTGCAAGGACACCGATCGCTTCAAAGGTAAACTCAACGGCAACCGTATGAATAATGTCGGCGGCAATCAGAAATTCCAGGCCGAGCAGGATGCCGCGGCCCATGCGCTGACGGATTTTCTGCCAAATGAGCAATGCACTTTGGTCGTCTCCCGTCTTAATCCGTTGAGCAATGCCCCATCCGATGGAATACAGAGCAGACAAGGTGATCATTGCGATTCCTAAGATTTCAACGATCCCCGCACACCACTCTGCAAAGGGTTTTACCACTTCTATCATAAGTCCAATCCACTTTTAATATTCTGGAGTCCAAGAAAGCGGGTGTCAGGCTAACGCAATTGAAAGGTTTGCGGGCCCTCTGGGAAAAAATAGAGGGGGTGTAGGTGCAGACAGAATCTACCAATCTTTCCTCAACATTTCAACAACGGGATGGGGTCCCCGAGGCATGAAGGTTGCTTGAACATAGCTCTTGTGGTTACGGACGAAGAAATCCCCTGCGCGATTCGTTCGGACAGCGCACAGGACTAAATTTTTTCTTTAGGCTAAAGGAGAAAAACCCATGTTGGGGATGCTTCAATCCATCTTTCGCAGAAATCACACAGGGCCTTATCCTGAATCTTTGGTCAGAGCCGCCATCGAGCAGGCCGTGGACGAAACCGACTCTTGTTTGCGGGGCGTTGCAGGCTATCGAAGAAAGCTCAGGCCTGTGGTTATTAAAGCCCTGGATCAGGTGATGGCGCTGGTCGACGGCCTTGAAGAACCGATCAGGGTGGATCGTGCCGCGTTCGGCCAGGATTCACGGCTTAAACTCTTTTTTGCCTCGGCAGAGCACATGACGCGCGTTTTTGAGCAAGATGCCATCCTGGCCGCGTTACGGAGCCCCGGTGGTGGCGAGCCCCGTTCCATCTATGCTCTGCTGCTTATGGACTATAGGGAACAATCTACATTCGGCACCGCATCGCAGGGCAACATCCTTCTCAAGGACGTGCCTCAGGTCGCCGTCGATTTCAGCAACCATCGCTTGCTCGATCCGACTTGGGAGGCGGAAGAAACTCTCTGCCTCCTGAGGCAGCGCGCCTACAACCATCTGCTGCAAATCGCCCTTAACCGCATTGCCATGCATCGCGACAAACGTGCCGGGCTGGAGCGCCGCCGCACCCTGCTCCAAGCCAAAGCACGGGTTTCGGAGCGTGCTACACGCGGATTTTCCGTCTCGGCATTGTCAACGCCCATGGACTGCTCAGTGCTGCGGAAGCAAGCTGACGAAATTGAAAGCGAACTTGAAAAGCTCGGTTGCGATACCAAAGCAGACCGCACGCACTTCAAACTGGTCGTCGACGTTTTAAGCAGGCCCGAGGCTCACCTCTGGTCTGAACCTCTGCGCCTGACCGTGGACCCTATGGGCATCAAGCGTAGCCCCGACACGCCCGGGGCTAAAACTCTGACATTCACTCGGCTGCACAACGCCAGGGGGCAGAGCGCGGTCGCCTCACTGGTGAAAATTTCCACTCCCTTCTAGTGGGCGCGCGCCGCCGATGGCCTGAACCAGGTGATTTCTGCCGGGGTCAAACCTACGTTTGGATGACTTGTTGAGTTTGCGGCCAAAAGGTCTGAGTGCGCTATCACCCCGCCAGCATTTTCTCCAGTTCCTCCGCCGAGGTCACCGGCGCCTGGCAGCTCTGATCGCGGCACAGCCAGGCGGTGATCCGGCCATCGACGACCTGCTTGTCGCGGACCGGGGCGGCGAGGTGTTCGAGAACCGCATCGTCGGGGCGGCGCAGCAGAACCAGGGTGCGCGGGCGCAGTTTCTGGCGCAAAACCTTGAGCATTTCCGTCGGGCGGGCGTCGGCATCGGGCAGGGCGATGACCACCTCTTCGCGCGGGCCGAGGGCGTAATCAAGAGCGATGAGCAATTGGCTGAAGGCCTGGGGGTTCTGGATGGCAGCAGGCAGCAGCCGGGCGAGCAGATCTTCTCCGCGTTGTTCAAGCTGTGCATCGCCTGACAGGCGTCCGAGGCGCAGCAGATTGAGGACGGCCAGGGAGCTGCCGGCGGGGACCGCTCCATCGTGGCGGCTGCGGCCGCGGGTGATGATGGTTTCGGCATCGTCACCGGTGTCGTAGAGATCGCCCTGGGCATCGCTGAACAGGTGCAACATGCCGCGGCTCAGATCCAAAGCCGTGGCCAGGTAGCGGTTGTCGAAGCCTGCCTGGTGCAGTTCGGTGAGGCCGAAGATAAAGAAGCTGTAGTCTTCGAGAAAGGCGGGGATGGCGGCGTCGCCGGCGCGGTAACGGCGTAGCAGCCGACCTTCTGCAGTGCGCAGTTGCTCGAGAATGAAATCGGCGGCCTTGGCGGCATGGGTGATGAGCGCCGGTTGGTCGAGCAGCGCTGCGGCGCGGGCGAGAGCGGCGATGGCCAGGCCGTTCCAGCCCGTGAGTATTTTGTCGTCGCGGTGGGGGCGAATGCGTCGGGCGCGGGCGGCGAGCAATTTATGGCGCGCCTCGCCGAGCAGGGCGCCCAGCTGCTCAGGGGGCGTTGCGGTCTCTTTCGCCAGTTCCGCGACATCGCGCTCCAGGTGCAGGATGTTTTTGCCTTCAAAGTTGCCCGATTCGGTGACGCCGTAGATGTGGCATAGAATATCGCCCTGCTCCTTGCCGAGCACCGATCGGATCTGTTCCGGCGTCCACACGTAGAAGGTGCCTTCTTCCCCTTCCGAATCCGCATCCTCGCCGCAACAAAAAGCACCTTCGGGGTGCTTGAGGTCGCGCACCAGGTAGTCGAGGATTTCCTGGGCGACCTGCCCGTAGAAGTTCTCGCCGGTGGCTTGCCAGGCGTCGAGGTAGGCAAGGGTGGCAAGCGCTTGATCGTAGAGCATCTTTTCGAAATGCGGCACCAGCCAGCGCGCGTCGACGGAGTAGCGGTGCAGGCCGAAGCCGATCTGGTCGAAGAGGCCACCCAGGCGCATCTGCTGCAAGGTTTGCAAGGCCATGACCTGCGCCTGCTGATCCGCAAAGCGCTGGCCAATGCGCAGCAGCAGCGAGAGGTTGTGCGGTGTGGGAAATTTTGGTGCGCTGCCGAAACCGGCATGGTGGCGATCGAAGGATTGCAGGAAATGATCACGCGCGGCGCGCAAGCTCTGGGCGTCGAGGGTGGCGCTCTTTGCAGCTGTTTGTTCGAGGCGCAGCAGAGATTCGCGAATCTGCGCGCCGGTCTGATCGATGCGGCTGCGCTCCGTCTGCCAGAGTTCGGTCACCTTGCGCGCCAGATCAAGCAGGCCCATCATGCCGCCGCGGGAGTCTTTCGGCAGGTAGGTAGCGGCGAAGAAGGGCTGGCGTTCCGGGGTGAGCAGCAGGGTCAGGGGCCAGCCGCCGCTGCCGGTGAGCATCTGGCAGACCGTCATGTAGGTGTTGTCGATATCCGGGCGTTCCTCGCGGTCGACCTTGATGCATATGAAATGGGGGTTGAGAGCGTCCGCGACCTGTCGATCCTCAAAGGACTCATGGGCCATGACATGGCACCAGTGGCAGGTTGAATAGCCGATGGAGAGAAACACCGGCTTGTTTTCCCGCCGCGCGCGTTCGAAGGCCTCATCACCCCAAGGATACCAATCGAGGGGATTTTCCGCGTGTTGCAGCAGGTAGGGACTTTTTTCGAAAATGAGCCGGTTGAACTCGGGACCGCCGTCGGCGGGCAGGCGTGACTGGTCGATTTGGCTGAGGCGGGTGACGAGATCCTGGGGGTGGTCTGCTTGCATGCAATACTCCTTCCTGGTCGGATTCAAGTTTTAGTTTATCGTGAATTTCGATGAAGGGCAGAGCGGCAGACAAAAAAATGCCCCGTGCCAGGGAGGAGATACACGGGGCAAAACCGGCTGATTTCGTTGAAACCAGGCGGTGAAAAATGTCTTTGTTTTTTTTAATATGAAGTTTCTTAAATCTTTTGTCAAGCAAAAAAGTGCCCCGTGTCAGGGAGGTAACACGGGGCAAAAGGTCTTTCTGGAGCTGTGAGGGTATGTCTTTTGGTGTTAGGTTTTTCTTATTTGTTTCTGCTTAGAAAGTAGGACAAAGCTCGGAAGGTGTCAAGGGTTTTTTTAAAAAAACCAACTTTGAGTGGGGGAGATCTAAACATCCGGCCCTTAGCAACTCTGCCGGCAAAAAAAAAACCAGGAACATGACTTGAGCCCGGAACTGAAGAGAACGCTTAGGCGCTGCGTTTGCCGCTGAATTCCGTCAGGTACTGCTTGACGCGGATCTGGTAATTGCGCGTTTCCTCGGGTAAGCGGCCGTCGCTGCGGGCCAGATTGCCCATGCCCCAGTTGTAGGCGGCCAGGGCCTGATCGAGGTTGCCGTCGTAGCGTTTGAGCAGGTCGCGCAGATAACGTGTGCCACCCATGATGTTCTGCTCCGGATCGAAAGAATCCTCGACCCCGAGTTCTCGAGCGGTGGCGGGCATGAGTTGCATCAAGCCCTGGGCACCAGCGGGCGATTGGGCGCGCGGGTTGAAGCTGCTTTCGGCTTTGATGACGGCTTTGATCAGTTCGGGAGCGACCTGGTAGCGTTGCGCCGCTTTGTCGACCAACTGCTCGATGGTCGATGCGGGTTTGGATTCCGTGCTATGGGTCAAGCGCGGCGCGGCCGTTGCAACGGGTCGGTTTTCCGACATCAGGCTGAACTTTTGACGGGCGACGGCGGGATTGGCCGGCGGAACCGGCGGCAGCGATGCAAAAAAGGACGCAGTGTCGCGTTTTCCGTTATCGTCCCAGGCGATGAGGCCAGCCATCATTTCGAGCTTCACCAGCGCCGCCAGATGGCGGGCCTGATCGCCGCTCAAGGGCTGGCCCTGGGCCAGGGAGCTGTCGAGCAACTGCTCAAACACGCGCGTTTTTTTTGCGGTATCGGTGTCGGCGCCGGTCGCTTGGGCGGCAAGCATTTCACGCAGGTTGGCAATGGGGTTGACGGCCATGAAATCATCTCCCGGGTTTGACATGGACTCGAATCAGCAACCATTGAATAGCAGGAAACGTGCCGAAGTCTTTCTTGGGGCGGACCTCAACCCAGTAGGCCGATGACCTCACGGATATCCCCCAGCACATGGCATGCGCGCGAAAAATCGCTGTCGCCGGTCAGCCCGTTGGGAATGACGGCGCAAGCCAGGCCGGCATCCACGGAGGATTGCAGGCCGCGTTGGGTGTCTTCGACGACCAGGCAGTGCGCGGGAGCGATGCCGCTGCGTTTCAGAGCGGTCAGGTAGGGTTCGGGATGGGGTTTGGTGTGTTGATAGTCCTCGCGGGTGAGGATGAAGTCGAAATACCCGAGAATGCCGGTGTTGCGGTGGATGATGTCGAAATGCTCGCGCAGGCTGCTGGTCACGATGGCCATGCGGCAGCGGCCGTGCAGGGCGTGCAGGGTCTCTTTGACCCAGGGCAGGGCCGGGGGGGCGTGGGCGAGCAATGCGCTGTAACGCTCATTGCGCTGGCGGCGCATGTCCTCAAGTTCCCTGGGGGTGGCCCCTTGGTCACGGGCCAGATCGAAGGCGCTGCGCCCTTGCTGCAGGGAAATGCGAATGAAGGCTTCGCGGCTCAGCGCCACGCCCGTCTCGGCGAGGACTTCACGGGTGGCCTGGAAGTAGAGAGGTTCGGTGTCGACGAGAACGCCGTCGTTATCCCAGAAGATGGCTTTGATCATGATAGGGCAATGATACTTCATCCCGCCCGCCGAGGCAAAGGGTGGCTGACGAAGCAACGCCGCCGAGGATCACGCGCGACTCTCGGCGGCACAAATTGCAAGAGGGCGAAAAATCGATTCAATTTTGCTGCGCTGCAGGGCAGGGCTGATAGAATCAATGGGAACATGCGCCTTGATACCGATTGGGGAGGGCTATGCGCGGGTTTCCGTTGTGGCTTTTACTGATACTGGCGGGGTCGCCTTGGCAGGGGGTGGCGGCTCCCGTGGAAAAAACCGGGGCGGCGGGTTCACGGCAGGTCGTGCTCCTGGTGTATTCGGCCGCGAATTGCCCCCACTGCCGCCAAGCCGAAGAATTTCTCAAAGAACTTGCCGTGGATAGGCCCGCGCTGGTGATTGATGTCCGCGATATTTGGACCAATCGCCGCCATTTCGAAGAGTTGATACGCCTTGCCGATATTTATGAGGTGTCCGTCACCACTCCCTCCATCTTTCTCGGCGATCGCGCCTGGTTCGGCTTCGGTCGCGAGCGCGGGCGGCAGATTGAGGCGGCGGTTGAAGAATGTCTTCTCACCGGTTGTCCCGACACCTTGGCTTTGGCGGCGGCGGGTCGGCTACAGCCACGGTCACCCCCGCCGGCCTTGGAGACGCAAAGCGAGGACACCAGCGTCTTTATTCCCTGGGTGGGGCGGGTGGATGGGCGCACCCTGAGCCTGCCGGTCTTCACCCTGGTCATCGGTCTGCTGGACAGCTTTAACCCCTGCGCGTTTTTCGTGCTGCTCTTTCTGTTGAGCCTACTGGTTCATCTGCGCTCGCGGGGCCGCATGCTGCTGGTGGGCGGCATATTCATCTTTTTTTCCGGCCTGTTTTATTTTCTGTTCATGGCGGCCTGGCTCAACCTGTTTCTTTCCTTCGGACAGATACGCGGTCTGACCCTGGCGGCGGGAGCCCTTGCCCTGATCATGGGCGGGATCAACATCAAGGACTTTTTCTATTTCAAGCAGGGCTTCAGTCTTTCCATTCCCGAGTCGGCCAAACCGCGACTGTTTCAGCGAATGCGCGGACTGCTCAAGGCGTCGAGCTTAGGCTCGATGATCGGCGCCACCATTGTCCTGGCGGCTGCGGCCAACATGTATGAGCTTTTGTGCACTGCGGGATTCCCCATGGTTTACACGCGGGTATTGACCTTGCATGAATTGCCCACCTGGCAATATTATCTGTTCCTTTCCGTGTACAACCTAGTTTATGTTGTCCCTTTATTGGTCATTCTTGTGGTCTTTACCTGGACCTTAGGCGCGTCCAAGCTCAGCGAGTGGCAGGGACGGGTTCTCAAGCTTCTTTCGGGAACCATGATGCTCCTGCTTGGTACGGTTCTGCTGCTGCGTCCACTTTTGCTCAGCCAGGTTCTGGTGTCCCTTGGGCTGCTGATTCTGGCGGTTCTGATCACCTGGTGTGTGGCCGCGCTGCGCAAGCGCATGGAGCAGGGCGTGTAAGTTAACTGACAGGATTTAAGAATTTTATGTTGTTGAGGTCGTTCATGTCTTTCCCCGAATCCATCCGTGCCGATTCTTCAGGGGGCGGCGGCTCTCCGGCGGCGACGAAAAGGCGCCAGGTCTTAAGCATTGCGCGGGGCCAGAATGTCGGATTTTTCTTCGATTCCGATGAAGATCACCGGCAGGTCATTCGCGAGTTTGCCCGGGACGGCTTGGAGCAGGGAGAGAAGATTCTTTATCTGACGGCGCGGCGCTCCGTTGCCGCCATTCAGGATTACTTTAAAACGCTCGACCTTCCCGAAGGACTATGCCCTCGCGCCGAGCAGATTTGCATTGTCCCGGCACAATTTCCACCTTCACCTCTGGCGGAGCCCCTGGTCGACATCTACCGCCGCTTTTTGCTTGAACAACTCCAGCTTGCGCGCCGCCAAGGCTTTTCCGGTCTGCGAATGACCAGCGAGCAGCTCTTGTCCATCGAGTTTCTTGAGGATCCTCCGGACCGCCTCGCCTACAAGCGCCAGGTGCAGGCCCTGGTGCGTGAGCAGGGCTGCGTTACCCTTTGCCAGTACGATTTGCGCTTTTTCGACAGCGGCGCGCTGCTCGATCTGTTGTCCACTCACGAGCAGGTGATCTTCGGCCGTGAATTTCACCGCAATCTTTACTTCGTTCCTTTTGATTGCGCCCAGTCCGGTCGCAGCCGTATCACTCTGCGCGCCTGCTTGCAGAATCTGCAGGCGCATTCGCACTCCCAGCAGGAGATTCAACACCGCGTTGCCCAGCAGGCCATGGTCGCCGAGTTGGGACGTGACGCCCTGGCCGGGATGGAACTCGATGATCTCATGGCCAAGGTGGTCATAGAAATTTCTCAGGTTTTGGGCGGCGATTGGAGCCGGGTGCTGGAACTTGATCCCGCGGAGCGCCGTCTGGTGATGCGCGCCGCTTCGGGCTGGACGCCCCACTCAGGCGAGGATCGTGGACCTTCGGATTGTCTGAATTGGACCCTGGAGGGGCAAGCCCTGCTTGAGGCGACCCGGCCGGTGGTTTCAGGCGACTTGGCCCAAGGGCAACCGCTTGAGTTTTGCCGGCCTGTGCCGGAGCAAGCGGTGTCCGCCGCCTGCATCGCCATCCCGGGGCATCACCGGCCGTTCGGCGTACTCGGTGTTTATACCCGGCAGTTGCGCTCATTCGCGCCTGAGGATCTGCTCTTTCTGCAGTCGGTGGCGAATATTCTGGCCGTCGCCATCGATCGTCGCCGCACCGATCAGGAAATTCAGCAACTCGCTTATTACGATCGCCTTACCGGGCTGCCCAACCGCACGTTGCTTCATGATCGCCTCGACGGTGCGCTTTCGCGGGCGCGTCGCGGTGGTCATGAAGTCGCCGTCATGTTTCTGGATCTCGATCGTTTCAAATCCATTAACGATACCCTCGGCCATGCCAGCGGCGATGAGCTGCTGAAGATTGTCGGGCAGCGTCTGATTGCCAGTGTGCGCCAGACCGATACGGTGGCGCGCCTGGGCGGAGACGAGTTCGTCATTCTTCTGGCCGAACTCGATCAGGAGGGCGGCGCCGCCGATGTGGCGCAGAAAGTTCTTCACGGATTGGCCACGCCGGTGATGCTCGGCGATCAAGAGGTGATCACCACCACCAGTATCGGCATTTCCATCTATCCCGAGGACGGTGAGGATTCGGGCAATCTGTTGCGCAACGCCGATATCGCCATGTACCAAGCCAAGGAGCAAGGGAAAAATACCTACAGGTTTTTCTCTCAGGATCTCAACGCGCGGGTACAGGAGCGGGTTAAAGTTGAAACCTGTTTGCGCAAGGCGCTGGAGCGCGACGAGCTGTTCCTTCTCTACCAGCCCCAGCTTGATCTTCGCACCGGGCGTATGGTCGGTATGGAGGCGCTGGTGCGCTGGAACCATCCGGAACTGGGGGTTCTCACCCCGGATAAGTTCATCGGTGTGGCCGAGGACACGGGCCTGATCCTGAACATCGGCCAATGGGTCATCACCACCGCCTGCAAGCAGGCCAATGCCTGGACGGCGCAGGGTTTTGCGCCCCTGCGTCTGGCCGTCAACATCTCCGGCCGTCAGTTCAACCATCCGTGCTTTATCGACCAGCTTGATCACGTACTGGAGTCGACCTGCTTCGACCCTGCCCGGCTGGAGCTGGAACTGACCGAAAGCACTATCATGGAAAATGCCGACATCACCATCATGACCCTGACCGACGTCAAGGTGCGAGGCATCAACCTGGCCATCGACGATTTCGGCACCGGCTATTCTTCCCTGAGCTACCTCAAGCACTTTCCCTTCGATCGCCTGAAGATCGCCCAGTCTTTTGTGAAGGATGTCACCACCGACGCGGATAACGCGGCGATTGTCGACGCGGTGATTGCCGTGGCCCACAGCCTCAATATCAAGGTCATCGCCGAGGGCGTCGAAACCCGCCAGCAGCTCGACTTTCTCTTTGCGCGCCAGTGCGACGAGCTGCAGGGGTTCTACTTCGGTCGACCCATCGGTGTTGATGAATTTACCGAACTTCTGCGCTCCGGGTTCGCGCTGAAAGACATCTGCCCATTTGAGGCCAAGCCAGGTTCCCCTGCTCCGTCTTCCTCCTGACGCCCTCCATCCCTGCGCTGTGTTATTGTCCACCGGTTCGCGACCCCCCCCTTTCCGCCCCGCGGTGCGCATCTGTTTCTGCGTTCCCTGCAGGGGGCGAGGCGGACTTGGCGTAGCGCGCCATCGCAGTGTTTTTGTTTGATGTTTACGCCTGAGGTGAAAATCTGCTAAAGTCGTGTGATTTTTTCGTTTCGAGGGGATTATGAAGCAGCCTTTGCCACCCATGGTCAACCTTGACAGCGATGCGATCCGCCGCATTCGCGAAGAAAAACGCTTGACCCAGCTCTATGTCGCCAAGGTCGTCGGCGTGACGACCGATACGGTGTCGCGCTGGGAGAATAACCGCTATCCAAGCATCAAGCGCGAGAATGCCCTGCGTCTTGCCGAGGCGTTGGAAATCCCCGTTGGTGATATTTTGGAAAAGGGCACAGCCCCGACAGCGCCGGATCAGGGTGCGGATGTCGTGCCTGAAGAGCCTGCGGGAGAGAAGGGATCTCCTTTACTGCGCCGGATTGTTGCCTTGGTGTTTTTTGCCTTTGTCGCGGTCGCGGTGACCGTGTTTTTCTGGGGGCGCCAAGACGAACTAGCCTTGGACCGATTTTCCGCGCAACGCCTGCTGCCCAATTATGCCGCGCCGGAGACGGTCATTCCGGTCCGGATTCGCTTGATGGCCGATACCACGGCCAAGGGTTTCATTCTGCGCGAGCATTTTCCCCGAGGCTGGAAGATGGTTGAAGCCAGTCCGCCTCCTTCGAGCCTGGATAACGAAGCGGGGGTGGCACGCTGGATCATCAAGCCGGGCGAGGAGCGGCCGCGCGTGGTATATCGGCTCAAGGTCGACGCGACGGCGGACGTCGGCAGCCAGGCCCGCTTCAGCGGAGAGATTGTGGTCAGTCCGACGGGCCGCAGCCTGTCGGTGCCGACCAACGGCGACAAGGTTCTCAAGGTCGCCCCGATCATCTGGGCCGACCTCGACGGCGACGGCGTGATCGACGATGGAGAAATGCTGGAAGCCTCGGATACCTATGATGAAATGAGGGGTGTGCACATGGATTGGGACATCCTCGAAAAGATCTGGGATGCCGGTGGTTATCGCTGGGACGCCGAGGAAGTTCGTTTTATCCCCGAACGGCCTGCCGCGCCCAATGCCTCTTCGCCTCTGACCCCTTAAACCCCTTCTGCTCAGAACATAATGAGCATCGAGCGGGCGATGTGATTTTGCGCCTGTTCGATGCGGATCCGGGCCTGCACCTGTTCGGCCAGGTCGGTGGGCAAAGCGGCAACGTAAAGCCCCGGGGCTGTTTCGCGCAACGGCAGTTCGCGCAGCTGCCGCGATCCTTCCGCCAGGGTAAGCAGGCCTTGGCCGCCGGTCACGGGCCGACCTTGGTGGTCCGTCAGGTGCGCCCGGAGCTGATTCTCTTCGATGCTCAAGGCCAGTTCCCAGGTCAGACCTGCCGCCGCGCGTTCCTCCTGAGGAAACACCTCGCGGGGCGCGCTCGGAGCGGGGTTTGCGGACTGTGGCAACTGGCGCATGGAGAGGTTGAGTCCGCCAAGGGTGAGAAACACCGAGAGGGCGCCGATGATGACGATGACAAGGGGGATGCGGCTGTCAAAGGCAGGGCGTTTCATCGGCCGTTCCTTTCCGTTGTTGAAGATTTCTCTCAACGCTTCCTTCGCTTGGAACTTTTCAAATCCTCTTTAATCTTAGCACGAATCGCACCCGCGACCACAGGCCCTTGGCGCCTACGGAGATGATGTGATTTCCACTATCGGTAAAAAACTCTTTTTCCTCACCGCGGCCCTGCAAGTGCTGGTGCTGGCGGCAACCCTCGGGTTTCTCGAACGCAGCCAGGCGCGTCAGTGGGAAGAACATCTTCATACCCAGAGCCTGGCTTTTGCGCGCCTGGCGACCCCCGAACTGCTGAGGTTTTTTCGCGGAACCTTCCCTCCGTCCCAACAGCCGCCGCCGCGAGAACTCCGTGAGTTGCTGAGTTTTAATCAGGATCTGATGCAGTTTTCCCTGTACGCTCCGAGCGGGCGCCTGCTCTATGCCTCGCCCCTGTTGGGCGAGGCTGCCGTGGTCGCGGTGGGTGATCTGCTCGAAGCCGATCCTGGGTCCCTGCGCGTGCAGCAGCCGCAAACATCGCTGGAAAGGCGGCAGCTTGGCGGCGAGCATTTTCTCGACCTGATTCATCCCGCCTTCGGGCCGACGGGTGAACACGTTTTATCTGTCCGCTATCTGATCTCGTCGGCGGGCATCAGAGAGTTGCAAGCGGCGACGCGCGCCGATTATTTGCGCATCGCTCTGATTGCCGCGCTGACCTCGCTGGTCCTCGCCGCTCTGATGGCGCGCTGGGTCAGCCGTCCCGTACGCCAGTTGACATCCGGGGCGCGTGCCTTGGCCCGCGGCGAAACCCCGCAACATCTGCATCTGCGAGGCCGCGATGAAATCGGGGCCCTGGCGCGCGCGTTTAACGACATGGCATCCAGTCTGGCGGCCAAGCATGGCGAGCTCCTCGAAAAAAATACCGCTCTTGCCGCGGCCAATCAAGATCTGCGGCAGATGCAGGACAGTCTGGTGCGCGCTGAAAAGCTGGCCGCCATCGGGCAGTTGGCAGCCGGCGTATCCCATGAGATCGACAATCCCGTCGGCATTATCCTCGGCTACGCCGAATTGCTGCGGGATGAGTTTCCCGACGGGGATGCGCGCCGCGAGGATGTGGAAACCATTATTCGCGAATGTCAGCGTTGTCGCCGCATCACCGGCGGCCTTCTGGGGTTTGCCCGCCAGCAGCCGACCCATTGCGAACCTCTCGACTTGAACACCCTGGCGGCCGACATTCTCCGCTCCCTGCAGGTGCAGAAACTGTTTCGGGACATCCGCTGGGTCACCTCTTTTGCGCCCGCGCCGGTGATCGTCGCGGGCGATTCAGATAAACTCAGGCAGGTTCTGATCAATCTGCTGCTCAATGCCGGCCAGGCCCTGAACGGCCACGGCGAGATCTGTTTAGAGATTCGCCGGGTGGATGGCTGCGCGGAAATTCTGGTGGCCGACAGCGGGCCGGGCATCGCCGAAGCCGACCTGGAGAAGGTCTTTGAACCCTTTTACTCGACCAAGGAGCGTGGTCAGGGAACAGGTCTGGGGCTGGCCGTGTGCCGCAAGCTGGTGGACGAGCATGGAGGTCGCGTGAGTGCCGCTCGGCGCGCGAACGGCGGCGCGCAGTTCCGTGTGCTGCTGCCTTTGGCGCAAGAGGAAAAATGTTTTGACATCAGTCCGGATAATTCATTAGGATAGCAGCACTTTTACCGATTGAGGAAGATTGCCCCTGCCATGGAAAATGCTCTGAAGCTTCTCTCTGCCGACCTGGTGAAGGTCGAAGGCCAGTTTAAGGAATTTCTCGACTCTGATGTCTATCTCGTCCGTAAGATGGGCGAGTATGTCATCGCCAGCGGCGGCAAGCGCATGCGTCCCATGCTGCTCCTGCTCTGCGCGCGACTCTGCGATTACCAGGGAGATCAGCACATCGGCCTGGGCGCGGTGGTTGAATTTCTGCATACCGCGACCCTGCTGCACGACGATGTGGTTGATGACGCCGTACTGCGCCGCGGCAATGCCTCGGCCAATACTCTGTGGGGCAATCAGGCTTCGGTGCTGGTGGGCGATTTTCTTTTAGCCAAATCCTTTTCCATTATGGTGCGCGGCGGCAACCTCGATATCCTTCAGGTGCTTTCCGATGCGACCACGCGCATGTCCGAAGGCGAAATCATGCAGCTCATCGGCACCTGCGATCTGAGCATGGATGAAGCGCGCTACCTCGATGTGGTGCGCAGCAAAACGGCGGTGCTGATTTCAGCGGCCTGCGAGGTCGGCGGCATTCTCGGCGAGGTCGATGCCAAGCGGCGCAAGGTTCTGGCGGATTTCGGCATGGATCTGGGCATTGCCTTTCAGTTTATGGACGACGCCCTGGATTATGTCGCGGAGGAGGCCGAGTTCGGCAAGGCCCGTGGGCACGATCTGGAAGAGGGCAAAATGACCTTGCCGCTGATCCATGCCCTGCGCCAGTGTAGTGCCGAAGAGCGCACGCGGGTTGAGGAAATCATCGAGCAGGATGAACTGACGCCCGAGTCCCTGGAATTCGTCTGTGACCTCATTGAGCGCTTCGGCGGAATCGACCACACCCGTCGGCGCGCCATGGAACTGGTCGCGCAGGCCAAGGCGCGTTTGAGCGACTTTCCCGCCAGCGAAGCCCGTCAGGCCCTGTTCGATCTGGCCGACTACGTTGTCAGTCGCCGTAAATAGCTCATTGCCCCGGTGGGCGCGTCCGCGCCCGTCCGGGGTTTTGCATCGCCCCCTTCTATTTTTCCGCCGGTTGCGGCTATAATCGACGAATGCCGCGCATCAATCTCCATCAGAAGGTCCTTTTCGCCTTTCTTGTCCTGGCTTTTGTTCCTCTGGCCTTTCTGGCGTCCTATTCCACCGGCAACTTGCGTGAGGTCGAGGTCTATCTGCGTGACAGCGCCACCCGCGCTCTTGACCAGCAGGCGGCCAAGGCGCTCGAATTGCGCGCGCAAATGGTGGCCGAGGACGTTGCCCTGTTTCTGCGCAGAATCGAGCAAGACCTGTACGACCTCGCGCTGATTCCCCCGCGCCCCGAAAATTATCTGCGGTTTCAGCAACACCACCGCCGACCCGTCTGGTATCGCGCTGGAACCAACGCCGAACCCGTCGAAGTTCGTGAAAACGTTCCTCTGTATCGCGAGGTGACGCTGGTGGGGGCCGATGGCCGGGAGCGTCTGCGCATCGAAAACGGGGTGCCGCGCACGGATTTACGCGATCTGTCCGACCCACGCAATACGACCTATTTAACCGAAGATTATTTTCTGCGGGCGCGGGAATTGCCGCCCGGTGAAATTCACGTCACACATTTGACCGGTTGGCATGTCGGCAAGCAGGAGCAGTTGGGTGATGCGGCAACCCCGGAAGAGGCGGTAGAGGGAGCCAAGTACGAAGGGGTGGTGCGTTTTGCCAAGCCACTGCACGACCAAGACGGAGCCTTGCAGGCGGTGCTGGTTCTTTCCCTTGATCACCGTCACCTCATGGCGTTTACCCAGCACATCACCCCCACCGCAGAAAACTACGTTCTTTTCCCGTCCTATGACAGCGGCAACTATGCTTTCATGTTTGACGATGAAGGATGGATCATCACCCATCCCAAGTTTTGGAACCTGCGCGGACTCGATGCCCAGGGACGGCTCGTGCCACCTTACCGGGTCGATTCCTCTTCCGAAGAGATCGAGGCGGGACGCATCCCCTACAATCTCTTTTACGCAGGCTTCATTCATCCCAACTACCCGGTGGCGGCACAGGCGGTTTTGCGAAGCGATCTCGGTGTGGTCGATGTTACCAACGTCGGCGGGTCCCAGAAGATCATGGCGTATGCCCCCATTCCCTATGATCGCGGCGTTTACCGGGACAGCGGAGTTTTTGGCGGAATCACCATCGGCGCCGAACTGCGCCAGTTTCATCAGGCGGCGCTGGAAACCTCGGCCTTCATCCGTGCCGAGGTCACGCGCTTCATGCACCGCTCATGGTTGCTGGTTACCCTGACCATGGCCGTGGTGTTCGCCGTCGCCTGGTGGCTGACGCAGGGCATTACCGGGCCCTTGCTGCGCCTTACCGAAGGCACGCGGCAGATGGCTCGCGGCAAGCTGGCGGGTGTGGTGACGGTGAGCCGACAGGACGAAGTGGGCGAGTTGACCGAATCCTTTAATGCCATGGCTCGGGAACTCGAAAACCGTCGCCGCCGTCTCGTCGATTCGTTGGCGGCGCTGCGGCGTTCACGCACGGAAATCATGCGCGAGCGCAATTTTAAGCGAACGGTGCTGGAAAACATCGAAACGGGGATCCTGACTCTTGACGAGGACAGTCGCGTGACGTCCCTCAACGGAGCCGTGCGCAAAATTCTGGTTTTGGGGAAAATGAGCGGCTCCGTCGACCTTCTCGATTGTCTGGCGCAATGGCCTGAGCTTTTGGAGCCTTTGCGCGAGGCCTTGCCGTTGAACCCCAGCGAGCGCTGGGCGCGCTACGTCAAGCTTGAACGCCAGGGGCGGGTCATGACGGTGCGCCTGGCACTGGTGCCGCTATTGGCGCAGGCCGAGACCAAGGGGCGCATCCTGACGGTTGAGGACCTGACCGAGCGGGTCAACATGCGCGAGCATCTTGAGCGCATGGAGCGCTTGGCATCCCTGGGGCGGCTCTCTGCGGGTATCGCCCATGAAATCCGCAACCCTCTGACCGGCATCAGCATCATGCTCGATGATCTGCATGACCGGTTGCTGAGCAATCCCGCTGACCGGAGCCTGATTCAGCGCGCTCTGCAGGAAATGGAACGCCTTGAAGGCCTGGTCAATGAGCTGTTGACCTTTGCCACCACCGCCCATTCGACCCTGAAGCCGAGTCCGTTGGCGCCGGTTCTGCGCGACATTCTGTTTCTGGTTGAAAAACAGTGTGAACGTTCGAATATTCAGCTCGACCAGTCCATCGCCGAGAACATTCCGCCTTTTCCTCTGGATCCGGCCAAAATCAAGCAGGCCTTTCTCAACCTGCTGACCAACGCCATTGCCGCCATGCCCGAGGGCGGACACCTCAGTGTGGCCGCCGAGGTCTGCGCCGATCAGGTGCGGGTGGTGATCAAGGACAGCGGCGAGGGAATTGCCGAAGAGCGTCTGCCCCTTATCTTTGAGCCCTTCTATACCAGCAAAGGCGAGGGCACCGGCCTGGGGCTCTCCATCACCCACAATATCGTTTCCGATCACGGTGGTCGCATCGAGGTGAAGAGTCAACCCGGGCAGGGGGCGGAGTTTATTTTGTGGTTTCCTTTGAATAGGGGCTGAGCAATCCCGCCCGTCCTGCTAGGTCTTCTAAATACCCTAAAGCACATTTATTATCTGCAGTGTGGCGAAAATTCACCATTTTTGTCGTTGCCATAATGGGATAATTCGCCTAATATCTGGTAGCCGTTCGTTTGCGAGTGGTAATTTTCACCTGGGTCCGTTCGGATTTCGCGGATTCAGGTTTCAGGAAGGCGGGCAGGAAAGCATGGAAAAAATCCTGATTGTCGACGACGAGGCATTCATTCGCGAGAATCTGGAGCGAATTCTGGCCGAGGATGGATTTCGGCCCTTTTCCACCGGCAGCAGCGAGGAAGCGGTGCGTCTGGTCGGCGAAGAGGAAATAGATCTGGTGCTGCTCGATCTCAATCTCGGCGCCCGCAGCGGGCTTGATGTGCTGCGCGAACTCAGGGAAGTTGATCCCGAGGTCCTGGTGATCATCATCACCGGCTACGGCACCGTGGAAAGTGCCGTCGAGGCCCTCAAACTTGGTGCTTACGACTATATCAAGAAACCCTTCAAGGCCGATGCCATTCACCTCATCGTGCGTCTGGCCCTGGAAACCCAGAACCTGCGGCGCGAGGTGCGCCACCTCAAGCGTGAAGGCGGCGGACAGCTTGCTTCCAACGAGATGATCGGCTCGAGTCCGCAGTTGCTGCAGGTATTTCGGCAGCTTCAGGAAGTGGCCAAACACGAAAACGCCACGGTGCTCATTACCGGCGAAAGCGGCACGGGCAAAGAACTGGTGGCGCGCGCCATCCACAATCTTTCGCCGCGCAAGGATCGCCCTTTTGTGGAAATCAACTGTGGTTCCTTGCCCTTCAACCTGTTGGAAACCGAATTGTTCGGTCATGAGCGGGGCGCTTTTACCGACGCCAAGACGCGCAAGATCGGCCTTATTGAAGAATCCAACGGCGGCACGGTGTTTCTCGACGAGATCGGCGAGATGGACCTCAATCTGCAAGTCAAGCTGCTGCGTGTGCTCGAGGATCGCAAAATCCGGCGCCTTGGCGGGGTGCGCAATCTTGATATCGACGTGCGCGTGATCGCCGCGACCAATCGTGACCTCAAGCAGGCAATCGAGGAAAAGGTCTTCCGCGAGGACCTCTTCTATCGCCTCAATGTTTTCCCCATCCATGTGCCGCCATTACGTGACCGCCGCGAGGATATCGCGCATCTTCTGGATTTTTTCCTCAAACGTTTCAGTCGTGAGTTCAACAAGAAAATGCGCGACGTCTCGCGTCCGGCCCTGGATCTTTTAATGCGCTACCACTGGCCGGGCAACGTGCGCGAGTTGCGCAACGTCGTCGAGCGGATCTGCATCATGCACAATAGCGAGATCATAACTCCGGAGATGCTGCCGGGAGAAATCTGGGGTGATGCTCCCCGCCGTGACGCGCCTTTCTCCTTTGAGATTCCTCCCGAGGGGATTTTGCTGGAGGAGATGGTCAACGAGGTGGAAAAGGAGCTGATCGCCAAGGCTTTGCAGATTACCGGCGGCAATGTGGCCAAGACCTCGCGGCTGTTGAATGTCCCGCGCGGCACCCTGCGTTACAAGCTGGAAAAGTATGATCTGTCCGGCGATGAGTGACGGGCGCCCCTGACGTGATCAGGGGCTTTCCCGTAGAACTTATTTTGCACTTTGCGTCGCGATGGCCAATTGCGACGCAGCCTGCGGTGCAGGTTGAAAAGTGACCTTCATCTTACTTGTGCGTGTTAAAAACGACGGATTTCGATCCGTCGTTTTTTTGTGGCCAAATTTAGCCAGGGGCTTTTCTTCGTCGCAGGGGAACCTATGTGGACGATAACGGGGATGCTACTCATATTTCCCTGGCCAAAATCAGCCAGTCTTTTGAGGCGGTTCGGGATAGCGAATACACATTATTATAACGATATTCTAAAAACACTGTTCTGAAGAAAAAAGTTTTTCTGTTTAAAAGCAGAATGTTGAAGGTTTTGCGGGGATTTTTCGCCCAAGATCTGTAAGGCTTGGCACCCCCATTGCTAAAAATGAGAAGTCGTCTTGCGAGGTCATCATATTCAGTGTTTGGCCTTTATCATTTTTTGCGAAGGAGAGAAGCTCTATGATCGCAACAGTCTGGAACCGCCTCTGGCAAATGCACGACGAAACCAAGGCCTTGTTTCTTTACAGTCCCAAGGCCATGCTCAAGCGTTTCCGTCGTGACCATCTGCATTTCAGCAACAGCAAGAAAGATGAGCACGACATCGATCTGGCCGATGAAATGGAAGAGGCGCCCGCCGAGCACGTCCGACGTCTCAAGTCAGGTCCCGGCGGGGTTGATGAGGGGGAGCCTCGCGAATACACCCGCCGTCAGAAACTCGGCTTGATTCTCGGCCCGGTTCTGTTCGTGCTCATGCTGATTGTGCCCACGCCTGCCGGCATGGAGCCTGAGGCCCAGCGCATGGCAGCTATTGCTCTGCTCATGGCGACCTGGTGGATGTGCGAGTCGATTCCCATCCCCGCCACCAGCCTTCTGCCCATCGCCCTGTTCCCCTGGATGGGCGTCATGGCTACGGGGCGCGCCACCGCCCCCTATGCGAGCCATCTGATTTTTCTATTCATGGGCGGCTTCATCATCGCCCTGGCCATGCAGCGCTGGAACCTGCATCGGCGCATCGCCATGAATATCGTCAAGGTGGTGGGCTTTTCGCCGCCGCGCCTGATCTTCGGTTTTATGGCGGCGACCGCCGTTTTGTCGGCCTTTGTCTCCAACACCGCGACCACGGTTATGATGATGCCCATCGGTCTGGCGATCATCACCCATGTCGTTACCGAGGGGAAGAAGGAGGGCCTCGACAAGCATATCGATTTCTCTCCCGAGCAGTTCGCCTTCGGTCTTAATCTGATGCTGGGTATCGCCTATGCCGCCTCCATCGGCGGGATGGCGACGCTCATCGGTACCCCGCCCAATACGGTATTGGCGGGTTATCTGAGCAAAACCCACGGCTATGAGATCACCTTCGCCACCTGGATGATGGTCGGCGTGCCGCTGGTGCTGATCATGCTGCCTTTGTGCTGGTTGTGGCTGACGCGGATCGCCAATCCCATGAAACTCAAGAAGGTCCCCGGCGGTCGTGACCTTATCGACGAAGAGCTGCGCATGATGGGCAAGATGAACACCGGTGAGCGCTGGACGGCCCTGGTGTTCGCTCTGACCGCCCTCTCCTGGATTTTCCGCAAGCAACTCGGCTTCCTCTTCCCTGACCCCGGCATGATCACCGATGCCACCATCGCCATGATCGGTGCCTTGGTGCTGTTCCTGATTCCCATCGACATGAAAAAGAACATCTTCGTCATGGACATGGACTGGCACTGGGCGAGCAAGATGCCCTGGGGCGTGCTGATTCTGTTTGGTGGCGGTCTGGCTCTGGCGGAAGGTTTCAAGGTGACCCAACTGGCCGAGTGGATTGGCCTGCAGGTGACCTTGCTGGAAAACGCGCCGGTTCTCATTCTGGTCATCGCCGTCGCCGCCTTGATTATTTTCCTTACCGAGCTGACCTCCAACACGGCGACGGCGGCTATGTCCATGCCGATCCTCGCGGCGGTTGCCATCGGCCTGGGGCAGAATCCCCTGTTGCTGCTGGTGCCCGCGGCCATCGCCGCAAGTTGTGCCTTCATGCTGCCGGTGGCCACCCCGCCCAACGCCATCGTGTTCGGCTCGGGCTACGTGACCATCCCACAGATGGCGAAAAGCGGCTTCGGTCTCAACATTCTCAGCATCCTCCTCGCCGTGGCGGCCACCTACCTGCTGGTGGTGCCGATCTTCGGCGTGGTGATCGGCGAGATCCCCGTTTGGGCGTTGAACGGCGCCCCGTAAATTTCCGACGATCCTTTTCCATGAAAAACCCGGCCCCCTCCGGGTTGTCGCCCCGCTTTCATCCTCCTCCGAAAGCGGGGTGTTTTTTTGCCGATTCAAGCTCCTCTTAAGCCCGGATCTCACGGTTTCAGGTTAAAATGAACTGTTTTCCCTGATCCTCTCCGAAACCTTGCGAAAATGGAAGCCGTACACGGCATAAGTGATAGCCAGCGGAAACAGCCGCGGTTTTCTGAAGAGCGACCAGAAGAAGAGTTTCCAGAAATGAAGTCGCTCCTTGCCGATAATGCCCAGCAACAGAATTGACTTAAACAGTGCGCCCAGATGCCCCTGCTGCAGATGAAACTTCCCGAGGGCGCGCGGCTGATATTCCCCAAAGAGCTTAATGACCCGCTGATAGTACTGCTTGGGGTCATAGATGGTGTCGAGGATTGTCTGATAGCCGGCGAGGAGGGCTGCGGGCTGCATGCGCGGGACAAAATTGAGGTCGGTCGCGGTGTTGTCTCCGGAAGAGTCTTTGAGCAGCCGACCTTCGTGCTCAAGGCGCTGGTGGAGTTTGGTGCCGCGCATGGCTGAGAGCACTCCGACCATGGCGGTGACGATGCCGCTTTCCTGAATGAATTTGATCTGGCTTTCAAAAATGTCCGGCGAATCGCTGTCAAATCCGACGATGAAGCCGCCATGCACCTGAAGTCCGGCGTGCTGGATGCGTTTGACGGACGCCAGTAGATCACGGTTGCAGTTCTGCGTTTTTCCGCTTTCGGCAAGCCCCGCCTCATCGGGCGATTCGATCCCGATAAACACTTCTTCAAAGCCGGCCCGGACCATCAGGTCCATCAGTTGTGGATCATCGGCAAGATCGATAGACGCTTCCGTGTAAAAATAGAAGGGATAATCTCTCGCCGCCATCCAGTCGATGAGGGGAGGCAAGACCTCACGCTTGAGCCTGGGTTTGTCGCCGATAAAATTGTCGTCGACGAAAAAAACCGCGCCACGCCAACCGCGTACATAGAGGCTTTCCAACTCGGCCAGGATCTGGGTCGGACTCTTGCTGCGCGGTCTGCGCCCGAACAGGGCGGTAATGTCGCAGAATTCACAGTCAAAGGGGCAACCGCGTCCGAACTGAATATTCATGGCGGCGTAGTCGCGCATATTCACCAGATCCCAGAGGGGAATAGGTGTCTGCCTGAGCTTTGCCCAGCCATCGGCGGTGTAGATACGCCGGGGCGTGCCCTGGTGCAGATCCTCCAGAAACAGGGGCAGGGTGATTTCCCCTTCGCCCAGCACCAGATGGTCGACCTCAGGGAAATCCCCATGGCAGGAGGTGAACAGGGGACCGCCGGCGACGGTTTTCACCCCCAGGCGGTGGCAGCGTTCAATGATTTCGCAGGCCGAGGGGCGCTGGATGCTCATGGCACTGATGAAGACGTAATCGGCCCATTGCAGGTCCGCGTCGTCGAGAGGGCGCACGTTCATGTCGACAAGCCTTTTTTCCCAGGTTTCGGGCAGCATCGCCGCCACCGTCATAAGGCCCAGGGGCGGAAAGCTCGCCTTGCGCCCGATGAATTTCATGGCGTAGCGAAAACTCCAGAAGGTCGCGGGGTAGTGAGGATAAACGAGAAGAATCTTCATGAGCACACTCCAGAATCACGCGCTGCCGATCATTGCGAAAAAATCACCACGCTATAGGGACCGATGGACAACCTGGCGTAGCAGGGCAGGCCGTCTGTCTCTCCCGGTTCGGCACCGACGTCGGTGCTTGGATGATTGCGGAAATCGTCGTTGTAGCCTTGCCAGTCGCTGTTGAAGCGCAGCGTCCAGGTGCCTTGCGTCGGAAAGCCGATGACGTAGTTTTCCTGCGCCTCGCGATAAAAGTTGGCAACCACCACCACATCATCCCCCGGCCCGCCCTTGTCCCAGCGGTGAAAGGCGATGACCTTGCGCTCTTCGTGCAGATGCGTGACTTGGGTGAACTGGCCGCACAGGCCGCGGGTAAAGCCGTTGTGATTGAGCCGCAGCCGGATCAGGTCGCGGTAGAGCCGCACGATGCCGCGGAATTCCTCGCACTGGTCCCAATCGACGGGCACCGTGTCGCGAAACCAGCCGCCTTCGAGAAATTCCTGGCCCTGAAAGATCATGGGGATGCCGGGGGCGGTAAAGACCATGGCGGCAGCCAGGGTTGAGCGTTTGCGCGCATGCCAGCCCTTGGGATCGTCGGGATTGATCTCCTGGGGAACGCGCTGCAGGCCGTTGGCCACCTCGTCGTGGGATTCGCTGTAGATGACCCGGTCGAAGGCGTCATCGTTGTAGCGGTAGCAGAGGGCATCGCGGATTGCAGCGAGAGAGCGCTGCTCATCGGCAGGAGTGACCACCGCCAAACGAATCGGGTGGACGAACATGGCGTCCCACTGCGAGGCGAAGCCGGCACCTCCGGCGCCGACGTCCTTGGTGAGCCAGCGGTTGTTCATCAGATCCTCTGCGATGGTGATGCGGCCGGGAAATTTCCGCGCCACCTCGTCGTTGATCCATTGCAGCAGGTTCCAGCCTTCGGGAAGCTCGTGGTCGGTCCCATTGACGGTGCGGATGAACTGGGTGCAGTCAAAACGCAGGCCGTCCACGTGGTATTCTTCCAGCCACATCAGGACGTTGTCGCGCAGATATTGTCGCACTTCGCCGCGACCGTAGTCGGGCCGGGTTTCTCCCCAGGGCGTGTGCGCCCGCTCGTCGTTGTAGAAATAGATGCCGCCGCGACCGTTCTCGCTCCAGCCGTCGAATTGCCAGAGGTCGAGATCGCTGGGGCCCAGGTGGTTGTACACCACGTCGAGGATCACCGCGATGCCCTCCTGGTGGGCGCGTTTAACGAACTGTTTAAAGGCCGTCGGGCCGCCGTAGGCTATTTCCACCGAGAAAATGTGAGAGGGGTTGTAGCCCCAGGAGCGATCCCCCGCGAACTCGCCCACCGGCATGATCTGGATGGCATTGACGCCGAGCTTTTTCAAATGCCCAAGGCGCGCTGAAACCGAGGAAAAGTGGGCCGGCAGGTTGAGCTTTTGCTCATCGTTGAAGGTGCCGATGTGCAGTTCGTAGATGACCAGCTCGTTCCACGACGCAACGCGAAAGTCATCCCCCTCCCAGTCAAACTGCGCGTCATGCACGATGGCGTTGCCGACCGAGCTGGTGACCTCTCGGGCATAGGGATCAATGCGTGACAGCGCGCCCTGCTCGGTGGTCAGCAGGAACTTGTATTCATCGCCAATTTTCGCCTGCGCCACATCCGCATACCAATAGCCGTTCTCTTCGGCGTGCATGGGATGGCTGGTGCCGTCCCATGCGTTGAAAGAGCCGACCACCGCAACTTGCCGTGCATGCGGCGCCCAAACGCGAAAGGCCACGCCCCCCGCGTGAGGGATGGCCCCCATCCCCGTGATTTTCTCTGTATTGCTCATAAAAAAGTGCCTTTCGCGTTGCAGCGCAGCGACCTTAGTCGAGGGTGAAAAAGAAGGTTGCGCCTTGGCCCTTTTCGCTTTCGGCCCACACCCTGCCGCCGTGGCGCCTGACAATCCTCTCCACGGTGGCCAGCCCGATGCCGTGACCCTCAAGGGCCGTGCCGGGGAGACGCTGGAAAGGAAGAAACAGCCGATCGGCATACGCCATGTCGAAGCCCGGTCCATTATCCCGCACAAAGCAGGCTCGCTTTCCGTCAACAGAGGTTACGCCGAATTCAATCACCACGCCCGCGCGGTTGCCGGCGTACTTGTAGGCATTGCCAATGAGGTTGTTCAGTACCACCCGCAGCAGATCCGGATCAGCGTCGGCCCGGATTCCCGGGGTGACGTGGAAGGTGCAGCGGCAAGCATCGGCCGCCAGGATCTGTTCCTTCACCAGGGATTTGGCGATGGCGCTCAGGTCGACGGATTGCCGGTGCACCTCGCCGTTGGCGACGCTGGAAAAATCGAGCAGGGTGTCGATGAGTCGGCTCATGGCCAGGCTGCCCTGGTAGATTTCCTCAAGATATTCCGTGGTTTTTTCGGCGCGCTCCGTGCTGTCCAGGCTCTGGATGACCTGACAATAGCCGTTGATGGTCATCAGATGTTGGCGCAGGTCGTGGGCAAGGGTGTGATTGAAGGCGTCCAGTTCGATGTTGGCCGCTTCCAGTTCGTCGCGGGACTGGCGCAGCTCGTTATTCTGCATTTGCAGTTCGATCTGGTGAACCTGGAGTTCGTGGACAAGCCTGCGCGCATCCTGGTCTGGGGGTGGTTTCTGAAATCCCCCTTTGGCTAAACGCAACTTTTCCTCCGCCAGACGGCGTAGGTCAGCGGCATCCTGAATGCCTTTATTTAATCTCGGACCAGCCATGCACCCTCCTCCAATACGTCCATTAATGACCCTGGATTACAGCCACCGGCTGAATAAATTGACAAACCATCCCTTAATTCTGGGCAGAAAGGGGCGTGTTTGCCACTGATCCCAGTGAATTTGCATGGAGTTGGCGAGATCTGCGGCAAACATTTTTTCCATCTCCTCGGCAAATTCGACGCTCAAAATAACCGCATTGACTTCGTCGTTGTGCAACATGCTCAGAGAATCCATATTGGTTGAGCCCACGGTGGACCAGACCCCGTCAATCACCGCGGTTTTCGCATGCAGCAGGGACGTGCCGTGCTCATACACCTTGACTCCCGCCTTCAGAAGGGGTGCATAGTGATGCCTCTGCGCGAGAAGTGCTAATTGGGAATCGGTGATTCCGGGAAGAATGATCCTGACGTCAACATCGCGTTCGGCCGCCGCGCAAAGGGCCTTCACGATCTGCCTGTCAGGGACGAAGTACGCATGGGTCAGATAGACCGAATGTCGCGCAAAAGTGATGGCCGACACATACATGACAAAAGGGGCGCGGTTGGTTTGCCCCGGTGCACTGCCGAGGACGCGCACCAGCACCGGGCCTCTTTCCTTCAGGTCGGGAAACTGGTTGTCCTCGGCGAGTTCCGGCCCCTGCTGATTCTGCCAGGTGTCCAGAAAGAGTTTTTGAAATTCAGCAACGGCCGGACCCTTGATTTCAATGTCGGTGTCGCGCCAGTGAATGGGCGCGACCTGATTCTTCTTGCGGTGAAAAGGGCCGCTCGAATACACCTTGCTGATGTTGATGCCGCCGACGATCGCTACCTTGCCGTCGACGATCAGCATCTTGCGGTGGTTGCGATGGGTCAGCCCCCATTTCCTCTGCGCCTTCATGGGGTTGATCGGGTTAAACTCGACCACCTGAATGCCGCCGTCGCGCAGACGCTGGAAAAAAGCCGAGGGCGTGTTTATGCTTCCCAGGCTGTCGTAAATAAGGTTGACCTGAACACCTTGCGCCTGCTTCTGCAAAAGCAGGTCGGCAAACTGCCTGCCAGTCTCATCATCCTCAACGATGTAACTTTCAAGGTGGATATGGTGCGTACTGCTCTCAATCGCCTCGAACATGGCGTCATAGGTTTCCTGCCCATCGGTGAGCAAACGGACCTGGTTGCCTTTGGTCAGCGGGCTATCGCTCACCGACTCGACCACCACCGTGTGTCGCGCTAGAACATCCGTTGGAGCGACCGATTTTTCCAGTCGCTCCATGATTGTTCTGCTTTCCTTGGCAGAGAGCAGGCCTTTGAGTGAATAAATTCGAAAGTCACTCTGTGACGTCGATGCGTCATCCATCACTTCAGTGACGTTTGGCAATGCCTGACACCCGCTGCCAGAGTTCAAAACCAATATCAGGAAAATCCATGAACAGACGTATTTAAAAACCATCCTTATGGCCCTCCCGCATGAGAGGGGAAGCTTTTGTCCTTCTATCCGCCTGGGCTATCGGACAATCAAATTGTTTTTTACCGATTCGACTCCCTCGACAGCGCGGGCAACTTCGCCTGCTTTTCTGACACTCTGCGCCGAATCAACAAATCCACTTAACTGAACGACACCCTTGAATGTTTCAACACTAATCTGAAGAACTTTCAGATCCGGCTCCGCAAAAATTGCAGATTTTACTTTGGTTGTAATGACCGTATCGTCAAATTTCTCTCCGGTGCCTGATCTTTTGTCAGTCGATGCACATCCAATAAATGCAGCGACAACGAACAGACAGACCATGAATTTAAAAATTTTTTGAAAGTATAACATGAGGTTTTCTCCTATGTGTTTGTGATTTAGTAACCGTCGGTTACCAGCGATACTCTCGTTAGATTAGTGTCTCGCTGGACTGTCACCGTTCAATATCGAACTGAGTGAAGGAAGTAACTCTTTGTGCCCAGGGAGCGTGGACGAGCGTTCAGAATCAAATGATTCCAACCCAACCGAGGAGGAAATGGTATTGAATCGGATTTCCGGCTTATTTTCAAGCTGGCTCAAGGCGCCGATCAATGCGTTGAATATAACGGACTGCATGTGAGTTTCGAGATCTTCACGCGTATCCCACACCTCCTTGAAGACAAATGCGTTTTCCTCCTCCACATCGGTGAAACAGTTGCAACTTAAACACCCCGGTTCCTGTCGAACGACCTCAAGCGCCGCTTGCAAGGTTTGTAGAAAGTCCAAACGCTTACTGGGTGGTACGTTAATCCTTATGTTGGCTTCAATCATGAAATACCCCTTAGCCCCAGCCAACGGCATGACCGAGTTTCCTGATGGCTCTGATTTTCAGTCTTCTAAAGTCTGCCGGTAAGCATCAAGAGAAGGAGAATCAGAAGTATTAAGCCCAGTCCCCCACTGGGGAAATATCCCCAGCTTCTGCTGTGGGGCCAGGTCGGCAACGCGCCCAGAAGCAGCAAGATCACGATGATGAGCACGATTGTCCCGATCATAGGGAAACTCCTTTCACCTGCTCAGACCTTTAATGAGCCTTTCGGCCTGAAACAAAGCCCACCACCACAAGGATCAAGGCAATGACGAGCAGCAGGTGAATAAATGCACCCAACGTATAGCCGCTCACCAAACCCAGCGCCCACAGAACGACCAGTACAATTGCGATTGTCCACACCATGATGTACTCCTCTCTGACTGATTATCCTCACCATCGATCAATGAAGAAGTATAACCCCCGATAGTGATGATCCAGTCGCTTGGTTTTTATGGCTACTCGTCGAAAGCATCCTTGACTTCACCAACTTTTTTCTGTGTTTTCCCGGCAGCTATTTCTGCTTTGCCTTTGGCTTCCAGTTCTTTGTTTTTACTGAGCTTTCCTGCGACTTCCTTCACCTTTCCCTTCACTTCGTGGAACGTTCCCTGCGTTTTGTCCTTAATGCTTGAATTCATGCTTTGCTCCTTTCCTCCAGCCGGAAAATCCGTTGGATTAATGTGGGTACGCGTTTCATTCTCATTATGTATACCGCAACGAACATGCCACATGTCTGGATTTTGGTGAATCCGCGCAGGCACTTTGTTTCATTAAAGAAATTGAGTTTTTTGTGGTTCAGGTGAAGAGTTTGTCCCCGGGGAGTTTCCGCCATATTTGACAAAGCCGCCATATGTGGCGGAATGGATTGTGGCCGCAATGGCACGTATGTTTTTCAAGGACGGACAGGTGCGCATTTTCGACTATACTTGATAGTCATCAAGGGGGCGCAGAGGCGAGTTCAAACTGCGCTAGCGTCTCTTCGCCGAGGTTGGAACATCGCGCATCACCCCCAGCGAATCCAAGGGAAATCATGCCATGGCAAAGACACTTAAAATCATTCTCGGGGTCTTCGGCGGACTGATCGCTCTACTTGTCGTCGCTACCCTGGCGTTGTTTCTTTTTGTTGACGCAGGCGCCTACAAGCCCCAGTTGGAAGCAATCGGATCAAGGGCTCTAGGGATGGACGTCCACGTCGAAGGGCAGGTGGACATGGGCCTTTTTAAGGGCTTGAATTTCACTCTCGAAAACGTGCGCGTGGTCAACCGGGATTCCGAGGTTGCCGCCATTGCTGAGGTCAGGGCCGGGATTGAGATTCTCCCTTTGCTTAAAAACGAAGTTCGGCTCAGAAAGGTTGCTCTCATACAACCGCGGATTCACATCGAGCGGGATGTTGACGGAGTTTTCAATTTCGAAAAAACGAAAACCGATAAGCCCGACCGCATAGAGCAGGTTCTGGAATTCTCGAATGTGTCTCTTGCCAATGCCAGTCTTCACTTCACAGACAGACACTCAGGGCTGGAATTCGCAGCGAAAGATTGCAGCCTTGAGCTTGATCACCTGCGGCGTGCAACCGGACAGCGCGCTGATCTCTTGAAGAATCTTTCCCTCACGGCAGAACTCGCCTGCGGGGAATTCAGCGCCAACGATGTCACGGCGACTGACTTGACGCTTTCGGTCCAAGGGCAGGATGGAATCTTCGACGTTGATCCGATCAGGATGGATCTTTTCGGAGCGCAAGGCTCGGGGAGCCTTCATGGCGACTTTGCAGGTGAGGATCCGCTCTATTCGGTTCGGTATTCCCTGCCGCAGTTTCAGATCGAGGAGTTCTTCAAAACACTCTCGGCGGAACAGGCCGCGGAGGGCTTACTGGATTTCTCCGCGAATTTGTCCATGCAGGGAAATACGTTGCCGCAGTTAAAGCAAACCGCCGAAGGAAAAATTTTACTGGAGGGAGAAAACCTGACGCTGACCGGCATCGATCTTGATGGGGTGTTCTCGCGTTTTGAGTCCAGCCAGAACTTCAATCTCATCGACGTCGGCGCGTTCTTCTTTGCCGGGCCCTTGGGCTTGGCTGTCACCAAGGGATATAATTTTGCAAAAATTTTTCAGGGATCGGGTGGCCGCACAGACATTCAAACGGTGATCTCTGAGTGGCAGATCCAAGGCGGGGTCGCAAATGCCGCTGATGTCGCCATGGCGACCAACGAGAACCGCGTTGCCCTACAGGGAGAGCTCGATTTCGTCAACAATCAGTTCAATGATGTCATCATCGCACTGATCGACGGCCAGGGTTGCGCCATGGTGCAACAGAGAATCCATGGCAGCTTTCGCGAGCCGGTGGTGGACCAGCCGAGTTTCCTCAAAACCCTTGCCGGGCCGGCTATCGAATTGTTCGAGAAAGCCCGCAGCCTTTTTCCGGGAGGAGAGTGCGAAGTGTTTTACACAGGCTCCGTGGCGGCGCCGAATTGATAGGAACCACACAAACACTAGCGCGTTGGCGTCTCCGCTCCGGCGGTAGAAGAAACGGTATTGACGCGGATCTCCGGTTCCTGGGGGAGAAGTTTCATGGCGCCGAGCAGCACGCCGAAATGGCCGAATTGCAGGTGGGTATCCAGGTCCTCACTGATTTTCCATTCTTCCCTGAAGAAAATCCGGTTATCCGCTTCAATATCTATGTAGCAATGGCAACTCACGCAGCCCCTCTCCTGCCGAATCGGGCCAAGTACGGCCCTGAGGGTTTGCAGGATCTCCTTGCGCTTTTCCGGCGGCACCTTCAACGTGATCGAGACGTCGATCATGGCATTCATCCGGCAGACTGGGACATGTCGCTACCCCACGGTGATGTTGGAGAGAGAATCTAGCAGTCCAAAAACCTTCAGAAGCCATATAACGACGGCAATCACCACCACGGCATTCAAAATCATTTTTATGGACCCAGCCATGGGGATGAAGCGGTTGACCAGCCAGAGAAGAACGCCGACCACGATCAGAACAATGATGACTTCAACTAACGGCATGAGTTGGTTACCCCTTTTTTCTCAATTGCGTTGATTTAAGATTTTTTGGCCCCTACGACGAGCAGAACGATACCGCCTACAAGCGCAATGGCGCCGACAATAGGCGGAAGCGGCAGTGTTCTCTGGCGATCTGCGGTCACTTGCAGTGGGCCGAGATCGACGACCTTTTCTCTCGATGTGTAATTAATGCCCTGGTAAGCAAACGCCATAACAGCTATGACAATGAGGATGATGCCGGTTATCGTAAGTGGTTTCATGTGAATTCTCCCGATTGCCCTGTGTTGTTTAGTCAAGGTGATGATTGTGAATATCCGTCGCTTCACGCGTGGGATGTGCCGGAGTTGCCGGCTATTGCATTGCTGCAACCGCCGGCAACTTTCTATTTTTCACCTGATATCTAGTCGACGGTCATCTGGTTGTTTACTTCTTGCACGCCGTTTACATCCTGGGCGAGTTTGGTGGCCAGATACAATTCAGCCGCATTGTTTGCTTTGCCACTCAAGGTAACGACGCCGTCTTTCGTCTCGACCTTGGTTCTGAGGGCACTGGTTGAGCGGTGAGTCGCCAACGTCGCCTTGACCATGGCGGTGATGGAGGCGTCATCAATTTTGTCGCCGACAGTGCGGGCATCCTTCGCGGCGGTTTTGTCACTCTGTTTGTCGTCCTTGCGGGCATCTTTCGCTGCGGTCTTGTCAGCTTTCCTGTCGTCTTCTTTTTTTGCGTCCCTGGCCACGGTCATCTTGTTGATAACCTTTTTGACCCCTTCAATATCTCTGGCATATTCAGTCGTCAGGTCAATTTGTGCTTGATTGTCCGCTTCGCCCTGCAACGTGACGATGCCGTCTTGGACGTCAACCTCGGTTTTGAGGCCGCTCACGCTGCGATGGTACAGAAGAGTGGATTTGACTTTCATCATGATCCACGTGTCCGACATCTCAGCGGGGCGCTCCCCTTTGAGTTCCAGCTTGTTGTCCACACTCTTGACCCCGGAAATGTTCGCCACTGTTTCGGTGGCCAAGGCCTTGTGAGATTCCTCGGTGACGGTTCCCGTCAGGGTGACGACGCCGTCTCTGGACTTGACTTCGATATCCGCATCCTTGAGGAAGGTTTTAAACACATGGGACTCTTTGGCTGACTTTTCGATGCGGTTGTCCAGATCCGAGGCCTGGACCGGAGAGCTGAACACCAGCACTGCTGCCGATGCCATGATAAGAGCCAGGTATTGAAATGTTTTCATGCGACGTGCTCCTTATAACGTGGTTTTTGTTGTCTTTGCCCCGCAGGCCAGATGCCCTGGAGCCTTGGTTACGTACTAACCGTGACGGTCAGTCCTCGAAAACCTTCTTGACATCACCGGTCTTTCCCTGAGCCTTGCCGGCGACTTTCTCAGCTTTGCCTTCGCCCTCGAGTTTGCGATTTCCGGCGATCTTTCCCGCGACCTCCTTTGTTTTTCCTTTGGCTTCGTGCAGTTTTCCTTCCGCTTTGTCCTGGTTGCCTGACTTCATGAGATCCTCCGCTTGTTGGTAGGGGGGGGCGGCTTCCCAGCAAAAGTCCTTGAAGAGAACCTGTCCCCGTTCGTTGAACTCGTTGATTGCGCTTTGCGACATGTTCACACCTTTCAGGGATTGGAAAAATCCCAAAGAAACCGGTTCATTTCAGTCTTGAAAGATTCGTTCAGAGCAATCATCTGACTCCTCTGCGCTGTCGTTTACTCTATCGCAACGAGCGTACCAGAAATGTCTGCCCGTTGAGCGTGGGTAAGTTGTTGAATTTGTGGTGAAAAAGCTTTAGTCGAAGAACGGGGAGGTGAGAAGCCGCCAACTGAATCCGTCACATTTAACATAGCTGCCAAATATGACCGAATATGTTGGAGCAAGCATTGCATCGGTACATTGCATGGCTAAATACTCCCTATGGCGCCCTGCTCATAGCTCCTTCGCAAGTTCCTGATCAGGTTCCGAAGGGTCGGGATCGGCCCTGCGCCTCTGCTGCTCGCGCCGTCGTCCGATGGTGCTTTCGAGTAATCGGACCAACTTGTCTGCGGCGCCGCTGATGGCCAGATCCAGGCTCTCAGCCTGGTGTTTGACCGCGATCGGCTGACTTCCTTTGAGGCGGGCCTCCAGCATGCAGCGCATGTCCTCATAGCCCTCCTTCTTGTCGCTGTTCTCGTCACTCAAGTGGATCTCCACGCGCGTGATGTGATCGCTGTAGTGACTCAGAGAACTTTCCACAACGCCACTTATCTCAGCGGCCCTGTCCTTCTGCATTTCGATGTTGTGACCTGTGTTGACCTGAATTTGCATGGTGTTCTCCTTGGTCGTCGCGATTGGTTCAATAGCGGTAAATGGCGGCCAATCCCGTTTGTACAGGCATCTTCTCGGCCGGAAGGAGGTCTTTACGCTTCGCGCCGCTCTTGCGTCCAGGTGTGGTCACTCTTCTCGGTTTCGCCCGTCATATTCCTGGCCTGGGCGACGATGCTGCGGATTTTTTGCTGATGCATGCCCTCAATTCTCTCAAGACTTTTCTCTTGAGCCGAGGCAACTTTACCAATCGTGTCATAGCTGGATTCGACCAGGCGGCGCGCCAGGACTTTTCCGATTCCTTTGAGTTTTTGCAGCTCTTTCATCTGTTTTTCCATGGCATTCTCTCCGCTGATTGTTCAATTCTCGCGAACAGGCAGGAATTCTCCGGTCCGTGCTGAGTAGGTAAATCGCAAGATGCAAGCCAAGGTAGTCTGCGGAAAGAAATGTCCTATGTTGTTGATTGAGAAGGGAAAAGTAGAAAGGTGGGGCGGTGGCGTGGAGGGAGGGCTGGCGTTGACATCCGTCACATGAGACATAACTGTCATATGTGAAGGATTGGGGCCGGCGCGGATCGTTTAATTGCGGCGCAGGCCGAATTTGCGCATGCGGGCGCGCAGGGTGCTGGCGTTGAGCCCCAGAAGAATCGCCGCCCCTTTTTCCCCTTCGATGCGCCAGTTGGTTTTCTGCAGCACCTTGAGGATGTGGTCGCGTTCCAGGTCGGCGAGGGCTTTGATGTCGATCTCTCCTTCGGGTTTCTTCAGGCCTGTGAGACGATCCTGGATCCGCAGTGTGGTTCCCTGGCTGGTAATGATCGCCCGTTCGATGACGCTTTCCAACTCACGCACGTTGCCCGGCCAATGATATTGCGCAAGGGTGTTGAGGGTTTCTTTTGAAACATCAGCGATTTTCTTGCCGATTTTTTTGTTGTATTTGGCAACAAAATAATTGACCAGCAGCGGGATGTCTTCCTTGCGCTGGCGCAGCGGGGGAATGGTGATGGGAAAAACATTGAGGCGGTAGAACAAATCCTCGCGAAAACGACCGGCGCGAATTTCCTCTTCCAGGTTGCGGTTGCTGGCGGCGATGATGCGCACATCGACCTTGATGGTGTGGGGACTGCCCAGGCGCTCAAACTCGCCGTCCTGAATCACCCGCAGCAGTTTACATTGCAGATCCTGGGGCATCTCGCCGATTTCATCCAGAAAGATGGTGCCGCCGTTGGCCAATTCAAAACGCCCCATCTGCCGGGCGCTCGCTCCGGTGAATGCCCCTTTTTCGCGCCCGAAGAGTTCGCTTTCGATCAGATTGCCCGGCAGCGCCGTGCAGTTGACCGTGATCATGGGCCTGGTCTTGCGGGCGCTGCGATTATGTATGGCGCGCGCCACCAGACCCTTGCCGGTGCCGGTCTCGCCCAGCAGCAACACGGTGGCATCCTGGGGGGCGACTTGTTCAATGCGGAAAAAGACATATTGCATGGCATTGCTGTGGCCGATGATCTCACCAAAATTGCTTTCCCGTGACAAATCCATCTGCAACTGGATATTCTCTTCCTGGAGCTTTTCAGAGAGCTGCTTGATCTGCGTATAGGCACCTTTGAGAGACGCGCGTGCATTCTTGTGCTCTTCAATTTCCAGAGAGAGCTGCGCGTTGCTGCGGATCAACTCAGCGGTGCGCTCCCGTACCGCCGACTCCAGCTCATCATGGGCCTTCTGCAGTTCCATGCGTAGCTGCCATTTGTCCGTGACATCCATAATGGAAATCAGGATGCACCCTTCTTGACAGTCGCTGTTGGTTACGGCGTCGCTCTGCAACAGGCCATGGAACAGGGTACCGTCGTTTTTCCTGATGCGGATCTCACAGCGATGAACCCCTTGTTCCCGCCGTACCGATTTTAAATGATCCGTGAACTTCCGCCGCTCTTCATCATCGGCGATAAACCGGCTGAATGGTTTGTCGGTCAGCAGGCTTCGCTCGATTTCCAGCATTTGCGCGCCGGCCTGATTGATTTCCCGGATGCGCGTCTGGGCGTCGAGGACAAAGTAGCCTATGGGGGCAAAGTCGAAAAGTTCCGAATATTTATTGCGCGAGATTTCAAGTTCGTCGCGGGTGTTGAGCAACTCGGCGTTCTGCATTTCCAGCTCGATCTGGTGAACCTCAAGTTCATGGACGAGCCGTTGTGCATCAGCCAGACTCGGCGACGGCGTTATTGCGGCCATTTTGAGGCGTGCCCGCTCTTCGGCCAGGCGCCGCAAATCTTCGGCCGGCGTTAAAGGTCTTCGTTCTTTGTTCTTTGCCAAGGCTAGGAGCCTCCCTCAAGACGGTGCTTAAGTTGTTCAATCTCCTCACGAAGTTTCTTTTCGGTCGTTTTTGCCTCGGTGATATTCGTGTAGGTGATCACCACCCCGCCGATGACGTCATCCATGGTGCGGTAGGGCATGATGCGCACCAGAAACCAGCGACCATCCGTTGTTTCAATCTGTTTTTCTGAAACAGACAGGCTACGCAGGACCTCCTGGGCATCTTCAGACATTTCGGAATAGAGCAGATCGCTGGTGATGTCGGAGAGGGGACGCCCCACGTCGCCGGGAAGCAGCTTGAAGATTTTTTTAGCCCCTTCGGTGAAGCGTCGCACATGAAGCTCCTTGTCCAGAAACACGGTGATGATTTCGGTGCTGTTGAGCAGGTTGCGCAGATCGTCTTCGGTCCGGGTCAGCTCGTCCATTTTGGACTGCTGCTCGGCGTTGACCGTCTGCAATTCTTCGTTCATGGACTGCATTTCTTCCTTGGACGTGGTCAGCTCCTCGTTGGTGGACTGCAATTCCTCGTTGGTGGACTGCAATTCCTCGTTGGTCGACTTGAGTTCCTCTTGCGAAGAATGCATTTCCTCGCGCGTGGTATGCAACTCTTCGCGCAGTTTCTGGGTTTCCTGCTCCAGTTCCACGACCCGAGCGTTGGCGGCCGCAGGGCCTGCAGCGCGGCCGCGCAATTTTTTCGATGGCGGCTCCGGCACGTCGTGAAAGACGATCATCACCATTCCCTGCAGCGCTTCGGGTTCCTCGATGGTCTTGAGAGTAACGTCCAGGGTCTGGCTGCCACCGTTGGTACCGACCTTGATATTTTTGAGGATGATCGCCTCTTTTTGCCGCAGGACTTTATGGAACGAGATGCCCAGCTCAAAACGCAGCCCTTCACGGGCCATGGCAAAAATATTCCAGTTGGCCTTGCCGGCCGCAGGTTCCAGATACTTGCCCGTGCGCCCGCTGATATAGAGGATGTCGCCTTTGTTGTTGACAAGCACGGCCGGCGGAGAGAAGTGTTGCAGAAGCAGCTCGTCTGCAAGCGCTTGAAGATTGGAGGCTGGTTTCACCTTGGTGGACTCCTTGGCATTTTCCGGGGCAGAGGGTACGGATGAGGCGGGAAAGTAGATCTGTCCCAGCGGCAGGACCGATTCGCGGCGCTGAAACAGCCGAAATTTGAGGTTCAGGGGGGTAAAAAGTTCTGGGCAGGCGCTCACCGTTTCCGCATTGCCCAGAAACAGCAGCCCGCCCGGTTTGAGGCTGTAGTGAAAGAGCGGCAGGATCTTTTTCTGCAACTCCGGCATCAGATAGATCAAAAGGTTGCGGCAGGTCAGAATGTCGAGTTTGGTAAAGGGGGGATCCATGATGACGTTCTGGGTCGCGAAGGTGACCATCGCGCGGATTTTCTTGCCGATGCGGTAGCCATTTTCTTCCTGAATGAAAAACCGGCGCAGGCGCTCGTCGGACAGGTCCGCGGCGATGTTGTTTGGGTAATACCCCAGACGTGCCTTGTCGATGGCGTCCTGGTCGAGATCGGTGGCAAAGATCTGCAGGGTGTAGTCGGCCTCAGGTTTGAGCTGCTCGATGGCCTCGGTGAAAGCGATGGCCAGGCTATAAGCCTCTTCGCCGCTGGAACAGCCCACCGACCAGGCTCTCAGCGTCCCACCGGCCGGGTGTTCCTTGAGCAGCGCGGGGATCGCCTTGGACTGTAAAAGCTCCCAGGCCGGCGGGTCGCGAAAAAAGTTGGTGACCCCGATCAGCAGCTCTTTGAAGAGCAGTTTTACTTCCTGGGGGTTTTTCTCCAGGTAGCGGACATAATCGGCGATCTTGCTGATCTGGTGAATGATCATGCGCCGTTCGATGCGCCGATAGACGGTGCTCTTTTTGTACAGGGAGAAATCCTGGCCGGTCTTGGTCCGCAGCAGGATCACGACTTTCTCGAGGGCGCTCTGGTCTTTCTCTTCCAGGGGGGTCTCGCTCCTGGCGAGAACCTGGTCAAGGTGCAGATATTCGAGAATTTTTGCGGGCAACTCTTCCGCCGGAGCCACCAGGTCGGCCAGGCCTGCGGCAATAGCGCTGCGCGGCATGCTGTCGAACTTGGCCGAGGCAGGCTCCTGCACCAGGACCACTCCGGCCTTTTCCTTGATGGCTTTCAGGCCCAGGGTGCCGTCGGAGCCCATGCCCGAAAGGATGACGCCGATGCTGCCTTCCTGCAGGTCTTCAGCCAGGGAGCGCAGAAAGAAATCGATGGGCAGGCGCAGTCCGCGGGCGGTTGTCGGTTCGAACAGATGCAGCACGCCGTGCAGAATGGACATGTCCTTATTGGGTGGAATCACATAGACGCAGTTTGGTTTAACGCGCATGCGATCCCGGACCTCAAACACTTTCATCGCAGTCTCGCGCTGCAGCAATTCAGGCATCATGCATTTGTGGGTTGGGTCCAGGTGCTGGATAATCACAAAGGCCAAGCCGCTGTTTTGAGGGACCTGGCGCAGGAACTTCTCCAGCGCTTCGAGTCCGCCGGCGGACGCGCCGATACCGACAATGGCAAAGCGCGGATCGTCCTGCGTGGAGGACTCAGCGCGCGGGGCCGTTTTTTCGGATACTTGATCCGGCCTGTCTGGTTTGGGTTGGTTTTTCATGTGTCATATTTTAGCAGCCATTTTTAAAACAGCCAGATCTCATTTAATAAATATGTCGTCTGTTTTTCGCTTATTCCGTCAGATATGACAGCTGCGCTGGATGTGACGGACAGGGGCGAAGGCTTTGCGCCTTTCAAATCCGGCCTTTTTTGTGTCATCATGAATGCGCCGTCCATGGTCGCCGGACACCCTCGCCATGGGAGTTGCGACCCCCTACACCAGGTGGATAGATACAAAAAATGAAACGTAACCGCATTGACATCGAGGGCATCGTGCAGGGCGTGGGGTTTCGTCCCTTCGTTTATCAGCTTGCCCGACGCTGGAATCTGACGGGTTGGGTGCTCAACGACAGTCGCGGGGTGAGCATCGAGGCACAGGGTGCGGCGCCCAACCTGGCGGCGTTTGCAGGGCAGGTGCGCACCCAGGCACCACCCCTGGCTGTGATCACCCGCTTTGACGTTCGGGACTGCCCTGTAGAGGTTGAGGAGGCGTTCGTCATCCGCGCGAGCGTCCGCGACCGCGAGCGCAAAGCCCAGATATCCCCCGATACCTTTGTTTGCGACGATTGCCTGCGCGAGTTGTTCGACCCCGCCGACCGGCGCTTTCGCTATCCGTTTATCAACTGCACCAACTGCGGGCCGCGCTATACCATCGTCACCGGCGTGCCTTACGATCGGCCGCACACCACCATGCGCGATTTTCCCCTGTGCGAGGACTGCCGCGCCGAATACGAAGATCCGTCTTCGCGGCGCTTTCACGCCCAGCCCAACGCCTGTGCGGCGTGCGGGCCGCGCCTCTCGTTCCACGATCGGCAAGGTCGCAAGCTGGAGGTGGCCGACCCCGCGCGGCACGCCGTCGAACTTTTGCGCCAAGGCCGTATCCTCGCCGTCAAGGGTCTGGGCGGCTATCACCTGGTGGCGGATGCCTCCAACGACGAGGCGGTGGCCGAATTGCGCAGACGCAAGGCGCGCGACGAAAAGCCCTTTGCCCTCATGTCGCGCGATCTCGACCAGGTGGGCCTGTATGCGCGAGTCAATGAGGCCGAGCAGCGCCTGCTTGCCGGGGTGGAGCGGCCCATCGTGCTGGTGCGCCGCCGCGACGACCACCCCTTGTCGCCCCGGGTGGCGCCGCGCAACCGTTTTTTCGGCGTGATGCTGCCCTACACGCCTCTGCATTACCTGTTGCTGGATGAACACTTCACCGCCCTGGTCATGACCAGCGCCAACCTCAGCGACGAACCCATCGTTTTTGAGGATGCCGAGGCTTTTGCGCGCTTGGGCGGCATCGCCGATGCCTACCTGCTGCACAACCGGCGCATCCATACCCGTACCGATGATTCCATCGCCCGCGTCATGGCAGGCAGGGCGGTGCTCATGCGCCGTTCGCGCGGCTATGTGCCGCGCGGTATTTTTTTGCCCCAGGAGCAGCCGCCGGTGCTGGCCCTGGGCGCCGAACTCAAGAACACCGTGTGCATCACCCAGGAGAACCGCGCTTTTCTCAGTCAGCACATCGGTGATCTGAAAAATCTCGAGGTGCTGCGCGGTCTGGAGCATACGGTGACGCATCTGCAAGACATTCTCAGTGTGCAGCCGCGGGTGGTCGCGCACGACCTGCATCCCGACTATCTCTCCACCCGCTTTGCCGAGGAATTGCCCGGAGTGCGGCGCATCGCCGTGCAGCACCATCATGCCCACCTGGTCAGCTGTCTTGCCGAAAACGGCCGCGATGAGCCGGCCATCGGCGTGATTTTCGACGGCATCGGCTACGGCAGCGACGGGCACATCTGGGGAGGAGAATTCTTGATGGGGAATGCCGAAGGCTTTCGCCGCGGCGCGCATTTCGCCTATCTGCCCATGCCCGGTGGCGACGCGGCCACCCGCGAACCCTGGCGCATGGCGGTGAGCGCCCTGACCCACGCGTATGGCGCGGAGTTTCCGCCTCTGCCGTTTCTCGCCGCCATGGACGCCAGGGATGTGCGCCTGTTGCAGCAGATGATCGCGCGCGGCATCAACTGTCCCCTCACCTCGAGTTGTGGGCGGCTGTTCGACGCGGTGGCCGCTCTCATCGGTCTGCGGCAAAAGGTCAGTTACGAAGGGCAGGCGGCGTTGGAGTTGGAGCAGGTCATCAGTGCGGGGGAGGAGGCTGTCTACCCCTTTGCTTTGCAGCAGGGGGAAGAATCCCTGGTGCTGGATCCCGCTCCGCTGATTCGCGCGTTGGTTCTTGATCTGGAGGGCAGGGTGCCCATCGGTATCCTGAGCGCCAGGTTTCACAACACTCTGGCTGTCATGGTGCGCGCTGTTTGTCGCAGGCTGCGTACGGCCAGCGGGTTGACTCTGGCGGCCTTGTCCGGTGGGGTTTTTCAGAACCGCTACCTGACAGAGAAAACCCTTGCACTTCTTGAAGAGGATGGTTTTACCGTCGTCACGCATTCCCTGGTGCCGCCCAATGACGGCGGCCTGGCCTTGGGGCAGGCGGTCATTGCCGGACGGCAGGCGTAGAAAGAGGGGATCAGGGGCGGCTGGTGTTTTGTGGCTGCAGGTGATTTTCAGGTTTGACCTTGTTGATCAGCGCGGCGGCTTGCAGGCTAAGCCAGCCGACGAATAGCAGGATCAGGATGGTCGGAATCAGGTCGCGCAGCAGAAGATGGAGCAGGCGCTTGCGTCGCTCGGAAAAGTGGTTTGAGCGTTCCTTACTTCTGCCCTGCGGTTTTCGTGTGGTGCGCAGGGGTATCAATTTCAAAATTGCACATCCTTTCAGAACGAAATTCAAAACTCTTGGTGTCCGTAACTGTTCAGCATGCGCGCCGCAGGCCGTGGCGGCATCGCGTGCGGCAAAAACGCGCCTGCGGCTCAGACATTTGCCGCAGCACTCAATCGCCGCGCCCTGCGGCACTGTCGGACGTTGCAGTTGAATAGTTGCGGTTCATTAAAGCAAGAGTGACGCCAAGACCTCAAGGAATATCGTTTTCTGCAACGCTGACGGCTACTTGTGGAAAATTCTGCGGAGATTCCAACTTGCGTGGCAGGCTTGGTTTGTAAGAAAATCCGACAAGTTGATGTTTTTTCGTCAGAAATTCCGACTGCGGCTTTGATTCTGCGCTTTTTCAGTTCTTCATTCCTGCTCTTTTTCACACAGCGGCTCTTTGATCAGCCGGTGCTTGATGCGCCGGATCAGCCACCACACCAGAAATATCACCGGCAACACCAGAATCGCCACGGCGGTTTTCTTTTCCATCCCCAGGGCGTCCAGCGGCAGACCGTCGAGGAGATAACCGAGAAGGCCGACCAGGTAGTAACTGATGGCCGCCACGGACAGGCCCTCGACGGTTTCCTGCAGGCGAAATTGCAGGCGTCCGCGACGGTTCATGGAGGCCAGCAGGCTTTTGTTCTGATCCTGGAGGGTCAGGTTGACGCTGGTGCGCATCATGTCGCCGGCGCGTTCAATGCGGCGCGACAGGTCTTCCATCCAGCCCTGCACCGCTTCGCAGGTGCGTAGGCCGGGATTGAGGCGGCGGCTCATGAACTCGGCGAAGGTCATGTAGCCGCCCATAGGCTCTTCCCTGATGTTGGTCAGGCGCGTGAGCACCAGTTCGTGGTAGGCGCGGGTGGCGGAAAAGCGGTGATTGGTTTCCGCGCGCCATGTTTCCAGCCGTGCCGAGAGGAGCGAGAGCTGTTGCAGCAGGTTGCGGTTACCCTCGCTGTTGCCGTTTTTCGGTACTTTGGCCAACATCTCGGCCAGCGCCTTGTCCACTTCCGCCAACTCCGGCGCGATGCGTTTGGCCAGGGGCAGGGAGAGTTGCGCGAGCAGGCGGTAGGTCTCCATTTCGATGACGCGCTGCACCAGGCGTCCCATCTGGTAATCGGTAACCCCCTGGTTTTGAACGACAAATCTGCCGAAGCCGTCGCTGTGCAGGCGAAAGGCGGTACAGACCACCGCCTTGCCCTGGGCGGGGCGGCTCATGATCAACCGCTGACCCTCGAACCAGCGGTGCACGGGATCGCGCTCCATGGAAATTTCCTCGCCCGCAACGACGACATGGAAAGCGGCAATGGCCTGCCCGGGCAGCATGGCCATCCAGTCGCCGGGCAACATGCGAATGACCGGGTGTTCAAAAGGTTCGCCCTCGGGACCGGCGCCGCGCATGAAGGTCAAGGAATAAAATTCCATGTGCCGCTCCCAGCGCACGGCGAATTCACCGAAATCCTGAAAATAGGAAACGGTTTCGGCATTGGGTTGATTAACGCTGTAGCGCCGGCACAGATCGCACACCAAACCGAATGCCTCATCGATTTCTCGCGGTTCCGCGGCAAAGGCCAAATGCGAGATCTGCTGCGGCGTGCCGATGAGTTGAAAGGGGCGCGCGTGCAACTCGTCATACAGGGAATTGCGCAGCGGGTGGGTGGAGAAGGGCAGACAAAAGTATTCGGACATGACGCGATTGATCCTCCGGACAGAAAACGATACGAACCCTGGCGAACGAAACAATAGCGCTCCTGTCCGCCAATGAAAAGGTAAACATCTTCTGTCAGAAAATCATTTGGGCAGGGCGCGCTCCTTGAGAAATTTTTTCAGAATAGGCGCGGTATGCGAGCCCTTGCGCACCCGCGCGACCTGCTCGGGGGTGCCCGCGGCGACGATGCGCCCACCACCCTCGCCGCCTTCGGGACCGAGATCAATGAGCCAGTCGGCTTCGGCGATGATGTCGAGATTGTGCTCGATGACGACCAGGGTGTTTCCGGCGGCCACCAGACGGTGCAGTACGCGAATGAGCTTTTCCACATCGGCCATGTGCAGGCCGATGGTCGGCTCGTCGAGCAGATAAAGGGTATGGCTGCCGCGCCGGATGCGGGGGCGGGGGATGTCGCCTGCGTCGCCTAGAGGCGCCTTGGCCAACTCGGTGACCAGTTTGATGCGCTGCGCCTCGCCGCCCGAGAGGGTGGGACTCGGCTGCCCCAGAGTCAGGTAGCCCAGTCCCACGTCCTGCAACAGACACAGGGCATGGTGGATTTTGCTGTGGGCGGCAAAGAATTCGGCGGCCTGATTGACGGTGAGGCCCAGCACTTCGCCGATATTTTTGTCCTTGTAGGTGACAGCCAGGGTTTCGGCGGTGAAGCGCAGTCCGGCGCACTGCTCGCAGGGCACCTGCACGTTGGGCAAAAAACTCATTTCGATTTTCTGCACGCCCTGACCCTCGCAAGCGGCGCAACGACCCTCTTTGGTGTTGAAGGAAAAGCGTCCCGGACCCCAGCCGCGGATCTTTGCTTCGGGGACCGCGGCAAACAGCTTGCGCACTTCATCCCAGAAGCCTACGTAGGTGGCGGGGCAGGAGCGCGGCGTCTTGCCGATGGGCGTCTGGTCGACTTCGAGAATGCGCTCGATTTTTTCCCAGCCGCGCAACTCCCCGCAACCGCGCAGTTTCCCGGGCGTTGTCCCGCGCTCTGCGAGCAGGCGGCGCAGATTGTCGTGCAGCACCGATCGCACCAGGGTGCTCTTGCCTGAGCCGGAGACTCCGGTGACCGCCACCAGCCGCTCCAGGGGCAGGCTGACGCTGACCTGCTGGAGGTTGTGCAGGTGCGCACCGACGATTTCCACTCCCGGGGTGCGGCGGGTCGTGGCGCGGCGTTTGACCAGAGGGTGGTAGAGGGGTTTGGCGAGAAAGCGTCCGGTGATCGATTCGGGCGCGGCCATCAGGTCGGCGAGGCTGCCCTGTGCGACCACGCGGCCGCCATTGATGCCGGCGCCGGGGCCCAGATCGATGAGGTGGCGCGCGCGGCGGATGGTTTCGTCGTCATGTTCCACCACCACCACGGTGTTGCCCTTGGCGCCGAGCTTTTCCAGGGTGTCGAGGAGCATGAGGTTGTCGCGGGGGTGCAGACCGATGGTCGGCTCGTCGAGGATGTAGCAGACTCCGCGCAGGTTGGAGCCCAGTTGCGCAGCCAGGCGGATGCGCTGCGCCTCGCCGCCCGAGAGGGTGGGGGCGGCGCGGTCGAGGGACAGGTAGGACAGCCCCACCTCGCGCAAAAAGGCAAAACGTGCCCTGAGCTCGGGCAGGATGTCGCGGGCGATGTCCGCCTCGCGCCCGGCCAGCTCCAGAGTGCGGAAGAATTCCTCCGCCGCGGCGATGGATAGGGCGCTCAACTCGGCGATGTCGCGGCCGTGGAATCGAACCGCCAGGGCCTCGGGACGCAGGCGGCGACCGTCACAGCTCGGGCAGGGTTGCTCAACGCCTTCCCACCAGGCATTCCACCAGATTTCCTCACCGCTCTGCTCGGCATCAAACCCCGGCAGCAGCAGGCCGGTGCCGAAGCAACTCTCGCACCAGCCGTGCTTGGAATTGAAGGAAAACAGGCGCGGGTCGGGTTCCTCGAAGCTGCGCCCGCAACCGGGACAGGCGCGGCGCGTCGAAAATATCGCAGGCGGCCCACCATCTTCATCCAGCACCTGCACCACGCCCTTGCCGTAATCCAGGGCCAGGTCAAGAAGGGCGCGCAGTTCCTCTTCGTGCTCCGGTGCCAGGACCATGTCGCCGGCAGGCAGTTCGATATTGTGCTCGCGGAAGCGATCCAGACGCGGCCAGTTGTCCGTGGGAGTATCCACCCCGTCCACGCGCAGATGGGAGAAACCCTTGCCCGCAGCCCATTTGGCGAGATCTGTGTAATAGCCCTTGCGCGCCGTGACCAGGGGCGCAAGCAGGCTGACGCGCCGGCCGCGCCGCCCGCGCAGCAACCGCGCGACGATCGCCTCGCGCGACTGGGGTTCGATGGCAACTTCGCAGGTGGGGCAATGCTGCACGCCGAGTTTGACGAACAGCAGCCGCAGGAAATGGTAGATTTCGGTGAGGGTCGCCACGGTGCTCTTGCGTCCGCCGCGACTGGTGCGCTGCTCGATGGCCACCGTCGGTGGAATGCCGAACAGCGCGTCCATGTCGGGACGCGCCGCGGGCTGCACGAACTGCCGGGCGTAGGCGTTGAGGGATTCGAGGTAGCGTCGTTGCCCCTCGGCGAAGAGGATGTCGAAGGCCAGGGTGCTCTTGCCTGAGCCGGACATGCCGGTAATGACCGTGAACTGGTCGCGGGGCAGGCAGATGTCGATATTCTTGAGGTTGTGCTCGCGGGCACCGTGAATGCAGATGCGCCCCTCATGCTGTCCTGGTGCAAGGCGTTCCTCGGGCCCGGTGGGTGCGCTGTGCTGCGGCAGGGCTCTGACCTCCTGGTTGCGGGTTTGTCGCAATTGCTCAAGGTAAAGGCGCAAGGCCGTGCCGGTGTGGCTTGTCGGGCAGTTCTTGACCTCTTCGGGCGGGCCGGCACACACCAGGCGCCCGCCGCCCTCGCCGCCTTCGGGCCCCAGGTCGATGAGCCAGTCGGCGGCGGCGATGACGTCGAGGTTATGCTCGATGACCAGCAGTGAATGGCCTTCGTCCTGCAACTGACGCAGAGCGCCGAGCAGCCGGGCGATGTCGTCGAAGTGCAGCCCGGTCGTGGGTTCGTCAAAGAGAAACAGGGTGCTGGATTGGACCTTCTTTTTGCCGCCGCGGTGGGCGGCGAGGTGCCCGGCAAGTTTGAGGCGCTGCGCCTCGCCGCCACTGAGGGTCGGCACCGGCTGACCGAGGCTCAGGTAATCGAGACCCACCGCCCGCAGAGGTTCAAGACCGCGCAGGACGTCGGGCCGGTCGGCGAAAAAGTCCAGGGCCTCGGCCACCGTCAATTCGAGCACCTCGGCGATGGACCGGCCTGGCCCGCCGCGGGCCGGATGCAGTTTGATCTCGAGGATTTCGGCGCGATAGCGGCGGCCGTTGCAGTCCGGACAGCGCAGATAGACGTCGGAGAGAAATTGCATCTCCACGTGCTCGAAGCCGTTGCCGCCGCAGGTGGGGCAGCGGCCCTGTCCGGAGTTGAAGCTGAAGGTGCCGGCCGTGTAGCCGCGCTCCCTGGCCGGCAGCTCGGCGGCGAAAGCCTTGCGAATGGCATCGAAGGCGCCGACGTAGCTGGCCGGATTGGAGCGGGTCGTGCGGCCGATGGAGGACTGATCGACGAGCACCACGTCGCTGATCTGTTCGTGACCGATAATCGCCTCATGGGCGCCGGGCGCCTCCACGGGCTTGCCCTTGAGTTTGCACAGGGCCTGGTAGAGCACGTCCTGCACCAGGGTCGATTTGCCCGAGCCGGACACCCCCGTCACCACCACCAGCCGGCCGAGGGGAATGTCGACGTCGACGCCCTTGAGGTTGTGAGCGGCGGCGCCGCGGATTTGCAGCAGGGCAGGGGGCGAGGTTGCCGCGGCGTTCTGGCGCGAGGGCGCGGCGACGCTTTTTCTGCCGTTCAGATACTGGGCGGTCAGTGAGCGCGAATCGCGCAGCAGTTCTTCCGGGGTGCCGAAAAACACAACCTCACCGCCCTTGTGACCCGGTCCCGGGCCGATGTCGAGCACCCGGTCGGCGGTGAGCATGACCTGGGGGTCGTGCTCCACCACCAGCAGAGAGTTGCCCGCGTCGCGCAGGCGCTGCAGCACGCCGATGACGCGTCCCATATCGCGCGGATGCAGACCGATGGAGGGTTCGTCGAGGACAAACAGGGTGTTGACCAAAGATGTGCCCAGCGCGGTGGTGAGATTGATGCGCTGCACCTCGCCACCGGAGAGGGTGCGTGACTGGCGGTCAAGACTCAGGTACGGCAGCCCCACCTCGACCAGATAGGCGAGGCGCGTGCGGATTTCACCCAGCAGCAGATCGGCCGCCTCGTCCAGGGGGGCGGGAAGCTGCAAGTGGCTGAAAAACTCCAGGCAGCGCTCAATCGGCAGCAACATCAGGTCATGCAGGCACAGACCCGGTAATCCGGCCAGAACCTCCGGCGCCAGGTCCGCGCCTGCCGGGCGAAAGCGCTGTTGCGGCGGCAAGACCCGGTCGGCTGCGCTCTTGCCGCCCAGGCGCCAGAGCAGGGCGTCGGGCTTGAGACGCGCGCCCCGGCAGTCCGGGCAGCGATCATAGGAGCGGTACTTGGAGAGCAGCACGCGGATATGCATCTTGTAGCTCTTGGATTCAAGCCAGTCGAAAAAGCCGCTCACTCCGTACCACAATCCATCTTCCCAGCGGCCTTCGCCGTCGATGACCCAGGCGCGTTGCCTTTCGTTGAGCTCTCGCCAGGGCACATCCACGGGGATTTGCGCCTGACGCGCAAAGCGCAGCAGATCATCCTGGCATTCACGGTTGCTCTGGGTCTGAAAGGGTTTGACGGCGCCCTCGGCGAGGGACTTGTCGGCATCGGGAATCACCAGGGCGTAATCGATGCCGAGGGTGCGGCCGAAGCCGCGGCAGGTGTCACAAGCGCCCATGGGCGAATTGAAACTGAACAGGTTGGGCTGGGGGGCGTGATAGGCGAGGTCGCACTCCGCGCAGTGCAGTTCGGTGGAGAAACGCCGCACCGCCGCGGGGGTGCCGTCCGCGTCGAGCAGAACCACATTGAGCCGGCCGTGGCCGGCCTTGAACGCCGCCTCCAGGCTCTCCGCCAGTCGCCCGCGTCGCTCCGGGCTGAGGGTTACGCGGTCCTGGATCACTTCCAGAGACGATTCTTCCTCGCTGTGAAAGCGGGTATATCCCTGCGCCGCGAGGTGCTGCCTGATCTCGGCGACGGTGAAATTGCGCGGCACAGTGACGCCGAAGGTGATCAGGGCGCGGCGGTTCTCGCTCTCGCCGAGCAGAGCCGTGGCCGCACTCTCCGGGGTGTCGCGCACCACCGGGCGGCCGCAGCCGCGGCAGAACAGGCGCGCGCCCCGCGCAAAGAGCAGCTTGAGATGGTCGGTCAGTTCGGTCATGGTGCCCACCGTCGAACGCGAGGTGCGCACCGGATTGGTCTGATCAATGGCGATGGCCGGTGGGATGCCCTCGATGCGTTCGACGCGCGGTTTGTCCATGCGGTCGAGAAACTGGCGGGCGTAGGGGGAAAAGGTTTCGACGTAGCGGCGTTGCCCCTCGGCGTAAATGGTATCGAAGGCCAGAGACGATTTGCCCGAACCCGATACCCCGGTGATCACGATCAACTCGCCGAGGGGTAAATCCAGGTTGAGATTCTTGAGGTTATTCTGGCAGGCGCCGACGACGCGGATCTGATTGGCAGACATACAGAGGATCCTTTGCGAAATGATGACGGACAAAGGAATCAATTATACGGCAAGAAGAGGAAATGGGGAAAGGCTCCTTGCCGGCGGCGAAGAAACGCTGCCGGCAAGGAGGACAGGATCAAAGACAATGGACAACCTCTAAATATCCAATTTGTGCGCCAGTTTCACCATGTTCTCATTGAGGGGGCGCATGGGGGCGTTAAAGATCTTGTCGAATTCGGTGAATTGCAGGTGATTGCCGGAAAGACCGACCATTTTGCCGCTTTCGCCGTTCAACAAAGCTTCCACAGACCCTTGGCCGAAGCGCGAGCCGAGCAGGCGGTCGAAGGACGTGGGCGAGCCGCCACGCTGGTAATGGCCGAGAACCATGATGCGCGATTCGAAGCGGATGTGGTGCTTGATCTGCTCGGAGATTTCCTGAGCACTCGCCACCCCTTCGGCGACCATGATGATCGAATTGTCGCGCCCTTCGCGATAACGCTTGCGCAGATTTTCGCAGATGTCACCGATGTTGTAAGGGACTTCGGGAATCAGGGCGTGTTCGGCGCCGCAGGCGATGGAAGCGACCAGGGTCAGATACCCGCAGTTGCGCCCCATGACCTCGACGATGAAGGCGCGGTCGTGGCTCGAAGCGGTGTCCTTCAGACAGTCGACGGCATAAATGATGTTGTTGAGGGCCGTGTCGACTCCCAGGGACATGTCGGTAAAGGGAATGTCGTTGTCGATGGAGGCGGGGATACCGATGACCTTGATGCCCCGGTCCATGAGGGTTTTGGCGCCGCGCATGCTGCCGTCGCCGCCGATGACCACCAGACCCTCGACGCCCATGCCCTTGAGGTTGTTCGCCGCCACATCCTGGCCGGCCGTTTCCATCATTTCCTTGCAGCGCGCGCTCTGCAGAAAGGTGCCGCCGCGTTGCAGAGTGTTGCTCACCGACTTGGTGTTCATCATAAAATAATCACGGTCGATAAGTCCGCGGTAGCCTTTTTTGATGCCCACCACGTCGAGCCCGGCGCAGAGTCCCGAGCGCACCACGGCGCGAATGGTGGCGTTCATCCCCGAGCAATCGCCCCCGCTGGTCAATACGGCAATACGTTTCATGAAAAGACTCCTGATTGATTTGACGATTTATTGCATAACCCGAGGTTTGGGTTGCGCAAATGAACACGGAAAAATCGGGATCAAGGCGCACAAGGAAAAGGTAGAATCCAAATCTGCGACCATCCCGGAAGTGCGCGTCCCAGGCCCTTGCGCGCAAATGAACGTGTTGAGTAAATCATTGCGCACCGCATTTGTCAAAGCCCTTTGCGCATCGCTTGACACCCCTGGGGGCGCTGCTATGATTTGAGTGACTAAGAGACTGATATTCCTCAATTCCTTCCTAATGAACCGGTTCCGTAAACAGGGGGTTGGCAATGATTGCTCGCGACGACGACTTTCCGGAGATCGTTCCCATTTTTCCCCTGCGCGACCAGGTTGTTTTCCCCTATATGGTTTTCCCTCTGTTTGTCGGCATCGAAGCCATGCCCGTGGTGGAAGAAGCCATGGGTGGCAACCAGGTCATCGGTCTTTTTTATTGTGCGCGGGGCGGAGAAACGTGCCGCTTGGAGAACCTCGCCCCGGTGGGTACCGCCTGTCGCATCACCCAGGTGTTCCGCCTGCCGGAAGGCGGCGCCAAGGTCATGGTCGAGGGTCTTAAGCGGGTGCGCCTGGGTCGCGCCGTGCAGCGGGTTCCCTTCGTCATCGCGCAGGTCGAGCCTCTGGAGGAGACCGTCGAGCGCAGCCTGGTCTCCGAAGCTCTGGTGCAGAGCGTCAACGCCATGCTCAAAATCGCCCTGTCCCACGGGCGCCCCTTGCCGGGCGATGTCATGCAGATGGTGGATCGCATCGAGGACCCCGGTCGCCTTGCCGATCTCATCACCGTTTACCTGAGCGTGCCGCCCGCCGTGCAGCAGCGGGTGCTTGAGGCTTTGCATCCCCTGGAGCGCCTCAAGGATGTTTATCTGCTGCTTTCCAGCGAAGTGCAGAAGCAGCAGGTCCGTGGCGAAATTCAGACTGAAGTCAGTAAGCGCATCGGCAAGACGCAGAAGGAATTTCTGCTGCGTGAGCAGATGAAGCAGATTCAGGAAGAACTCGGCGACGATGACCCGCGTCAAGGAGAACTGGGCGAATTCCGCCGGCGCATCGAAAAAGCCGGCATGCCCGAGCCGATCCGCAAGATCGCCGAAAAAGAGTTGCAGCGCCTGGAGCGTATCAATGCCGCCAGCCCTGAATATACGGTGTCGCGCACCTATATCGAATATCTGTGCGCGGTTCCCTGGAGCCACGGCACCGAGGATCAGCTCGACATCAACCGTGCCCAGGAGATTCTCGACGAGGATCATTTCGATCTCAAGGACGTCAAGGACCGGATTCTCGAATACCTGGCGGTGCGCTCCCTGCGCAAGCAGAGCAAGGGGCCGATTCTGTGCTTCGTCGGGCCGCCGGGGGTCGGCAAGACCTCCCTGGGACGCTCCATCGCCCGGGCCCTGGGGCGCAAATTTATCCGCATTGCCCTAGGCGGCATGAAGGACGAGGCGGAAATCCGCGGCCACCGGCGCACCTATATCGGTGCGCTGCCGGGGCGCATCATTCAGGAAATCTGTCGTGCCGAGGCGAACAATCCGGTCTTCATGCTCGACGAGGTCGACAAGATCGGTCAGGACTTTCGCGGAGATCCGGCCTCCGCTTTGCTGGAGGTGCTCGACCCTGAGCAGAATAATTCCTTCAACGACCATTACCTCGACGTCGCCTTCGATCTCTCCAAGGTCATGTTCATCACCACCGCCAACATTCTGGATCCCGTCCCCAGCGCTCTGCGCGACCGCATGGAGACGATCCGGCTGCCGGGCTACAGCGAGGAAGAAAAGGAGCAGATCGCGTTTCGCTACCTGATTCCCAAGCAGATCGAAGAGAACGGGCTGATCGATTATCCCGTCGATTTCGAAGCGCAAGCCGTGCAGCGCATTATCGGCGATTACACACGCGAGGCCGGGGTCCGTCATCTTGAGCGGCAGATCGCCGCAGTGTGTCGCAAGTTGGCGCGCGAAATCACCCAGGGACGGACTCCGCGCGTGCGCGTAAACGCCGATCTGGTCGCTGAGTTGCTCGGTCCGCGCAAGTTTTTTGCGGAAGTGGCCGGCGAGCAGGACCGGGTCGGAGTCGCCACCGGCCTCGCCTGGACGGAGACCGGTGGCGATATCCTGTTTGTTGAAGCCTCGCAGATGCCGGGCAAAAAAGAGCTGACCCTGACCGGAAGCCTCGGTGAGGTCATGCAGGAGTCGGCGCGGACTGCCTTGTCTTTCGTGCGCGCTCATGCGCGGGAGTTCGGCATCGACTCCGGCGTGTTTGAAACCTGCGATCTGCATATCCATGTGCCTGCCGGGTCGATCCCCAAGGATGGACCCTCGGCCGGGGTCACCATCGCCCTGGCCGTCATCTCGCTGCTCACCGGGCGTCCAGCCCGCCGCCAAGTGGCTCTGACCGGGGAGCTGACCCTGACGGGGCGTATTCTGCCCATCGGCGGCGTCAAGGAAAAGGTGCTTGCGGCGCACCGCGCCGGCGCGCGCATCGTGCTGCTGCCCGAGCGCAATCGTGCCCATGTCGAGGAGTTGAGCGAGCAGGTGCGCAAGGAGATGGCGTTGCGTTTTGTCTCGTCCATGGAGGAAGTCGTCGAAACCGCTCTGTTGCCCGCGTCCGTGCGTTTCCGTCGCGGTGATTTGAGCGATTCGTATCCTCCGGCGGCCGGTCCCCACGCCTGAGAATCACCATAGAGGGCTTGCTCCCGGCGGGCGAAAAAGTTAAGCTTTTCCTCGGCCCTTCTGTTTCTTTTATTTCCGTAGGAGTTGACCGTGAGATTTTTCTTTGTTTCCCGACGGCCCCTGGCCGTTTTTTTCTGTCTGCTGTTCTGGGTGACACCGATCTCGGCGGCCACCCTGGAAGACCGGGTCGTCGAGCATGAGTTCGCCAATGGGCTTAAATTACTCATGGTGCCGCGTCCCGAGGCGCCCACTTTTACCGCCTACATCACCCTTGGCGTGGGATCGGTCCATGAAACCAGCGAACATCGCGGCATGGCGCATATGCTGGAACACATGCTGTTCAAGGGCACCAAAACAATCGGCACGACGGACTATGCCAAGGAAAAACCCCTGCTCGAGCGCATCGAAGAGGTCGGCAGTCGCCTGGATGCCCTGCGCGCTCGCCGCGATGCCGATCCCGAGGAAATCGCCGCCCTGGAAAAAGAATTGGCCGATCTGCAGCAGGAGCACCAGCAATTCGTGGTCAAGGATGAGTTCGCCCGCATCTACGCCGAGCACGGCGGGGTGGGCTACAATGCCTTCACCAGCCGCGACCTGACCACCTACCTCATCAACCTGCCGGCCAACAAGCTCGAACTTTGGGCGGCTATCGAATCCGACCGCATGAAAAATCCCGTGCTGCGCGAATTCTACACCGAGCGCGATGTGGTCATGGAGGAACGTTATCGCGCCTACGAGACCAATCCGCGCGGCATGCTCTTCGAGCATCTGTTCGCCAACGCCTTTACTCTGCATCCCTATCGCAACCCCATCATCGGCTGGCGCTCGGACATCGAAAATCTCACCCTGGAGCAGACCCGCGATTTTCTCCATCGCTATTACGGGCCGGTCAACACCGTGATTGCGCTGGTCGGAGATATCGATCCACCGGCGGCCATCGCGATGATCGCGCGGTATTTCGGCGATATTCCGTCCGGTTTGCCGGTGCCGGCGGTTTCTGATGTTGAACCGCCGCAACGCGGCGAAAAGCGTATTCAGGTCACCTTCGACGCCGAGCCGCAACTGGCCATCGCCTTTCACAAACCGACTCTGCCCGAACATGACGATTACGTGTTCGACCTCATCAATCAGGTTCTGGGCCAGGGCCGCAGCTCGCGGCTGTACCGCAGCCTGGTGCTGGAGCAGCAGCTTGTCACCGCGGTGCAGACCTTCAGTGCTCCAGGTTCGCGTTATCCCAACCTGTTCGTGATTACCGCCACGCCCCGACATCCGCATACCACCGCAGAGGTGGAAGCCGCCATCTATGCCGAACTTGAACGCCTGGGTCGTGAACCGGTCAGCGCGGCCGAGTTGGAGCGGGCCACCAATCGCCTGCGCACTGATCGGTTGCGTTTTTTGCGCGGAAATGAGGGCCTGGCGCGGATGCTGACCTTCTACCAGAGCGTTGCCGGTGACTGGCGCTACGTGCTGACCTATGACGAGATCATTGCCGAGATCGGCGCGCAGGATGTGATGGACACGGCACGGCGCTGGCTGCATGCCGGCAACCGGACCCTGGTGACACTTGAAAGGGAGGCGCAGGAGCAATGATGTTTCCGGCACGCTTGTGGATGTTTGTCTTCTTGGTGTTTTTCGCCTGGGGATGCGCTGCGCCCCAGGTGCCGTCCTCTCCGCGCGAACTGACCTTTGCGCCCCTGGAATTTCACGTACCTGAGGTGGAGCGCCTGACCCTGGCCAACGGCTTGCGCCTTTACGTCCAGGAAGATCACGAACTGCCCCTGGTCGAGTTGACGGTGATGATCGGCGCGGGTTCCATCGGTGATGCCCCGGAGTTGGTGGGGCGTACCGATCTTTACGCCGCCCTGCTGCGCAGTGGCGGAGCAGGTGAACGCGATCCCGCTGCCCTGGATGAATTTCTGGACATGCGCGCGGCCAATCTCAGTGCCGCGGCCGACACCTATGCCGTGACTCTGAGCATGTCGCTGCGCTCTGATGATCTGGAGGAGGGCCTGGAACTTCTTGCCGATGTCCTGCGCCGGCCGCACTTTGATCCTGCGCGTCTGGAAGTGGCCAGACGCCAGGCTCTTGAGGGAATCCGCCGGCAGAACGATGATCCAGGAAATCTGGCGCGCCGGGTTCTGGCACGCAGCCTCTACGGCGAGCATCCCCTGGGACGCAGTGCCACGGTGGCCACCGTCAACGCGATAGCGCGCGAGGATCTCAAGGCCTTTCACCGCACCCATGTGCATCCCAACAACCTCTGGGTCGGCATCAGCGGCGACTTCGACCGCGATCGCCTTCTCGCACTGCTCGATGCACATTTCGGTGGTTGGCCCAGGGCTGATCTTGATCCGCAGGCGATTCCCCCCCTGGAATCTGTGGACGCCCCCCAGACCTGGGTCGTACCGCGCAATCTGCCTCAGACGTCCATTCTGCTCGGCGAGATCGGCATCGACAAGGACAATCCCGATCAGTACGCGGTGCGGGTCATGAACTACCTGTTGGGCGGCGGCGGCTTCAATTCGCGCCTGATGCGCGAAATCCGCTCCAATCGGGGTCTGGCCTATTCGGTTTATTCTTTTTACCAGGTGGGGCGGCATCTTCCCGGACTCTTCATCGCCGGAAGCGAAACCCGCACCAACGCCGTGCTTGAGGTGGTCGGCATCAAGCGCGAGATCATGACGCAGATGCGCGAGCTTCCGGTGTCCGAAGCGGACCTGACCCTGGCTCGGGAAAGCCTCATCAACAGCTTCGTCTTCGGCTTCACCGACAAGCACGATGTGGTTGCCATGACCATGCGTCTGGATTTTTACGACTATCCCGCCGATTATCTGCAAGCCTACCGTGATCGAGTGGCGCAGGTGAGCGCCGCCGATGTGCAACGCGCCGCGCGCCGCTATCTCAATCCCGAAGGGCAGATGCTGGTGCTGGTGGGCGATGTCGAAGCCGTCGCCGCCGAGCTGGCCGCGCAGGGCCTGAGGGTGAAGGAATTTTCCCTGGAGTATTGAGGGGCCCTGATGCGATCCGCCGAGCTTCCGCTCCCAAACCCCAGGCGCCGCCGCGACCCTTGCGGCGGCGTTTTTTCCGATGTGCTTGAGGTGAAAGACTCTCCATGATCCAGGATCTCATGCAGTACCTTCCGGGTGCCATACTGACGGGTGCAATCCTTGTTTCCTATTATATTGCACGCTGGGTTCTCGTGCCCTTGGCCAAGAGACTTGTGGAGCGCAGTCCCGTCAAGTGGGACAATCTGCTCGCGCAGCGCCGGGTTTTCGACCGGGCCGCCCATCTGGCGCCGGCGGTGGTGCTGGCATTGGGCTTGCCCCTGGTGCTCGACGAAAGTGTCGAGATTTTCAGATTCATTACGCGTCTTAATAATGTTTATTTCGTGTTCGTCGGTTATTGGGTGTTTGAGGCCCTGCTCAATGTGGGCATGGACATCTACCTGACCAGCCCCACCCGCCAGCACTTGCCCATCCGCGGGTTGGCCCAGGCCATCAAGCTGGTGGTGTTTCTGCTGTGCCTGATCCTGGCACTCTCGCAGATCGCCGATCGCAGTCCGGTTTATTTCATTTCGGGGCTTGGTGCGATCACGGCAATTCTGCTCTTCATTTTCAAGGATCCGCTGCTTGGGCTGGTGGCCGGAGTGCAGATCACCACCATGGATCTGGTGCGCACCGGCGATTGGATCGAGATGGCCAAGCACGGCGCCGACGGGGATGTCATCGATGTGTCCCTGACCACCGTGCGCGTACAGAACTGGGACCGGACCATTACCGCCATTCCCGCCTATGAGCTGGTGTCTTCATCCTTCAAAAACTGGCGGGGCATGAGTGAAAGCGGCGGGCGGCGCATCAAGCGCGCCATTTCCCTCGACATCAACACGGTGCGTTTTGTCGATGATACACTGCTTGAGCGCTTCATGGGCATCAGGTTGCTGCGTCCCTACCTGGAGCAGAAAGTGCGCGAGATCGAGGAACACAATCGGCAACATGTCACCGATGCAGAGTTCAGTGTGCTGGCCAACGGCCGGCGTCTGACCAATATCGGTACCTTTCGTGCCTACTGTGTTGCCTATTTGCGCAATCATCCGCACATTCACCCAAATTTGACTTTTCTGGTGCGCCAACTGGCACCCACCGCCGAGGGGTTGCCCCTGGAAATCTATGTTTTCGTCAACGACACCCGCTGGGTCTATTATGAAGGGGTGCAATCAGACATCTTCGATCACCTGCTTTCCGTACTGCCCGAGTTCGGCCTGCGCGCTTTTCAGTCCCCCAGTGGCCGGGACGTCCGCGAGATCGGCCAGATCATAACGCGTGCTGCGGATTAAAATCACGGAACTGCTCTTGAAAAAACAGAAATTCTCCATATAATGGTTTTTTAGTGTCCTTTCTGTCGGCCGGAAAGGAGCAGTTTATGGGTTTTTTAGACAAGCTTTTGGGTGGAAAACCGGATTATCCGCGACTCGACGATGGCAGTGTTGCCGCGGGACACTTGCAGCACATCCGCAACCAGTTGCAAACTTTGGCGGAGGAGGCGAAACAACCGCTGGAGGTCATCCCGGGTGAAGACAGCACTTATGTGTTCATCGGCAAGCCGCCCAAGAAGTTCGGCGTTGCCTGGATCGAGGACGGGCGGGTGCACAACTTTAAAACGTTGGTCGAGGAAAACGGGGTCGAACCCCGCAGGCTGGCGCAGGTTGCCGAGCAACTGCGCGAGATCTACGAGGCTAATCAGCAGGATGAGCGCTTTTCGGCAAAGGTCGGCGATAAAGAGCTGGTGGTGACCCCCTCGGACGATTTTCGCAAGCAGGTTCACGACACGATTCAGAAAGTTCTGCACTGAGCGCCGCTTTTGCGGTGTCTTGATTGAAAGCAATTGGCCGGCGGAAAGACAGGGTTTCCAGATTTGTGATCAGGGTGTGAAGGCATCCTGCTTTTTTTTGTCTAACTATTCAGCTGCGCCGTCCGACAGTACCGCAGGGTGCGGCGGTTGAGTGCTGCGGCAAATGTTTGAGCCGCAGGTGAGTTTTTGCCGCACGCGATGCCGCCGTACCNCCGCAGGGTGCGGCGGTTGAGTGCTGCGGCAAATGTTTGAGCCGCAGGTGAGTTTTTGCCGCACGCGATGCCGCCGTACCCTGCGGTGCGTGCTGAACAGTTACTTTTTTGTTTTTTAGCCTGCTGTTCTCCCAGGAAAAAATCGGTTATCATCCCTGCTTTATCCCATCCAATCAAGGACCTATTGTTTTGCACACCACGGCTCAGCAGACCCTGCACCGCGTTTTCGGCTTCCGGGATTTTCGCCCCTACCAGCAAGAGATCGTCGAAGCCCTGATTCGCGGCGAAGATGCTTTTGTCCTCATGCCCACCGGCGGCGGCAAGTCCCTCTGCTACCAGGTTCCCGCCCTGCATCGCGAGGGCGTTGCGATAGTCGTTTCGCCCCTCATCTCGCTGATGAAGGACCAGGTAGACGCCCTGCGCGCCAACGGCGTACGCGCCTCTTTCTACAATTCTTCCCAGGGGGCCGCCGAATCCCGCCGGGTTCTGGGCGAACTGCACAATAATCGCCTCGATCTTCTCTATGTGGCCCCTGAGCGTTTGTTGAGCGACTCTTTTCAGGCCCGCCTGGGCGAGATTCCCATTGCGCTTTTCGCCATTGATGAAGCGCATTGCGTCAGCCAATGGGGGCATGACTTTCGTCCCGAGTATGTGCAACTTGGTACTCTGCGTCGACGGTTCCCCGCAGTTCCCATGATTGCCCTGACCGCCACCGCCGATCCCCAGACCCGCGACGACATTCGCGAGCGCCTCGGCCTGCAGGGGGCGCGCTGTTTCACGGCCGGCTTTGACCGGCCCAATATCCGCTACACCCTGGCCCAAAAGGCCAAACCTTTTGCTCAGCTTCTGCATTTTCTGCACGGTCGTACAAACGAGCCGGGCATTGTTTATGCCCTGTCGCGCAAGCGGGTGGAGGAGGTGGCGGCACGCTTGCGCGCCGAAGGCATTGCCGCCGACCCTTATCACGCCGGGCTCGCCGATGCCGAGCGCGCGCGTGTGCAGGAGGCCTTTCAGCGCGATGATCTGCAGGTGGTGGTGGCCACCGTCGCCTTCGGAATGGGTATCGACAAGCCTAATGTGCGTTTCGTCGTTCATTACGACCTGCCGAAAAACATCGAGAGCTATTATCAGGAGACCGGCCGCGCCGGGCGCGACGGCCTGCCTGCCGAGGCTTTGCTGCTGTTCGGTTATGGTGATATCGCCCTGGCACGCGGGCTTATCGAAAAAAGTGAAAACGCAGAACAGAAGCGCATCGAGTTGCACAAGCTCAATGCCATGGTGGGTTTTGCCGAGGCGCAGACCTGCCGGCGCCGGGTGCTGCTCGGTTACTTCGGCGAGGCTTTGGAAGAAGACTGCGGCAACTGCGACATCTGTTTGGTGCCGCCCGAGCGCTACGACGCCACGGTTGATGCCCAGAAGGCTCTTTCCTGCGTCTATCGCGTCGGTCAGCGTTTCGGCATGGGCCAGGTCATCGAAGTTCTGCGCGGTGCCGCAACCGAGCGCGTGCGCCGTTTGGGACATGATCGTCTGAGCACCTATGGTATCGGCGCCGAGCTGAGCCAGGACGCCTGGAGCAGTCTCATCCGCCAATTGATCCACCTGGGCTTTCTCAAGCAGGACATGGGTAACTATTCGGTGCTGAAACTGACTGAAAAAGCCCGGCCTCTGCTGCGCGGCGAGCAGAGTCTGATTCTCGCGCGGCCGCGGGTCAAGGTGGCGGCCGTAAAAAAACCGGCACGTAAAAAGGTGGGAGAACTTGATTACGATACGCAACTCTTTGAAGAATTGCGTGTTCTGCGCAAGCGCCTGGCCGATGCCGCCGGGGTGCCTCCCTTTGTCGTCTTCAGCGATGCCACCCTGGCGGAAATGGCCGCCTACCGACCGGCTGATCGTACCGCGTTGCTCAGCATCAACGGGGTCGGTGAGGCGAAACTGCAACGCTACGGCGAGCCGTTTCTCGCCGTGATCAACTCCGATCTCAAGGACTGAGCAGCCATGGCCGCAGACCAAATCCGGCAGCCGGTGCCCGATCCCGGCTTTCTTCTCGACCTTGCCCACACTCCCATGCCCTTCGGCAAGTACGCCGGGCGTGTGCTCATCGATCTGCCCGAACCCTACCTGGTTTGGTTTGCCGGCCAGGGTTTTCCGCCCGGCAAGCTCGGCCGAATGTTGCAGGCGGTCTACGAAATCAAAGTCAATGGACTTGAGTACCTGTTCGAGCCTCTGCGTGGGTTACGCTGACAGGCGCCTTGCCGCAGGTTTTTCAGAACGCCTGTCGGCTAAGGGAAAAAATCGTAACTATTCAGCGGTAAAGTCCGAGAGTACCGCAGGGGGCGGCGGTTGAGTGCTGCGGCAAATGTTTGAGCCGTAGGTGAGTTTTTGCCGCACGCGATGCCGCCGTACCTTGCGGTGCATCCTGAACAGTTACAAAAAAATCTAGACTTTAAGAAAAATCTTGGTATGTTTCAAAGCGCTATGACACCTTACGGATCGATTATTATTGAAATTGCCCTTCCCGTGCTGCTCATGCTGGGCGCGGAGCGTTTTGCCGTATATCGGTTTTTGCGAACCCCACGGCAGGTGGCCTGGGTGCAAAATCACTGGTGGCTGCATCCCAATGCCATAAGCCGTGCGCGCTATCCCATGGGTTTTATAGCTGTCCTGCTGCTGCACCTGGGCTATCCGCGGCTTTGTTTTCTTTTTTTCACGTTCTGGATGATCACTGATATCACCGACGGGGATATCGCCCGCAAGTGCGATCTGCACACCAAGGACGGCGAGTCCATCGATCCCTTTTCCGACAAGCTCATGTACTCCCCCATGCTGGTCTACCTGTCCTGGCTCGGTTGGCTCAATCCGTTCGTGGTGGGATTTTTTCTGCTCTTCGATATTACCGGACAGGCATCCCGGCACTTCACCAAAATCAAGGCGGCAAACCTTTTCGGCAAGGCGAAGACCTTTCTGGTCGTCGTGTTGCTGATCGTTGTGGGGTTGGAAATGATTTATGGGCCGATCCCCGCCCTCGGACGCACCATCCACCCGCTGCTTGTCGTGTGCGCGGGGCTGGCGTTCTGCTCGACGGCCTTCAAGCTGATTCCCAACTACTGGTACGCCAACATTTTGAGCATTCTGAACCTGGTGTGTGGTCTTGCCGGGTGCTGGGTCATCCTTGCCGGTCACCCTCCGGTTTATGCTCTGGGGTTGGTGTTTCTGGGGCAGTTTCTCGATCTCTTCGACGGGCGTGCCGCCGAGCGCTGGGGCTCGACGCCCCAGGGCGAACTGTTCGACGATGTGGCCGACGGGACGAGCTTCGGACTGACGGTGGGGCTTATCGCCGTCACGGCTTTTTCGCAACTCTGGGTGGGTATCCTGATTGGCCTGCTCTATTTGGGCGCGGTCGTGTATCGACTCGCGCGCTTTGTCATCGAAAAGCGCAAGCAGGGCATTCTGGGCGGGGTGGAGACCTTTTCCGGACTGCCGTCTCCCGCGGGTGCTCTGCTGGTCGGTACCGCCTGTGTCCTGATTCCCAGTGAGCTTATTGTCGGAAGTCTTGTCGTGTTGACGTCTCTGTTGATGATTTCGCGAATTCCCTATGCCCATTTCGGCCGCGCGATCCTGCCGAAAGTGCCGAAAATCGTGCGTGTTCTGGTTCTCGGCGCATTTTTGTTTCTGCTCGCGTTGGGGGTCCGTCGTGACCAGTACCTCGTCCCTTTGCTTTTCGCCTTTGTCGCTGCTCTGACCTACCTGGCCTCGCCTTTGTTCTGGCATCCCAAAAAAGCCACCCCACCTGAATAGGCGCAAACTTTTTTCTTTGATCCGCCTTGGTCGTGCCTCTTTGCGTTATAATGGACACACATTGTACGTTTTGCCAAAAAGGAGGTCAGGCTTATGCGCGCTTTAAATCCCAAAGCCTTCCTGGGGATGGGTGTCGCATTGCTCATGATCCTTTCGGGTTGCGCGACGACGACGATGACCGGTTCCTGGAAAGATCCTGAGGTCACACAACCGGTATCCAGTATGCTGGTCATTGCCAGGTTCGAGGAGGAGTTCGTCCGGCGCACCGCCGAAGATGGGTTTGCCGTTTCGCTGCAAGATCGCGGGGTGAATGCGGTTGCCAGTTATCGCGTCTTTGCCGACGCCACGGAGTTGGACCGGCAAGAGGTTGAAGCAAAAGCTGCCGGCCTTGGTCTGGAAGGTTTTCTGATCGTTCGCGTCCTTGCCCAAGAGACGGTGGAAGAAACCTATTCCGGGCGCTACCACTCTGCGTATCCCTACTATGATCCTTTTTTTCATCGGCGCTCTCATTTTCGCTCCTGGCACAACTATTACGGCCATGGTTATTATTATCCCTATGCTCCGACTTTAACCCGCGAAACAACCGTTCTGCGGTTGGAGGCAAGTCTCTATCGGCCCGGTGAAGAGGGTCTTCTCTGGTCGGCACGCAGTGAAACAACCACCGTTGTCGGGATCGAGGAGCGGTTGGACGAGATCGCTCGGAAATTTGTTCGTGAGTTGATCCGGGATAACATGATTTGAAAATTCCGAAGACCTTTCATGTCTGAGATCCCGAGTGTTTTGTGAATTTTTCCGCGCCAAAAATTTTGTGATATAGACACTATGGTTTGACGCGAAATTTTGTTATCTTATTGGATCTGGATGGTGCGGAAGGGCAAGGCTTTTTCGGATGGGGGAGATGGTTTGCGATGGAGCGAGCAACAGAAGTGTTCAGCCCGGCGGTGGAGAGTTTGAGCAATTACAGGGATCTGCTGGATCGGGTCGACGCGCTGTGTTTGCGCACCACGGAGGAATTTTCGACCCAGGTGAGCTGGCAGAGGGGTTGCTCCAACTGCGGTCGACATGTCTCCCTGTCCTGGGTCGAAGCGGTAACCCTGGCCCTGGCTCTGGAGCATCTGCCCGAGGCACAGGGCGAGTGGATTCGCGATCGCGCCCGCCGAACAGCTTCGCAAGATCCCTGCCCACTTTTCGACAAGGGCGCCTGTTTGCTCTATGCTACGCGCCCCATCGTCTGCCGCACCCATGGCATGCCGCTTTTGACCAATGTGGATGGCCGGGAGGAGGTCGTTTCCAGTGAAAATAATTTTCGGGATCGCTCCGTCCTTCCGTCCCGCGCCCTGATTGATCTGAATCTGCTCAATGCCAGCCTGGTGACCATTAATAACCTGTTTGTCTCCGAGGTTTTTCACGGCCGGTCTCCCGAACAAGAGCGCCTGAGCATCGCCGAGGCGCTTCTGCTCGATCTATGACCCTTGACAGTCATTGACCGCAAAGCCTGTCGCCCTTGGCGATCCCGCCCTTCATCGCGCTTTCCTTGCACTTTTTCCACGAAGTCGTATCCTGCAACATTGCAAAGCTGCTCGGCTGTGCTCTAATTGATGGTGACTCGTGTTGCCGGCGCAAAACTAAAATACTCAGACATCTTGTGCGGAGGACGCTCATGCCCCTTGAGGTTTTTGCCTTGATCATGATGATCATCGTATTTATCGTGGCCCTTTTTCTTATCCCTGTGCTGCTGCAGTTGCGCACCACGGTGCAGCGTATCGACGATTTGGTGCGTGATGTTCAGCATGATCTCGTTCCCATGCTCAAGGAGTTGCGTGAGGCCTCTGAGCATGTCAAGCGCACCACCGAAGCCGCAGAGCAGGGCAGCGCCCTGCTCACCGCCCTGGGTGAATCGGCGGGGGCTATTAATCAGTTTTCTCACTTCGTAAAACACGATCTCGGCCGCCTGGCGGGCAACGTGGCAGGGTTCTGGGCCGGATTTCGAGCGGCTGGAAAAACACTGGCAGAGCAGAAACAACACAAGGAAAGGAGATGAGACCATGAGTGAAGAATGCCGTAGCAGTGGCGTGGGGGGAATTTTGTTGGCCTTTATTGCGGGGGCCGCGGTTGGGGGTGGACTTGCCCTGTTGGCTGCCCCGCGCTCGGGTGAGGAAACGCGCCATCGTCTGACGGACCTGGCGGATGAAACCCGCGAGAAGCTGCATGAGATGACCGAGGAGGCAGAGGCTCATGTGCGCGAGGCCATTGAAGAGGGCCGTGAGGCCTTGATGGAAAAACGCGAGATGGTCAAGGCGGCGGTGGAGGCCGGCAAAAAAGCCATGGAAGAAGAGCGTGGCAAGCATGCGAAATCCACCTGAAAAGCGGATTGAGCTTGAGGCTTGGGGGCGCTGGACCCCAGGCCTCTTTTTGATTTGATTGCAAAGGGTAGGTTTGTGTCGAGATTGAACGAAAAAATAGCCAGGGTGCGAAAGCTGTTCATGTACGGTCAACACCAGCAGGCTGAACAGGCTGACGAGACGGGGCTCAAGGGATTCTTCCTGAAACCGATACGCGTGGCGACCCTGGTGGTACATGATTTCATCGCAGATGGTTGTCTATTGCGGGCCTCCGCCCTGACGTTTGCCTCTTTGCTGGCAATTGTCCCTCTGCTTGCCCTGATGTTCGCGCTGCTCAAGGGGTTGGGCGTACAGAATCAACTGGAGCCCATCATTCTTGATCAGTTGGCGGTGGGGTCCGAAGAAATCGTCGGGGAAATCATACGCTACATCGATAACACCGAGGTTGGGCGACTCGGGGTGGTGGGCCTGTTGACCCTGTTTGTGACGGTTTTGGCCATGCTGTCGAATATTGAGAAAAGCTTCAATGCCGTATGGGGCGTTGAGGAAACCCGGTCCTTGTTTCGCCGCTTTGCCGATTATTTCTCGGTTGTGACCATCGGGCCGGTGTTTGTTCTGGTGGCGGTCTCCATGACCAGCACACTGCAGAGCAACGCGGTGGTCCACGCCCTTCAAGAAAAAGCCCTGCTCGGCGATCTGATCGTTTTACTGTTCAAGATTCTGCCCTTTGTCGGAATGTGGATCGCGTTCACAGCCCTTTATATTTTCATGCCCAACAGCCGGGTGAGCGTGCGCGCGGCGCTCATCGGAGGAATTTTCGGCGGAACACTATGGCAGTTGGCGCAGTGGGGGTATGTGTATTTTCAGGTCGGGGTTTCCAAGTACAATGCCATCTACGGCACCATGGCGGCGCTGCCGATTTTCATGATGTGGATTTACATCAGTTGGCTGATTGTGTTGTTTGGTTTGGAAGTTACCCATGCGGTGCAGAATCTGCGCAATGTCAGGCAGGAGGTGCGCAGCACTGAGGTCAATTACGGCAGCCGCGAGATGATGGCTCTCAGCGTGCTTTTAGTGCTGGCCGAGGCGTTTTATCGTGGCGAGCGTCCTTGGACCCTGGAAAAAGTTTCTGCAGAACTGCAGTTTCCGCCGCGTCTGACGGGCAGCATTTTGCAGCAAATGGTCCGCCTTGGAGTTCTCAGCGAAGTTCATGCCGATGGCGCCAACGATTACGCCTTTCAGCCCGCGCAGGCCTTGCAGAACCTAGAGGTCCATGATTTTCTGGAAAGGCTGCGGTGGGATGGCATGGATGTGCGGGGTGCGCAGAGTACTCACGCGCGCGAGGTGGTGCGCAAGGTGGAGGAGCGCATGGAGCGGGCGGGTCGCGAAGCTTTTTCCGGCATGACCCTGCACGACCTCGCCACACAAATGCTCAAAGCCGAAAATCCCGAGGATTCTTTAGCCCCATCCGAGCCGCTCAGTACGTCTTGAGTTCGAAGCATCCGTCTTCATAAACAAGGTATGAATACTGCTCGATCCAGTCGCCAAGGCCGAAAACCTGCCCCCGGTCGATACGACGGGTGAAGGGCTGGTGAAAATGACCGGTGATGACGATATCGTTGCCTGCGGCCAGCCGTTGCCGTGCGTAGGCGTCGATGCATGCCTCCGGCAGGCGCCGGTTGTTTTTGGGTGCATGGCCTTTTTGGCTCTGGCGGCTGGCCCAGCGCGAAATGCTCCAGGTCAGATCGCCTGGGGCGAGAGCGATCAGCCCCTTGAGAACCCTGCTGCGCAGAAAGCGGCGCAGTAGCCGGTAGCCGCGATCCGCGCTGTTGACCAGATCACCGTGGGTGAGGTGAACCTTGCGTCCATCGATTTCCACGTCGCCGCCGTCAGGCAGCACCCGGCAGCCGAGGGTCTCGTGAAAATAAGGGCCGAGGTGAAAATCGTGATTGCCTTCGACGTAGACGATATTCGTGCCGCCGGCGCGCAATTCGCCCAGAGCGTTGAGCAGGGGCACGTAGGGGGCGAACACCATGTGGCGATAGCCGACCCAGAATTCAAACAGGTCACCCAGGATGTAAAGAGTGCGCAGGCGTCCCTGCTGTTCGCCGAGAAAAGCGAGCAGCCTTTGATAGTTGATGTCTCGCGGGTGCAAGAGGTGGGCGTCGGCAAGGAAAATGTCGCGATTCATGGGTGGCATTTGACCATCGAGCCCTTTGTAATGTCAAGGCGGCTGAGTGTGGTGAATGTGGCGGCGGCGCTTGCGATATCGTCGCGGTCGGGTATGCTCTCAAATTGACGGCATGGCCATCTTAAACCTCAACGCCAGGATTTGTCATGAAAACCATTTCGCAAAAAATCGATCAGTTTCTCGCAGCCGACGTATTCGGCGTGGTCGGGGCCTCTTCCAAAACTTATAAATACGGCAACAAGGTGCTGCGCTGCTACCTGCAAAACGGCCGCAACGTCATCCCGGTCAACCCGGTGGAAAAGCAGATCGAGGGCATCGACTGCGTAGCGAATGTGAGCGAATTGCCCGATGAGGTAAAAAGCATCTCTGTGATCACGCCGCCCCAGGTGACGGACAAGGTGGTGGATGCGGCAATTGCCCGCGGCGTTGAAAACATCTGGATGCAGCCCGGCGCGGAAAGCCCGCCTGCAGTGGCTAAAGCCGAAAAGGCCGGGCTTAACGTCATTGCCGACGGCAGTTGCATCCTGGTGGTTCTGGGATTCAGCGGTCACTGACCCGTATCGATTTGTCGCGGGGCGCAAGTTGTCTTATCTTGACCCGATTTTTGCCCCCCCGATTTTGCCCCCGTATTCCAACCGCAACCCGTGAAGGAGGACCTATCATGACTCTCGTTTTGCCCGAACTGCCCTTTGCCCCCAATGCTCTGGAGCCCCACATCAGCGCCCGGACCTTTGAATTTCATCACGGCAAGCACCACAAGGCCTATGTCGACAATGGCAACAAACTTCTGGAGGGCAGTGATCTCAAGGGTCTGTCCATGGAAGAAATCATGAAAAAGACGGCCGGTGATTCCGCCAAGGCCGGCATCTTCAACAACGTTGCGCAGGTGTGGAACCACGCCTTCTACTGGAAGTGCATGAAACCCGGTGGAGGAGGGCAGCCCAGTGGAAAAATCGCTGAAAAGATCAAAGCCGACTTCGGCGGCTTCGACAAATTCGTCGAAGAATTCAAGGCCGCAGGCGCCACCCAGTTCGGCAGCGGTTGGGCCTGGCTGGTACTCGACGGCGGCAAACTCAAGGTGACCAAAACCGCCAACGCTGAATGTCCCCTGACACAAGGCATGACACCTCTGTTGACCATGGATGTCTGGGAACATGCTTACTATCTTGATTACCAGAACCGGCGTCCTGATTATATCGCCACTTTCATCGACAAGTTGGTCAACTGGGATTTCGTCAACGCCAACCTCGGGTAGGAGCCGTTTTCTTTTCCTTGGGACACTCTGAGCCCCCTGCCGTCGATACCGACCGCAGGGGGTTTTTTCGTGCCTGCTGCGAGGTGGACAAGAGAGGGCGTCGCAGGTATCATGCCTCGGCAAAGTGATGGGAGCGGCGCCATCATTGGGGTTTCGTCAATCCGGCCGGCCCAGAGGTTTTTTTCCATGCGCTTGGTGCAGGTGGTCTGCGGATGGCTGTTGCTGACTTTAAGCCTGTATGTTTTATTTCTCGGCTGGCGCGACTTCACCGGCGAAAGCGCGCGCATGTCGCGCTACATTAGCGAACGGTTGGGAATTTCACGCCCTTTCTGGAGTCAGCCCGGCGTACCGGAGATGGCCGGCGGCAGCACCGGTGCTCTGGTCGGACTGGTGTTGATGGTGAGCGGGTTGGTGCCGCCGCGCCGCTGACGCATTCCTGGGCTGGCCTTTGCCTTGGGCCTTCTGCTATAGTTTTCCTTTTGTGAGTCTCATGTATTTATACGCCCGCGCGCTCTTCGGAGTCGGGCAGTCGGAGTTGGCATGGAAGAAGAATACGACGATTTTGACGATTACGAATATTTTGAAGATGAAGAGGACGATGAGCGTCTCGAACTGGCCCAGATGGCTCTGGACCGGGGTGAGAGTGAAACGGCTCTGGATCTGGTTGAGGAATACCTGGAAGATCATCCCTTTGATGTGGAGGCGCTCAATGTCTGCGCCGTGGCCGCCACCAATCTGGATGATGAGATCAAGGCCCTGGCCCTCTACCAGAAAGCGTTACGCCTGGACCCGAAAAACGGCGCCATTCATCACAATTACGGGGTGCTCCTTGACCGTCTGGAGCGCCGCGGCGAGGCCCAGATTCACCTGCGCAAGGCTTTGGAATTTCAGCCTGATTTTCCCGAGGCTTACGTCAATCTCGGCAATGTTCTCGATGAGTTGGGTGAAACGGATGAGGCGCTGGCCATGTACGACGAGGCGCTAAAGCGTCGTCCGGATTCGACCGACGCATATTTTAATAAAGGGCATGCCCTCAACCGCCTTGGTCGTTTTGAGGATGCCCTGGCGTGCTTTTCCGCTGCCTTGCGCATGGAGCCGCATGATGCCAGTTGCCTCAACGGTGCCGGGTATGCGCTTGCGGGGCTGGGGCGCGACGAGGAGGCGGTGCGCCACTATGGCCGCGCCATCGCCCGCGACAGCGGAAACCCCCATTTTTTCTTCAATCGCGGCCTGTCCCTGATGCGGCTTGGACGTTTCGAAGAAGCACTGAATGATTATGACGCGGTCCTGGCGCTGGATCCGGATTTTTTCGATGCGCTGATGGAAAAAGCCAACGTGCTGGCCGATCTTGGCCGCCTCGAAGAAGCACGAACGCTGCTTCTCGAAGCCGAACAGCGCGACCCCGCCAGCCCCGAGCCGCCTTTTTATCTGGCCTTGATCTGCGAGCGCGAAGGAGATCATGAGGGCGCTTTGGGGGCGTTGGAGGAAAGTCTCGCGCGCGATCCCGATTCCATCCATACCCTCAACAACAAGGGCAGTGTGCTGATGGACATGGGGCGCCTCGATGAGGCGCTGGGCTGCTTCGAGGCGATTCTTGAACGCACCGACATCTATCCTCTGGCCCATTATAATCGCGCCTGTATTTTTGCTCTGCAAGGTAAAACGGCGGATGCCGTGCGTGCCTTGTCGCAGGCCTCGCGCCTGGAACCGCATTTTCTCCAGGATGCGGCCGAAGACTCGGATTTCGATAACATTCGCCATCGCTCATCCTTTCAGAAACTGCTGCTGCGGCGCCAGAGCCAGGAAAGCGGGGGTTGATCCGTGATGCAGGTGCGAGCCATCATCGGCGTTATCGGTGCCGGCAGCGCCTCACCCCAGGCAGAGGCGTGGGCCTACGAGATCGGGCGATTGATCGCCGAGCGCGGCGCCGTGCTGGTGTGCGGCGGGCTTGATGGCGTGATGCGCGCGGCCTGTCGCGGCTGTGCCGAGGCCGGCGGGGAAACCCTGGGCATTCTGCCCGGCAGCGAAGCCCAGGCCGCGAACCCTTGGGTGACTTACCCGATTGTGACCAACATGGGCCATGCGCGTAACGTGATCATTGCCCACACGGCCCAAGCTCTCATTGCCGTCGACGGTGAATACGGTACGCTTTCGGAAATTGCCGTTTCCTTGAAGTTGGGCCGTACAGTCGCCGCCCTGGGGGCCTGGCCGGGAATCCCCGGCGTGTTTTATGTGGATTCACCACGGGCTGCGGTCGATCTGGTTTTTCAGCGGCTCGCCGAAAATGAAAAATAAGGTGGAGGGAGTTTTGTTGTCATGCCCATGGATTTGAAGCGCTCACGAGAATTTTCCGATCAAATTATCGATTGGGTTCGCGGCAAGGGGCGGGTGTTGATCATGGCTCACGATAACCCCGATCCCGATTCTCTGGCCTCCGCCACCGCTCTGCGGCACCTGTTGCAGATGACCACCGGCAATGAGGCGACGGTGGCCTTCGGCGGGGTCATCGGACGTGTCGAAAACCGGCAAATGGTTAAGGAGCTGGAAATCAAGGCCTTTCCCCTCCACGCTCTGGATCTCAACCAGTTCAATGTTGTGTGCATGGTCGACAGCCAGCCGGGCACCGGCAACAATTCCTATCCCGCCGATCGTCCCGTGCATCTGGTCATCGATCATCATCCGCCGCGCGAGACCTGCGCGACTTGCCGCTGGGTCGATATCCGCGAAGATTACGGTGCCTCTGCGACGATTCTTTACGAATACCTGGTGGCCCAGAAAGTAAGCATCAGCACCAAACTGGCCACTATTTTGTTTTATGCCATCAAATCCGAAACTCAGGATCTGGGACGCGAATGGTGCCGCGCCGACCGCGAAGCTTATCTTCAGCTTCTGCCCCTGGTCAATAACCACATCCTGTTCAACATCATTCAATCTGAAGTGCCCCTCGAATACTTCCGTGCTTTTAAAAAGGCCATCAGCAGTGCCGTGATTTACGACGGGGTGCTGGTTTTCAATCTTCTCGATATTCACAATCCGGATATCGTCGCTGAAATGGCCGATTTTTTACTGCGTGCCGAGGGGGTCGACGTGGTGATGGGCATGGGCTGTTACGAGGGTGACGAGGTCCTATCCTTTCGCACCCTGTCTCACGATATCAAGGCCGGGCACGTCATGCGGGCGGTTGTGGATGGCCTGGGCACCGCTGGCGGGCATGGCATGATCGCCGGCGGGCAGATTGCGGGAATCGCAACGGGAGAGCAGGTGCAGGAGCAGTTGGCGCTGACGCTCACGCAAAGGTTGCTCGCTCGCCTGGGCCGTTCGGCCGCTAACGGCATCCGCTTGTCGGCGGATGACGCCGAAGGGCTCGCGGATGCCTGATTTTTCCCGCATTGGAAAGGTGTTTTTCGAAAAGGTGAAATTGACAGGTGCAGAGAGGCTGAGTTATAAGGATCGCCTTCGCTGGAGGTGCGTGGGAATGATCCGATTGTGGGTGCTCCTGGTTTTTCTTCTGATGCTGTCTCTGCCTGCCGCCGCCGCTGTGGAAATCGCCCCGCGGGGAAAGCCGCCGGTGACGGTATCCGAGGTTTATTGGCAGGATGGGACCTATTTTATCGCCATTGACGATATTCTTGCGGCCTTGGATATGCGCGGCGGCTGGAATTCGGTTGAGCATATTTACAGCTTCTCCACGCCGCGCGGTACGGCGACCATCTCTCCCGGTAGCCATTTCCTGCGGATTGGTGGTCGATTCCTGCCTTTGAGTCAGCGCCCGCGCTTCATCGACAACCGCTTGCGGGTTCCTGAAGATTTCATCACCCAGCAGTTGCCCGACCTGCTCAACACGGCGGTGTATTACCGTAACCTGACGCCTCGCGCGCCCGTGCCCGTGGATGAGGACACCACCCTCGATCGCCTATTTGCCTTCTTGACGCAGAAACAGAACCCGCAGGAGGCGGGCGGGTTGCGGGCCGTGGCCATCGATCCCGGTCATGGCGGCCAGGATATGGGCAGCATCAGCACCGACGGGACGCGAGAAAAAGAGGTGGCGCTCGATGTGGCCCGCCACCTGGAGCGCATACTCAAAATGCGTCTGGGCATTCCTGTTTATTTGAGCCGTGAGGGCGATTACACCCTCACCCCCCAGCAACGCCTGGAGCCGGCAGCCCAATCGGAGGTGGACGCTTTTATCTCCTTGCACGCCCAATCCTCCTTTCGCGCCGAACCTCAAGGAGTTGCCCTGGTGGTACGGCCACGCGAGGAATATGAGGGACTGAGCCTGGATGCGACTCAGGGTGGCAGCATGAAGCTGGCGCAGCATCTCGGCCGTAGCCTGGAGAGTGCCGGGTTCAGAGTGTCCGGCATCTACCAGGCGCCGCTGCTGCCTTTGGGGCGGGGTAACCTGCCGACGGTGTTGGTGGAGCTGGGTTATCTATCCCACCCCGAAAATCTGGCCCGGTTGACCGATCCCGCCGGCCAGGAGGCTTTGGCTCAGGCACTGTTCGCGGGCCTGAGTAGTTTTGCCGACGAACGAAGTGAGAGGACACGCTGATGACATCGCTGTTTACCCGTCCCGACGGTCGCCGCGCCGATCAATTGCGACCGATTGATTTTCAACGCAATTTTACCCGCTACGCCGAGGGCTCGGTGCTGGTTTCCTTTGGTGAAACCCGGGTCCTGTGCAATGCCACGGTGGAGGAGAAAGTCCCCTCGTTCATGCGTGGTGAAGGGCGCGGCTGGGTAACGGCCGAATACAGCATGTTGCCCCGCGCCACTCAAAGCCGCAGTCCCCGTGAAGCGACCCGTGGCAAAATCGGTGGCCGCACCCATGAGATCCAGCGTCTTATCGGTCGTTCTCTGCGCGCCGTGGTTGATCTTGCCGCGCTGGGCGAGCGCACCATCCAGATCGATTGCGATGTGCTTCAGGCCGACGGCGGCACGCGCACCGCCTCCGTCACCGGTGCCTACGTTGCACTGGTCGATGCGGTTTGCGGACTTAGGGACCGTGGTTTGATCAGTGCCTCGCCTTTGCGTGAAGGGGTTGCGGCGGTCAGTGTCGGGTTGGTCGAGGGCAACGCCCTGCTTGATCTGAACTACGAGGAAGATTTTCGGGCCGCCGTTGATATGAATTTTGTGATCACCAGTTCCGGACGCTTTGTCGAAGTGCAGGGAACGGCAGAAGAGCACCCCTTTACCCAGGCCGAGCTGGATGCTCTGCGGGACCTGGCTATGGCCGGCTGCCTGGATTTGAGCCGCCTGCAGCAACAGGTGCTGGAGAGGTAAGTTGATGGAACTTGTCGTCGCTACGCGCAATGCGGGAAAGTTACGCGAGATCCGCCGTCTGCTCAGCGAAGCCGGTGTCGCGGTGCTGGGATTGGACAGTTTTCCGGATCTTGCCGAAGTCGAGGAGGATGGCAATAGTTTTGCCGCCAACGCCGAGAAAAAAGCCTGCACCATTGCCCAACTGACCGGGCGCATGACCCTGGCCGACGATTCCGGTCTCGAGGTTGATGCTCTGGGAGGCGCCCCCGGGATATATTCCGCACGCTATGCGGGCCTTGGCGCGAGCGATGCCGAAAACAACCGTAAACTGCTTGCCGCTCTGACAGGAGTGCCCGCGAATCAACGCCACGCGGCGTTTCGCTGCGTCCTGGCCTACTGCTCCCCGCAGGGCGATTGTCGGTTGTTTGAAGGACGCTTGCCCGGTCTGATCGTTGGCGCGGCCCGCGGCAATGAAGGCTTCGGTTACGATCCTTTGTTTCTCGTGCCGGAGTATGGAAAAACCTTGGCCGAGTTACCCATCGAGGTAAAAAACCGCATCAGCCACCGCGGCCAATCCCTGCGTAAATTCCTTGCCTATCTGCAAGAGCGCCTGCCCTAGCGCGGTTCTCCACGTCCCCGCCTTCGCGACCGCCGCGACTTTTTAAATTTCAGTTGAAGTATTCTAAATTTGTGGAATAATTAGCACAAAGTGCGAGAATCCATACCCTTCGCAGATATTTTTCAGTTTGTCTGGAGGGGCTCCTTGCTCGCGGAATAGGGCTCTCTGCGGCAAGGAATAAAGGACTCGAATTGATGATTCTGCAACGACATGGTGTCTTGCGGTCGTCGTAAATGCGACAACTTGGATCAGGAGGAATATTATGAAAAAAATCGGAATGGCTCTGGTCGCTGGTGTGTTTCTTTTCGGGCTTGGGGGCTGCTCCCAATATCTCGCCATTGAGACGGATGATGAGAACCTGCTGCGGCAGGCCATAGCGGCCGCTCAGGAAGCCAAGGCCGCCAACCAGCAGGCGAATGATGCCGCGGCCCGTGCCGAAGCTGCTGCAACCCGTGCCGAAAGCGCCGCCACTCGTGCGGATGGCTCTGCCAGGGCGGCGGCCAATAGCGCTGCTCAGGCTGATAGCGCAGCGCAGAAGGCGACCAAGGCTTTCGAGATGACGCTCCAGAAATAAAGCACCTCTGCTTGGCAGTAGAAAAGCCCCGGAAACGGGGCTTTTCTTGCTTGGAGGATATTTCGTGATGGAGCCGCGGGCGGTAAATGCTGCCGCGCTTCTGGTCCCCGGAGCGGGCTAGACCGATGGGCGCGTGATTCCGCGCCTTCTTGATGGCGGCTGCAGGGTCGGCACCAGGCCGGGGACGCGGACCTGTGTTTCGACCAGCCGCTGTAGACCTTCGCCTGCGGAGAGAAGCATGCAAATCCATCGGCTTTTTTTTCGCCAGCGTCTGCCCGTTGATCCGGATCGATGCTGGGCATTTTTTTCCGACCCCGCCAACCTGCGGGACATCACCCCGCCGACTCTGAATTTTCGCGTCACCTCAAGTTTGCCACCGCGCATGTATGCCGGGATGATCATCTGTTACCGTATCCGTCCTCTGGTCGCATTCGACCTGACCTGGATCACAGAAATCACCCAGGTGCGCGAGCCTTTCTTTTTCGTTGACGAGCAGCGTTTCGGACCCTATCGCTTCTGGCATCATCAACATCATTTCCGCGCGATTTCCGGAGGCGTGGAGATGGACGACGAAGTTCACTATGCCCTGCCGCTGGGGTGGTTGGGACGGGCCATGAACCGCTTGTTTGTGGAGCGCCAACTGCGGCATATTTTCAGCTATCGGCGCGCGGTTCTGGAGCAACGGTTCGGTTTTATGCCCGAAGAAACAAAAGGCTGAACGCCTTGTCTCATTGGGCTGAAACGGCGACGGGCAGACCGCTTTTGTCGGCCAGTGCCTGCCGTACGCGATCCAGATCGAGTCGGCTGCCGCCCCCCAGGAGCGCTTTCTGGCGTAATACTTCGGCCATGGGGTCGGCGATCATGCCGCGCTGGTCGGGGTGGACTTCCAGATAGAGTTTTTCATCGCGTTGTCCGAGTTTGATCGGTTGGTAAATTATGGCGACCGGTGTTCCGGTCTCCACGCGATAAAAAAGATCCCCGATGTGCTCCGGGTACAGGCGGATGCAGCCGCTGCTTACTTCGCGACCGACGCCGTAGGGTTGGTTGGTGCCGTGAAGGCCGATGCGATGGTCATTGAGTCCTATCCAGTAATCCCCCAGGGGGTTGTCCGGGCCGGGGACTACAGTGCCGGGTAGATAGGGGCGCTCCGTGCGCACCGAGGGTGGTGGAGTCCAGGAGGGGTTTTTGGCGCGATTGGCGACGCTGAATTTGCCCAGAGGGGTTTCGCGGCCTTCGCGACCGATACCGATGGGATAAAACCGTACCAGGGTTTCTGCGCCTTCCCGCCAGATCAGGTAAAGGCGCAATTCGGCCAGATTGATGGTGATGCCAGGCTGGGCCGAGAAAGGCACCACGGCCGCCTGCGGCAGCACGACCTGTGCCCCGGTCGGCGGCAACCAGGGGTCGATATCCGGGTTGGCGCGCACCAGCGCCCGGTAACCAACCCCCGCGCGCCAAGCGAGGTTGTTTAGATCTTCATCGAGGCCGAGGATGTAGGTGCGGGGGCTGCCGACTACGGGACCCGGTTCCCGGTGGCTGATGAGGGATTCCTCGCGATTACGCGGTTGCCAGGCGTAAGCTTCGCAGGCCCAGCTAAGGGCTAGAAGCAGCAGTAGGCAAGGCAGGAACTTGACGGATTTGCTCCAAGGCATGTGCTGGTCTTTCTTCATGATTTGGCCGAAGGTTGTCTGGATTTCGTTCACGGTTGTTGGCGACAGGCATTCCCAATAGCTTCAAGACTGCCGACCACGACCAGGATGTCTCCAGTGCGCAGGGTTTCATTAGGGGAGGGCGAGGTGATTTTTTCATCGCCCCGACGAATGCCGATGACGGTTATCCCGCAGCGGCCACGCAGGTCGAGTTCCGCCAGGGAGCGGCCTTCCCAGGGAGAGTCGGGGATGAGCGGTACTTCCTCAATGCGAAAGGTGCTGCCGCTGCGCTTGGAATCCTGGGCCTTGCTTTCTTCGAGAATGCGCGCTGCTTTGTCGAGGCTCTCATGCGATCCGAGCAGCACCAGGCGATCGGCGGCCATGAGCAGAAAGTCCGATCCCGGGTCAAAGTAGCTTTGTCCGGCCCGATCTACGGCGATGATGCTGACTCCGGTGCGGGCGCGCAGGTCGAGGTCGCGAATGTGTTTGCCGACCGCCTGGGATCCCGGGCGCAGACGCACCTCGCCCAGGGTTACCGGCCAGGGAATGCCTGCGGAGATGGTGTCGGTGGAGGTGGTTAGGTAATCCACGGCCTGCTCGGCGGCATCGACATAGGGCCACAAGACTTTGTCGGCGCCCGCCTCGCGGTACCTCTGCGCCTCGGATTGATTGTGCGCGGTCAGCACCACTTTGCCGCCGAAGCCGTGCGACTGCAGAGCTTTGAGCAGGGTCAGGTTTGCTTCGTAGCCCGGGGTGGCATTGACGACCCATTGGGTCGAGTGCAGGGGCAGATGCTCGAGGATCTCAGGGTCTTCGGCGTCACCGTAGCGTACCGGCAAGCCCTGCAGGCGGCATTCGGCGACGATCTGCGGGTCGAAATCCACGCCCAGAACCCGCTTATGGCGCGCCAGCAGGTTGGTGGCGATGTTGCGACCGTAGCGTCCGAGTCCGAAAAGAATGACATCGGCCTCCTCGGCATGGTCACTGCTGTCCTCGTCGCGTTCGCGGTGGGGAATGCGCCGCTCGAAAATGCTCAGAAGCGGTGAAATCTTCTCGTAGAGCTGATGGCTGTAGAGAATCATGTAGGTCGAGGTGCCGATGGTGATGAGGCCAACCAGGGTGATTAGCCCCATGGTGTCCTGGTCGATATGCCCCAGGGTCAACCCGAGCGCGGCGAGAATCAAAGAAAATTCACTGATCTGCGCCACGGTCAGGCCGGCCAGGAAGCCGGTGCGCTTGCGATAGCCCATGATTCCCATGATGACCATGACGATGATCGGGTTGCCGATGAGTACGAACGCCGAAAAGATCAGGGCCGCGCCGATCTGGGCGCCCAGCACGGAGAGGTCGAGTTGCGAGCCCAGGTTGATGAAAAAGAACAGCAGCAGGAAGTCGCGCAGGCTCACCAGGCGCGAACTGATGGCCTCGCGGTAGGGAGTGGTCGCCAAGGAAATGCCGGCCAGGAAGGCGCCGACCTCCTTGCTGAAGCCGAGCAGTTCACCGCCGCTGGCCAACATGACCGCCCAGGCGATGGAAAACAGCAGCAGGAGTTCCTGCGAGCGGGCCACCTGGTCCATCAGGCGCGGTAGGACATAGCGCATCAACAAGCCGATGGTCGCCAGCAGGAAAATCCCTTTGATCACCACGCCGAGGCTGGCCAGCATCAGGCTGCCCGATTCGCCGCCGGCGCCCAGGGCCGTGAGCAGAATCATGGCGAGGACCACGGCGATGTCCTGCACGATAAGAAAGCCGATGGCGATGCGCCCGTGAAGCGAATCGATTTCACGTTTATCGGAGAGCAGTTTGACGATGATGATGGTGCTGGAGAAGGTCAGGGCGACGGCCACATAGAGCGCACCGATGGGACTCATCCCCAGAGCCAGGGCGATGAGAAAGCCGAACACCGAGGTGAAGAGCACTTGGCCCAGGCCGGTGGCCAGAGCGACGGGTCCCATGGTGCGGATCAGGTGCAGATCGAGCTTGAGGCCGACGACGAAGAGCAGAATGGCGATGCCCATCTCGGCCAGCAGGTGCATTTGCTGGTGGGATTCCACCAGATCGAGTCCCGATGGCCCGACCAGAATGCCCACTGCGATAAAGGCGACGATCAGCGGTTGTTTGAGGCGGGTGGCGAGAAAACCGATAACGGCGCTGATGCCCAGGATCAGGGCCATTTCCGTAAAAATATGCTCCACTGCAAAATCCATGCGTTCTTCTCCGGTCTGTTCGGCAATGGCGCCGTGGGGGCCAAACTCGCGTCTGGCTTCAGGTGGGGGGATAAAGCCTTGACACTGTCGGCGGGCAGTGATAAAAACGCGTCCAAATTCAAGAATTCTTTATATTACTGACTTCGTCGCTAATTTCAAGGAGTATACGTCATCATGGAAAGAACTTTTGCCATCATCAAGCCCGACGCTTTCGCCTCCGGCCATGCCGGAAAAATCCTTGCCCGTATTTATGCCGAAGGTTTCAAGCTGGTCGGTCTCAAGAAGATTTTCATGAGCAAGGTTGAAGCTGAAGGTTTCTACTACGTTCACAAAGAACGCCCCTTTTTCGGCGAACTGACCGATTTCATGAGCAGCGGCCCTTGTGTCGTCATGGTGCTCGAGGCTCCCGGCGCCATCAAAAAGTGGCGCGATCTGATGGGCGCCACCGATCCGGCCAAGGCCGATGCCGGAACCCTGCGCAAGGAATTCGGCGTCTCCATCGGCGAGAACGCCACTCACGGCTCCGATGCCCCCGAAACGGCCGCCTTCGAGATTCCCTACTTTTTCTCCGGTCTTGAACTTCTCGGCTGATTCGGCTGGATTGTCCAAAAGTTAAGCCTTGTGAACCGATAGCCCTTTGGGTACAATCCCAAAGGGCTATTTTTCGTGACGAATTGCCGTAATGACTGAACCTGTTGTGCAAACCGATCGCAAAGTCGATCTGAAAAATTTTGATCTCGACGCTCTCACCGCATTTCTCGGCGGTATGGGCAAGGAGCGATTCCGCGCCCGCCAGATTTTTCGCTGGATGTATCGTCAAGGGGTCAGCGACTTCGCCGAGATGACGGACCTTTCCAAGGATTTTCGCCGGGAACTTCAGGCGCGCTCCTTTGTTTCCCGGCTTGTTCCCGAAGCGGTGGAGTCGAGTCGCGACGGCACCCGTAAATATCTGCTGCGCCTGGCCGACGGGCAGACGGTGGAGAGCGTGCGCATCCCCATGGATGAGGGGCGCAGCACTTTGTGTATCTCCACCCAGGTTGGTTGCGCCATGCAGTGCCGATTCTGCCTGACCGGTACCTTCGGCTTGATGCGCAACCTCAGCGTGGCGGAGATCGTTAACCAGGTCTGCGCCGCCCTGGTCGATGGCCCGGTGAACAACATCGTGCTCATGGGCATGGGGGAGCCGCTGCACAACCTGGAGAGCGTCATCACGGCTCTGCATATTTTTTACGCCGAAGAAGGCCTGAGTTTCAGCCCGCGTAGAATTACGCTGTCCACCTGCGGACTGGTGCCGGAAATGGCCGAGCTGGGGCGGCGGATTCGAGTTAATCTGGCGGTCTCTCTCAATGCTACTACCGACGAGGTGCGTGATCGTCTGATGCCCGTCAATCGGAGCTATCCCCTGGCACGGTTGATGGCGGCCTGTCGTGACTATCCCCTGCAACCACGTCAGAGCATCACCTTTGAATATATCGTGATTCGCGGTCTCAACGATTCCCCCGCCGATGCCAAACGCCTGGTCAGGTTGCTGCACGGGATCAGGGCCAAGGTCAACCTGATCCCTTTTAACGAGCATGAGGGATCAGACTGGCAGGCTCCGACAAGTGAGGCGATGGATGCGTTTCAGTCCTATCTTTTGCAACGCAATATCGTGACTATCCGCCGTTCGAGCAAGGGTGCCGATATCTCCGCGGCCTGCGGTCAGCTCAAGGGGCGGTTGGATAAAGAGCAGCAACAAAATCCCACAGGAGGAATTTTCTGATGTCACAACCTGTCATCGGGGTTATCGGCGGCAGCGGTCTCTACCAGATGGATGAGCTGATCGAGGTGCGTGAAGAGCACGTCGAAACCCCCTTCGGCGCGCCGTCGGATGCCTATATTTGCGGCATGCTCGGCAACGTGAAGATGGTTTTTTTACCTCGTCACGGTCGCGGGCATCGCTTGCTGCCCTCCGAGGTGAATTATCGCGCCAACATCTACGGCATGAAAACCCTCGGCGTTGAGCGTATCATTTCCGTGTCGGCGGTCGGCAGCATGAAAGAGGCGATTGTGCCCGGGCATATCGTCATTCCTGATCAGTTTTTTGATCGCACCCAAGGCAAGCGTGCCTCTACCTTCTTCGGCAAGGGCGTGGCCGGGCATGTGCAGTTTGCCGATCCGGTCTGTGATGATTTGGCACAGGTGCTGCAAAGCTCAGCAAAGCAGGTCGGCGCCGTCGTCCATAAAGGGGGAACCTATCTTTGCATTGAGGGCCCCAATTTTTCGACCCGTGCCGAATCGAATATCTACCGCTCCTGGGGAGTGGACATTATCGGCATGACCAACATTCCCGAGGCGCGACTGGCCCGTGAGGCTGAAATCTGTTATGCCACCGTCGCGCTGGCCACCGATTACGACTGTTGGCATGCTGAGCATGACGATGTCTCCGTGGAGGCGGTCATTGCGATCATCCAGAAAAATGTCGCCACCGCGCGTGGCATCATCCAGGCGGCGGCAAAGCAACTTGGTAATGCGCGTGGCTGTGGCTGCGGGGCCGCACTGGAATTTGCCATCATGACCGACAAGAGCCTGATCCCTGAGCAAACCCGTCGGGATCTGGCGCCGATCATCGGCAAATACCTTTAGCATGGATTTCTGAGATCCGGGTTTAGGGCTTTGAGGTCGCATCGCAGGTTGATGGCTCTAAGTTGATTGCTTGTGATATGATGTTTAACTCGGATGATCGGCAAGCCCGGGCTATTGGAGAACGTTCTGAGAAATCTGTGCAGCTGCGAGTTGCGGACGCTGCGGGTCGCTCGGTGTATTGATTGGAATTCGAGGTCATTCGCTTTCTGTCATTTCGATCACTTGACGCCTTTCGAAGATTTCAGCGAGGAGGAAGCGGCGCCCATGTTCGCCCTTGACGAGGACCGAGACCAACTCCCCATCGCTTCCACCCATGTGGTTCGATTGCTGCGCTCCATCAACCCCGTGCCGGTAGCCTTGAGCGGTTTTCCCGGTCAGCGCGCGGGGGCTTTTCTCTGTGTTTTTCGTGCCGGCCGGAGCTTGCGCGTTTCCGTTGTGCTGGAACTCTTCGATTCCGCCCGTTTGGTGTTTTATAACAATGAGCAAGGCACCCTTGGCCCGCAGGAGGTTGACGCGGTTATCGACGAGGGGCTTTATTTCGTCGAGTCCATGGGGTTTCTCATGACCGACCTCGAGGTGCAAACTCTTTCCAGAGAGCAACGCGAGCAGATGTGGCGTGCGCTACCATTGGCCGATGGCGTGCGGCCCGCGCCGGTGCCTGCCGTCGCCCTGTCGGGCGCGGACGGCTCGCGTAAACCTGGGGCAGTCGCTGCCAAGCTGCCGGATTCCGTTGTTCCCGATGCTGTAGAGGTCCGTCGTCAGCGGCTGATCGACAGTGTCGGACGAATGCTGGCAGCTTTTTAGGAGCGTTGATCTTGCGTCTATTTATCTTTTCAATTTTACTCATTCTTCTTGGGTTCACGGCGGTCGGTTGTGCTCCGGGCCACGACCGGGTACAGCAGGCCGAGGTGCATCACACTCTGGGTATCTCCTACATGCGCGAGCCCAACCTGAGTGCCGCTTTGCGCGAATTTCTCAAGGCCGCCGAACTGGCGCCGCGCGATCCCCAAATCCAGCAATCCCTGGCGCAGACCTACCATCTGATGCGGGCCTATGCCGAAGCTGAGCGTCACTATCTCGAAGCCATTCGTCTGGCTCCCCGCGAGGCCCTTTATCATCACAATCTGGCTGCCTTGTATCTCGACATGCAGCGCTGGGACGATGCCATCGTCCGGTTTCGCACGGCGGCGCAAGATCTGCTCTTCGACCAGCCCACGGTGGCTTTTACCGGCCTGGGCATGGCGCATTATCAAAAGGGCGAATACCTTGAGGCGGTTTCCGCCTACCAGGAGGCATTGCAGAGAAGCCGTCGTTATGCTCCGGCCCGACTCCATCTCGGGGAGGCATATCTGGCTTTGAACAAGCCGGATCTTGCGCTGGAAGAATTTCGTGAAGCTGTTCGTATTGATCCTGCCTATGCTCAGGCGCACTACCAGCTCGGCCTGGCCTATATGAAAATTAATCAGCAGCAGGAAGCTGCCGCCGCTTTTCGTCGAGTGGTGGACCTTAGCCCGGATTCGGAAGTCGGCCGCCATGCCCAGAACTACCTCCGGCTGCTTCAATAACCATGATCGACCGGGAAATTACCGGCCCCTATAAGGTATGAACGATATTCAAGGTTTTGGTGAAAAGCTTAAAAACCGTCGCGAAGAACGTGGACTTTCGCTTGATGATGTATCCCTGAAGCTTCGTATCCGGCGCCAGTTTGTCGAGGCATTGGAGGAGGAGCGCTGGGATGCCTTTCCGGGGGAAACCTACCTGAAGGGATTTCTGCGCTCGTACGCTGAGTTTCTGAATCTTGACCCCAGAGAGCTGCTCGAATGCTACCTGCAGCGCAGGCCTGAAGAAGCGGCGACCCCGGATCAGTTGCGCAGGATCGAGACGGAGTTGATCGAATCCGTACCCATGCCTTCCTCGACCAAGCGCAGTCTTTTGGTTCTGTTGTTGATAATTCTTCTCGCAGCGGCTTTGGGGTACTGGTTGTCACGGCCGATTTCTCAGGCGCCGATGCCGCAGACACCCGCGCCGCCCGTTGAACAGCAGCCGGTATTGCCTTCGCCCTCCGCTCCCGCGGTCGATGAAGATGTGTTGCCCGATCAGGATGAGCTTAGCGAAGAGGGTGGTGCGGCGAATGTGCCTTCAGCGGCTGCTTCCGCCGCATTTGTCGCGCCGGTCGCTCAGGAAGGTGACACGCGATCTCTGGCAGTTCTTCGCGAGGAGGGCAGCAGCGTACGGGTGCAGGCCGACAGGGCGACGCACTTGGAAGTTGTGCTGGACGGTCGCCCTGTTCAAGGCTATCAGTTGCAGGCCGGCGCCGTGGTGACTTGGCAGGCACGTTTTCAGGCTCAGCTTTTGGTGCAGGAGCCCGAGGCCATCAGCCTTTGGGTCGACCAGCGCCCTCTGGCTTTCGGAAACCGATCGCGTGTGGTCCTCACCGCGGTCAATGCGGTCGGCGGACCTTGAGGGGGGCAGGCCATGCTGGTTCGTTGCCCTCTGTGTGGAGCCCGCTATCGCGTACCCGGCGAGCGTGTCAGATCCGGGATGCGCATCCGTTGCCCGAAGTGCAACGATGTCTTCGTTCTTCACAAGGCTGCTGAAGAGTTGCCTTCGGCAGCAGCCGATCCTAGGCGGCCCAAGGTCGCCATTATCGAAGATGCTCGTTTTTTTCGCGAACTGGTGCGGGATGTCCTGGCGCCTCTCGATTTGGAGATCTGTGAAGCCGCCGACGGCGAGCAAGGTTTAGCTCTGGTGCGAACCGAAAAGCCGGACCTTGTCATTCTGGATTTGAACCTCCCTTTGCGTAACGGCTATGAGCTGATGCGGATCATTCGCGCCGACGCAAGTTTGCGGCACATGCGACTTCTCGCCATGAGCGGAGTTTTTCGCAAGGAAACAGATCAGGATGCCGCCCAGGCAGCCGGAGCCGATGACTTTATCGGTAAATCCTTCACGCCCGATTTTCTCCTGGAGCGTGTTCGCAGGTTGCTCCAGTGATACTCACGGATGATCTTCTCGCTCTTGGCCGGCAGCAGGTACGCCGTTGTTTTGGCGACCAGGATTTCGACCTGGCGGTGGTTCTTGGCTCAGGACTCAGTGAGCTGACCGCGTCCCTGGAAGGTGCGCAAAGCCTTGCCTACGACCAGATTCCCGCAATGGCCGCCACGACCGTTGCCGGTCATCAGGGAAGCTTGTGGGCGGGGCGTCGCGGCGGTTGGCGATTGCTGGTTTTTGCGGGGCGCTATCACCTTTACGAGGGTTATCGTGCTTGCGAGGTGGTACGGCCGGTCGAACTGGCGGCGGCTTTGGGCTGTCGAAGAATTTTGCTTACCAATGCCGCCGGCGGGGTCCGCGAAGATTTGCGCCCCGGCGATTTTATGTTTATCCGTGATCACATCAACCTGACCGGCGATAATCCCTTGCGCGGTCGCACTCCCCCCCCTTTCGTCGATCTCTCCCGCCTTTACCGTAACGACCTGTTTCCTTTGCTGGCTGAGGGTGCGCGGGCACTGAATATTCGATTGCGCCAGGGTGTGTTGGCGGGTCTGCTCGGGCCTTCTTACGAGACTCCGGCGGAAATCCGCATGGTTGCCAGTCTGGGTGGCGATGCGGTGTCCATGTCGACGGTGCCCGAAGCCATTATGGCGCGCTATCTCGGTGTTGATGTCGCCGGCTTGTCGCTGATTACTAACTATGCCGCAGGCCGCGGTGACGCTTCCCTGAGCCATGACGAAGTGTTGGTTGAGGGTCGCCGCAGCGCGGCCCGTTTGACCGAGCTGCTTGATGTCCTGATTGATTCCTGGCGCTTGGCCGACTAACCTAAGCAGACCTAGGATGCAGCGCATGCAACCGGTATGGGGGCCTTTCGCATGCGTGGTCTGTCATCGGCCTGATTGATTGTAATTTGTCGTTTAATCAGTTTTTTGCCGAGTTGACAGTCGACTTCTCCATGCTAGACTTTCACTGCAATTTCTCTTAAGGAGCAAAGTTCTTGGGGTCTTCAGTCGGAAAAATTCTCATTGTCGATGACGAGGAAAATGCCCGGATTGGGCTGAGCAGGCTGCTGTCACAGGAAGGCTATGATGTGGACAGCGTCGGTGACGGACGTGAAGCGCTTGATTTCATTCGCGATCACCGGGTCAGTCTGGTCATCAGCGACATTCACATGCCCGGAATGAACGGTCTGGTTTTTTTGCGTGAACTGCACCGCTCTCATCCCGGCATCAATGTCATCATGATTACCGCCTACGGCGGTGTGGAGTCTTACCTGGAGGCCATGAACCTGGGTGCCTTCGAATATATCAACAAGCCGGTCAAGCTTCATGAACTTAAGTCGGTAATGAACAAGCTCTTTCGTCATGGCGATTCAGTGACGGTCTGATTGGTGCAAGGTCCCCTACTTTGTGGAGGTTTTATGAAAGATTTAAAAACTGTTCTTTATGCCACCGATTTTTCCGAAAGTTCGGATTTCGCCTTCGAGTTCGCTCTGACTCTGGCGAAGAAATTCGATGCGCGGCTGCTTCTGGTGCATGTGGTCAACGAACCCGTCGACCTGCGCGGGTTTTACGTCCCGCATATTTCCTTCGACAAGTTGGAGGAGGAAATCCAGGAAGGGGCCAAGAAAATGATGGAGAAATTCTGTCGCAAGCACCTGAGCGACTACAGCAATTATGAAACTTTCGTGCTGCCCGGCATTCCCTATGACGAAATCATCAAGAAAGGCGAAGAGGAACAAGCCGATCTGATCGTCATGGGCACTCACGGCCGTACCGGGCTTGACCATGTGTTGTTCGGCAGTACCGCTGAAAAGGTCGTGCGTAAGTCGCCGATTCCGGTGATGACCATCCGCGTTACCGATTCCGAATAACCCTGCGGCTTTCTTTTGTGGTCATCTCAGAGGCAGCTTCGGCTGCCTCTTTGTTTTGGCCCTTTACTCCTTGTCAAACGGGTTGGGCACAAGGTATGCTGACATCCGCTTTTTCCTGCTTTTCCACTTCTTGACTGATGCCGGGACCCCCATGAAAGAGAAAATCCTGGTGGTGGATGACGAAAAGGTCATTCTGCAACTTACCTCCATGATTCTGCGAAACAAGGGATTTGAGGTTGTCACGGCCGAGAGTGGGCGTGAAGGCCTGGATTTTCTTGAAAAAGAGCCCGTGCCGCTGGTGCTGCTCGATTACATGATGCCGGTCATGGACGGAATGACGGCCTTGAAAGAGATCAAGGAGCGTTTTCCCGCCACCTACGTCATCATGTTCACCGGCAAGGGCAGCGAGGAGATTGCCGTCGAGTTGATGAAGGCCGGAGCCTCGGATTATGTGCTCAAGCCGTTTAAGAATCAGGATCTGCTCGACCGCATCGAAAACGCCCTGCTCATTCGCCGCATCGAACTGCATAATCAGGAACTGCGCGCCGAGATCGAAAAGTGGAATCAGGAACTCGAGCAGCGTGTGGCGGAGAAAAGCGCCGAACTTGAGCGCGCCCAGATGGAAATCGTTCAGGCGGAAAAGCTGGCGGCCTTCGGCCATCTCTCGGCCGGAATGGCCCATGAAATCCGCAATCCGCTCAACTCCATCAGCCTGTTTGCGCAAATCCTGCATTCGAGTCTGTCCGCCGATGAGGATTTGCGGGAATATCCCGAGAAGATCATTAAAGAAGTTGATCGCATCGATGGTATTCTGCGTAATCTGCTCAATGCCAGCAAGAGACCTCATGTCGAACTTCAAGGGGTTGATCTGGCTAAGGAAGTCGAGAACGCTCTAGAGTTGTTCGAGGCGCAAATTCATAGGCAGGGTGTAGAGGTCGAGACGGACATTGCTCCCAATCCACCCCTGATCCAGGCTGATGCGCATGAAGTCGCGCAGATCTTCAACAATCTCATTGTCAATGCTCTCTATGAAATGCCTCATGGCGGGAGCCTCAGGATCAGCTTACGGTATGATGAGCAATTTTTCTTTATTGAGGTGCGTGACTCGGGACGTGGAATCCCCAAGGAAAACCTCTATCGGGTTTTCGATCCGTTTTTTACGACCAAGGAACGCGGCACGGGGTTGGGGTTGTCCGTGGTTTTGCGGATCGTGAAGGGCTACGGCGGAAAGATCAATGTCGCAAGCAACCCGGGGGAGGGCACGACCTTTCACATTCAGTTGCCGATTTTCCCTTTATGAGCTGGCGACTCAACGAAGTCAGGCTCGATCTTGATCAGGCCGAAGATCAGCTGCCTGCCATTGTCGCGCGACAGCTGGGCGTGGCGCCTGGCGAGATTGTCGGGCTCAAGGTGGTGCGCCGCGCCGTTGATGCCCGGCGAAAATCTCGAATCCTGCGCGTTTTCAGTGTTGAATTCGATCTGACGAAGGAAACGCGCGAGGTTCTTGATCCTCAAGCGGTGAAGCGCTTGGAGCCGGTTGTCGCGGCTCCGTTACCGGTTTTGCGAAAAATCGCCGCGACATCTCCGGTGGTGGTCGTCGGAATGGGGCCGGCGGGGCTTTTTGCCGCCTGGCACCTGGCACGCTGCGGAGTGCCTGTGACCCTTCTTGAGCGGGGGCGACCGGTGGAGGAACGTGTGCGGGATGTGCGCCGTTTCTGGGCGACGGGCGAGCTTGATACCGAAAGCAATGTGCAGTTCGGCGAGGGGGGCGCGGGGACCTTTTCTGACGGCAAGCTCACGACACGGATTAATCATCCCTGGATTCGTCTGGTCCTTGAAACTCTTGTCGACCTTGGCGCGCCATCCGATATTCTGGCGCAGTCCCGACCACACGTCGGAACCGATCGCCTACGCCTGGTGCTGCTCAATCTGCGGCAACGGTTGCAATCCCTGGGGGTCGCTATCCATTTTCATAGCCGCCTTGCGGCCTTGGGTCTGGATTCCGGTCGAGTTCGGGCCGCGGTTCTCGGCAACGGCAGTGAGTTGCCCTGCAACCACCTGGTTTTGGCGCCCGGGCACAGCGCGCGCGACACCTACCGCATGCTTGCCGAGGCAGGCGTGGCGCTGGAGGCCAAGGCTTTTGCCATGGGCGTGCGCATAGAGCACCCAGCGGAGCTGATCAACCGCATTCAATATGGTTTACCCCGGCATCCACGACTGCCGACGGCCGATTACAACCTGAGCTGGAATGACCCTGAAAGCGGCCGCGGCATCTATTCTTTCTGTATGTGTCCGGGGGGTGAAGTGATCGCCGCTTCGAGCGAAACGGGCAGACTGGTGGTCAATGGCATGAGCTATCTCAGTCGGGCTGGGAAAATGTCCAACAGCGCCTTGGTGGTGAGCGTACGCGAAACAGACTTTCCCGTCCCCGGCCCCCTGGGCGGTTTAGCCTTGCAGGAGGAGCTGGAAGCTCAAGCCTTTGCAGCAGGTGGCGCCGATTACCATGCACCGGCCCAGAACCTGTTGAGTTTTCTTGGTCGCGGTCGCGGCTCCTTGCACTCAACCTGTCGTCCCGGAGTGCGTGAAGCCGACCTGAACCGGATTCTGCCCGCTTTTATCGGCACCGGTTTGCGCCGGGCCCTGCCCGTGTTCGAGCGCCGCATGCGCGGCTTTGTCACGGCTGAGGCCACCCTGGTCGGTGTCGAAACCCGCACCTCGGCGCCACTACGCATTATACGTGGTGACGACGGGCAATCTCTATCCCATCCCGGGCTCTTTCCTTGCGGAGAGGGTGCCGGTTATGCCGGCGGTATCATGAGTGCGGCCCTGGATGGGCTGCGTGCCGCCGAAGCCGTCATGAGACAGATCACCGATAGGAGAAGTACGTGAAGCAGGTTTTTGTGGAGAGCATTCAGGAGAGGGATTGGGTGGAGAGCCCTTTTCTGGTCCGCGATAAGATCATGGCCATGGCCAAAAACGGCAAGCCCTATATGACTCTGAAGCTGATGGATCGCACCGGAGAGATCGAAGGCCGCGTGTGGGACCGGGTGGATGAGTTCGCGACCCGTTTTGAAAAAGATGATTTTATTCTCGCCAAGGGCAAGGCCAGTGTCTATTTGGGCAAGATGCAACTGGTCGTGCAGGATCTGGAGCGGCTCACCGATGAGCAGATCGATCTCAGTGACTTTCTTCCGGTGAGTGAACGTCTGCCTGAGGACATGGAGCGGGAGCTGCATGCCAAGGTGGCTTCGCTGGAGGATGGACATCTTCGGCGACTGCTTGAGAGTTTTTTCGCGGACGAAGACTTTTTGCGGCGCTACCGGACCGCGCCCGCGGCCAAGGCCATGCATCATGTCTATCTCGGCGGGCTGCTTGAGCACAGCCTGGCGGTCGCCGATCTGGTCGACGATATCTGCCGTCGCTACCCCGGCCTCAACCGTGACCTGCTGGTTGCCGGCGCCCTGCTCCATGATGTCGGCAAGGTCGATGAGCTTTGCTATGAACGCTCCTTTGATTACACCGATGAGGGCAAGCTCATCGGCCACATCGTCATGGGCGTGGAATTGGTGGACGAGAAAATTCGCGCCATCCCCGGTTTTCCCCCGCGGCTGGCCATGCTGCTCAAACACCTGCTGCTCTCTCATCACGGGCAGTATGAATATGGCTCTCCCAAGCGACCCAAGATCATCGAGGCGGTGATCCTCAATTTTCTTGATGACCTCGACTCCAAGATCAACGGTGTGCGCACGCACATGGAGCGTGAGCCTGATAGTCCGAGTGGCTGGACTGCCTACCACCGTCTCTATGATCGCTACTTTTTTAAAGATTCTTTTGGCGCTGAAGCCGCCGCGCCGGCGGCAGTTGAGGGGCCGGCACCGGCTGTAAAGCCCCAATCCGCGGCTAAGCCCCAGACGATGCCGGGCCGGGCCGTCAAAAGCAACGAGAGTCGCTCGCGCGGCGCGAGCTTTACCCTGGGCGACCAGTTACGGGGCAAGAGTCTCGATCTTTTCTCTACGCAAGACGATAAGGAGTAATCGGTGATTGTTGAACGCATAGTCGTGGGGCCTTTGCAGGTCAACTGTTTCATCCTTGCCTGTCCGCAGACCCTGGAGGCCGCCGTCATTGATCCGGGCGCGGAGGGCGAACGCATTACGGCCGCTTTGCAGCGGCTCGGCGCAACGGCGAAGCTGGTGATCAACACCCATGGCCATTTTGACCACATTGGCGCCAACCACCTGTTGGTGGAGCAGACCGGCGCCGAACTGCTCATTCACCGCGGCGATCTCGCTCTGCTGGACAAGGCTGAGCAGCATGCCGCCCTTTATGGATTGAGCGTGAGCGCCTCCGCGCCTCCTTCGCGAATGCTTGACGGGGGCGAAACTCTGACCCTGGGCAGCCTGGAGGTTAAGGTGTTGGCAACCCCCGGTCATTCTCCCGGGGGAATTTCTCTGTATGTGGACGACCATGTTTTTACCGGAGACGCACTGTTTGCAGGCTCCATCGGTCGTACCGACCTGCCCGGCGGCGACCTTGACCAATTGCTGACGGCGATTCGCGACCAACTGCTGGTTCTGCCCGAAGACACACTGGTGCATCCGGGTCATGGTCCGGATTCCAGCATCGGCCGTGAGAAACGTTCCAACCCCTTTCTCTAAGTCCTGTTGCCGGCTGGCAGGGGAGTGCCTTATGCTGTTGCGTGAAAAAACCATCGTCCTCGGAGTCTGCGGGGGAATTGCCGCCTATAAGGCGGCGGAACTGGTGCGGCTCTATGTCAAGGCGGGAGCCGAGGTGCATGTGATCATGACCCGCAGCGCCCAGGAGTTCATAACGCCGCTGACTTTTCAGACGCTCACCGGCAATCCTGTCCATTGCGAGCTCTTCAACCTCTTGCAGGAGCGCGAAATCGGCCATATCTCCCTGGCCGACCGCGCCGATGTCTTTGTCGTGGCACCGGCCACCGCCAATGTCGTCGGCAAGGTCGCTTCGGGCATCGCCGATGACCTGCTGACCACGACCCTCATGGCGACCAAGGCGCCGGTGCTGTTTGCGCCGGCCATGAACGTCAACATGTGGGAGAACCCTGTTTACCAGCAGAACCAGGCCAAGCTTGCGGCCCTCGGCCTGCGATTCGTCGAGCCGGCGACCGGGTTTCTCGCCTGCGGCTGGGAAGGCAAAGGCAAACTGGCCGACACTGGACATATTTTCGAAGAAACCCTGGCCGTATTGATGCCCCAGGATTTGGTCGGCGAAACAGTCCTGGTTACCGCCGGTCCGACGCGCGAAGAAATAGATCCGGTGCGCTTCGTCAGTAACTACTCATCGGGTAAGATGGGTTATGCCCTGGCCCGTGCTGCGCGGTTGCGCGGCGCGCGGGTGTTGCTGGTGAGTGGGCCGAGCGCCCTGACGGCTCCTTGGGGGGTAGAGCGGATTTGCGTGGTGAGTGCTGAAGAGATGCGTAACGCGGTGCTGGATCGCTGGGGTGAGGTCAGCATTGCGATCAAGGCGGCCGCCGTGGCCGATTATCGCCCAGCGCGACGCAGTGAGCGCAAGGTTAAAAAAGCAGATCGGGAGTCACTGAGTTTGGAGTTGGAGAAAAACCCCGACATACTCGCGGAACTCGGACTCCGCAAGGGGGACCGATTTCTGGTGGGATTTGCCGCAGAAACCTGCGACTTGCTGGAGAATGCCCGCAAGAAAATGCGTGCCAAGAACCTGGACCTGATGGTGGCCAACGACGTGACCCAGGAGCGAGCCGGCTTTGATGTCGACACCAACATCGTGCGCCTTCTGCAGCCCGACGGGACAGAAGAGGCTTTGCCCGAAATGACCAAGGACGAGGTCGCCCGGCACATCCTCGATCGCATCCAGTCCCTGCGCAAGGGGACCTGATTTCATCAGGCGCTGGACAACAGATCAAGCACCTCTTTGGGACGCGTAATTCCCTCGCGGAAGCGGGGTTTCAAACCGTCGACAATTTTTCCCGCCTCAGCGTCGCTGACCTTTCCCTCCAGCCACAGCAGGTGGAGATTTTTGCGGATCATGCGCGCGGCGGAGATGGCTCTTTCCCCCGTGGGGTCAGCCTTCCAGTAGGGGCTTTCATTCATCAGTATCAGCACGCTTTCGGCTGCCTCGCGGGCCAGGCCGTAATATTCTCTGCGGCTTTCGTCAGGCAGGGTGAACTTTGAGGTGGACGAAACCGATCGCAGAACCTTTTGCCACTGCTGGAGTCGGCTCAGGAGCAGCAGCGAGTTGAAAATGCGCTTGTTGGTGTTGAAGGAAAAAATCGTATCTGCCAGAACGCTGCGCATCATGGTGTCGTTTTCGCGGAAATCCTGTCGGGCGATCTGGCGGGCAGTGCCCCAGATGTCCTGCGGAACCTCGGCTTCGAAACGCAATTCCCAGTACTGGTGATTAAGCATCACCGTATTGAAACTGCGCACCATTTTAAAAGGGACGAAGTAGGAGTGGGCGATGGTGTCGGCAGCCAGGTGGGTGATGTAGCCGTATGCGCAGGCCTTCTGTCGATCGGTTACCGCAGCCGCAAGAATCTTGCGGCCCAGTCGCCAGGAGTGGCAATGGTTGAGATGGTGTGTGAACTTCTTGCCGATAGTGATGTCGGCGCTGATGCATCCATAGAGAAAATCCTGAGGATGTGCCGCCAGAAGGGTTTGTAGCGCCACCGGCAGAAGATGCAGTTTGTCGAGAATATGGCTGCCGAGCTGCAGGTGAATACCAATCCCCCATGCTAGAGCGTCTGTCGGAAAGCACAGTATCCCGAGCAGGGCAGCTGCTATTATGATAAAAGCCATCAGGCACCTTGTCGTTACCAAAAAGGATAGAATACCCCTGGTATTATGTAAAGGGAGCAATTCCGCGGTCAATGAAAAAGGAACTACTTGAAATCACCAGCCAAGTCCGAGCGCTGCTGCAGGACTGGCGCACTTTGGGTGTACAGGACCTGATTGTTCCGGCGCGGGAGGTTGTCCCGGAAAATCTACCCCCCTGTCCGCTGAATGTCACCGGTGTCGATCGCGGTGGCCGCGTCCTCTGCCGCCAGGAAACCCTGGAGGAAATTCATGCGGAACTGGACGGCTGCCGCCGTTGCCCCTTGTGCAAGGGACGCAGCAATCTCGTTTTCGGGGTGGGCAATCCCCACGCCCGCGTGGTTTTTGTCGGTGAAGCTCCAGGCCGGGAAGAGGATGAAAAGGGTGAGCCCTTCGTGGGCGAGGCCGGGCGCCTGCTTGACCGCATCCTCTTCGCCATGGGCCTTCATCGCAACGATGTTTACATCTGTAATGTCATAAAATGTCGCCCGCCGCAGAACCGCGATCCACACCCCGAAGAGATCGCGGCCTGTGAGCCTTATCTCCGGCGTCAGTTGGCGGCCATTGCGCCCCAGGTGATCGTCGCGTTGGGACGCTTTGCGGTTCAGACTCTCGTGCGTGATCAGAGTGCCCTCGGACGCCTGCGTGGGCGCTGGCATGAATATGAGGGCATCGCCTTGATGCCGACTTACCATCCGGCTTATCTGCTGCGCAATCCTGCCGGAAAGCGCGAAGTCTGGGAAGACATGAAACTCGTGCTCAAGCGTCTGCGGACCGAATCCTGAGCGCAAGGTCAACGTTAAAAGCCGCTCTGAGAGAGAGCGGCTTTTGGTGTATCGGGAGAAGGTCAATGGGGTTGCCCGGAAGGGGGCCCCTGATCTTCCCGGCAGTGCAAGGGAATGACTTTGGCACTCTGTTGGGCGGCGCGTCTTTCCTGAAGAATTTTTTCCGGATCGTTGATGGTTTCCTGAAACAGAGAAAAATGTTCCCAGAAAATCTCAACCATCTTGTTCATGCGCATGATCGGATCTCTGTACTTGTGCAATTTGCAGTCGATGGTGAATTGCAGCCCTTGCGCACGGCGCCGGAAGTCTTCGGGAAAATTTTCAATCGCCTGCTCAATAAGGACCTTACGCTGTTCTTCAAACCTGTCGGGGTCATCCTGATAGAGTGAACTCAATTCATCAAAAAGGATCTCCGGATACCTGTCTTCGTTAGCCATAAGAACCCCCTCTTGGCGTTGCTGCAATGTTCATGTTTTTGTAACTGTTCTGCATGCACCGCAGAGTACGGCGGCATCGCGTGCGGCAAAAACTCACCTACGACTCAACTATTTGCCGCAGCGCTCAACCGCCGCACCCTGCGGTACGGTCAGACGTTGCAGCTGAATCGCGACATGTTTTTTCCTATACTTCCCTTTTACTCCATAGGGAACGGGTGTGCAAACATAAATCCCGATTTCGTCGAACCGCTCTAACCTTTTGACATTTAAAGCTTTTTAAGTGTTTTGTTTTTTGTAATGAAGGAAAGCAAAAGGCCTGGGCGCCAAATTGCCCAGAGAAGGGCTTGGGCGGGTGGGAGGGTCATTCAATGTGCACCTTGGACTTGCCTTTGCAGCTCAGCGTTCTTCGAGGCCCAGGCGTTTGATTTTTTCCACCAAGGTGGTGCGGTTGATGCCGAGCAGGGCGGCAGCCCGGGCTTTGACACCCTTGGTCAGTTCGAGAGATTCGCAGATCATGGCGCGCTCGATATCGCTGATCACCCGGACCATATCCACCCCCGTGGGGGTGACGCGCGGCGCCTCTGGCGTGGCATAGGGTGAAGGGGGGTTCGCGCCGGCGATAGAGGCGGGCAGGTCGTCCGGCTCGATAACCTCGCCGTCGGTCAGGGCGACGGTGCGCTCGATGAGGTTCTCCAGCTCGCGCACGTTGCCCGGCCAGGCGTAGGCTTCAATGGCGGCCATGGCGGCCGGCGAAATGGACATCAGGGGACGATCCATCTCGCGGCAGAATTTCTGCAGAAAACTGCGCGCCAGCAGGGCGATGTCTTCGCGGCGCTCGCGCAGGGGCGGCAGGATGATGGGAATGACATTGAGGCGGTAGTAAAGATCTTCGCGAAAATGCCCTCTTTTAACTTCGTCTTCCAGGTTGGCGTTGGTTGCCGACACCACGCGCACGTTGAGCTTGGTTTTTCGCGTGGAGCCGACGCGCTCCACTTCCTGTTCCTGCAGCACCCGCAGTAATTTCATCTGCAAATGCATGGGCATGGTGCCGATTTCATCAAGAAAGATAGTGCCGCCGTTGGCTGCTTCGAAGCGCCCTGCTTTGTCGCCGACCGCGCCGGTGAAGCTGCCCCTGACATGGCCGAAAAGTTCGCTTTCAAGCAATTCAGCGGGGATGGCGCCGCAATTGATGGCAATGAAGGGATGGTCCTTGCGCGGGCTGTTGTAATGGATGGCCTTTGCCACCAGTTCTTTTCCCGTTCCCGATTCCCCCAGAATCAATATGGTTGAATCGGTATTGACGATGCGCTCCATGCGCGAAAAAACCTGGTTCATTGCAAGGCTGTTGCCGATGATGTTGTCGAATTTGTATTTGCCGCGCAACTGCTGACGCAGGTAGAGGTTCTCGGCCACCAGGCGGCTTTTCTCGACGGCCTTGGCGACGATGACCTTGAGCTTTTCGAAGTTGAAGGGCTTGGTGATGTAATCGAAGGCGCCCTCCTTCATGGCCTCCACCGCGGTTTCAGCCGAGGCGTTGCCGGTAATCAGAATGACGCTGGTATAAGGTGAGTCCTCCTTGACCCGCTTGAGGATGTCGATGCCGCTGACGCCCGGCAGAAACAGGTCGGTGATGATGATCTCGAAAGGCGTTTCCTGCATGATCTCAAGGGCGTCTTCCCCGCTGACCGCCGACTGCACCTGATAGCCCGAATGTTTCAGCAACATGCTCAGCGCCTGGCGGTTGTGTGCCTCGTCGTCGATGACGAGAACCTGGGTTGTGTTTTTCATGGCAGACCCTTCCCTCTGTGCGTCATTTGTTTGACGGAGACCTTAGCACGGTGGCGGCATGCCAGGCAATGGAAATTGCGGGCGTTGAGTTCTTCAGGCTCATCTTCGGCCGCGCCTGCCGGCGGTGGTGAGAGTTTTTTCGCCGCGGGGTGGTGCCGACCAGGACGCTGCAGTGATTGACAAGATGCAAGCTTAGGCTAATCTTATTCGTATGAAACGATTTCATAGACTTATCCTATTTGTGCTGATGTTGTCTCTGGCTTGTACTCTGCTCGTTTCCCAGAGCTTGAGCAGTCAGGTAAGCGTGCCCGCCGTCAACCGGGTGAACGTCGTGCAGATTGCCGATGTCATCAATCCGGTTGTTGCGCGTTTTATTAATCAGGAGATTGAGCGTACCAACCGCGAGGGCATGCGTGCTTTTCTTCTTGAACTCGACACGCCCGGCGGTTTGGATACCGCCATGCGCGACATTATTCAATCCATTCTCAATTCGCAGGCCCCTGTTATTGTTTATGTTTCCCCCCGTGGAGCGCGGGCCGCCTCGGCTGGTGCGTTGATCACCCTGGCGGCGGATTTTGCCGCCATGGCGCCGGGCACCAATATGGGAGCGGCCACCCCGGTGGCGCTGGGCGGGGGCGAGCAGGACGAAGCCATGATGGAAAAAGTCCTGCAGGATGCCGTCGCCTATGCCAAAAGTCTGGCCGAGCAGCGTGGCCGCAACACCGAATGGGCCGAGCGCATCATCCGCGAAGGACTTTCCTCCTCGGCGCGCGAGGCCCTTGATCTTCAGGTGATCGACCTGATCGCCGAAGACAAAGACGATCTTTTGGCGCAGCTTGACGGAATGCGCTATCTGCGCACCGGCCAGGCCCTGACGCTGACGACGACCGAGGTGGAACTGGTCTATTCCGAGATGAATTGGCGGCAGCAGATTTTGACCGCCATCAGCAACCCCAACGTCGCCTACTTGTTGCTGATGCTGGGATTTCTCGGGATTTTTTTCGAACTCTCCAACCCGGGAGCCATCGTCCCTGGTGCCATCGGCGTCATTGCCCTGCTTCTGGCTTTTTTCGGTTTGCAGACGCTGCCCGTAAATTATGTCGGCGTTTTGTTGCTGTTTGTCGCGGTGGTGTTGTTCATGCTTGAAATCTATGTTTCTTCCTACGGTATGCTTTCGGTCGGCGCTATCCTCTCCATGGCTTTGGGGTCGCTCATGCTCATCGATACGGCGGAACCGGCAATGCAGATTTCGCGGGCGGTTATTTTCGCCACCGTCCTTGTCTGTGCGGGCTTTTTTCTGGTGGTTATCTACTTTGTTACCCGCACCCAGCGGCGACCGGCATTTTCCGGAACAGAGGGGATGGTCGGCGAGCGTGGTCTGGCGGTATCGGCCATCGCCCCGGAGGGGCGGGTTTTTGTGCATGGTGAACACTGGACGGCGATTTCGCGCGAAGCCATTTCCGAGGGAGAGACCATCGAGGTCGTGGCGATGGTGCCCGGTATGAAACTCGAAGTGCGCCGCGTCAGTCCCGATAATTGAATCGCCGGCAGCCTGCGAACCCCACAGTTGCTTGTTTGTCGGTATCTTCTCCTAAGGAGGTCAACTCATGGAATTGCCGGTTAATATCTTCTGGCTCGTAATTCTCGCTTTGCTGGTGGTGATTATCGCCAGCGCGGTACGCATGCTTATTGAATATGAGCGTGGAGTCGTTTTTCGACTGGGGCGTTTTTCAAGTGTCAAGGGACCGGGACTGCGTTTCATCATCCCCGGCATCGACCGTATGGTGAAAATCAGCCTACGCACCGTGGCCATGGACGTTCCGCAGCAGGATGTCATCACCAGGGACAATGTGTCGATCCAGGTCAATGCAGTCATTTATTTTCGGGTAATCGGTCCTGACAAGGCGTTGATCGAGGTCGAGAACTACCTTTACGCCACCAGTCAGTTGGCCCAGACCTCCCTGCGCAGTGTGCTCGGTCAGTCGGATCTCGACGATTTGCTCGCACATCGCGATAAACTCAATGTTCATTTGCAGGAGATTCTCGATCGGCAGACCGATCCCTGGGGGGTCAAGATTTCCAATGTCGAAATCAAGCACGTCGACCTGCCTGTAGAAATGCAGCGTGCCATGGCCAAGCAGGCCGTGGCCGAACGTGAGCGGCGCTCCAAGGTCATTCATGCCGAAGGGGAATTCCAAGCATCGCAAAAACTTGCCGATGCCGCCAAAATTATCTCTTCCGAAACGGGTGCTTTGCAGTTGCGTTTTATGCAGACTCTGACCGATATTGCCGCCGATAAGAACTCAACCATTATTTTCCCTATGCCCATTGATCTGCTTACGCCGTTCATCGAAAAGATAACCAGAGAGAACAAGGAAAGTAAAAGCGACTCCCAGGCTTAGAGCGCAGATTTTTGCCATTTCGGGCGGACCTCGGGTCCGCCTTTTTATTCGCTCTTCTCTCTCTTATGTGGGAATTGCTGCGAAGACGAGGATTTTTTTGTGTTGTGATTTCAGATGCTTGCAACTTAGAACGATATTCTAACTTGACAGGAGTGCGCCCCTTTGCTTAGCTTCTTCCGTAGCTTTAAATGAGGTAAGGTTTTAAAATTACTGTAAAAATTTAGGCAAGCTAAAATGGAAATGCCTTTTACGGGGACTCGCTTTAACGTTTTTATGGGCCGGCGCACACGGGGATGCCGGCAGGAGGAGGTTTAATGGCAGTAAAAAAGTTTAAAAAAATTATGGCGGCCAATCGGGGAGAGATCGCCATCCGCATTTTTCGCGCCTGTACTGAACTGGGGATCAAGACGGTGGCGATTTATTCGGAAGAGGACAACATTTCGCTGCACCGTTATAAGGCTGATGAGGCTTATCCCGTCGGCAGGGGCAAGGGCCCTATCGATGCCTATCTGGCCATCGACGAGATTATCGACCTGGCACGTAAGAAAGAAGTCGACGCCATCCACCCCGGTTATGGGTTCCTGTCGGAAAATGCCGAGTTCGCGGATGCCTGCGCGCGCGCCGGCATTACCTTTATCGGTCCCACACCTGAAATCCAGCGACGCCTGGGCGACAAGGTCAGTGCCCGCGCGGTGGCCATCGAAGCTGGCGTGCCGGTTGTGCCGGGCACCGAAAAGCCCATCGAAAACGAAGAGGAAGCTCTGATTTTCGCCAAAGAAGCGGGCTACCCCATCATCGTCAAGGCGTCCGCCGGTGGTGGTGGGCGCGGCATGCGTGTGGCGCGCACCCAGCGCGAGCTCCTTGAGGGCCTCAAGAGTGCCGCCTCCGAAGCTCAGGCCTCATTCGGCAACGCGGCGGTGTTCCTCGAAAAATACCTTGAGCGGCCCAAGCACATTGAAGTCCAGATCATGGGCGATACCCACGGTAACATCGTGCATTTTTTCGAGAGGGATTGCTCGATTCAGCGGCGCCACCAGAAAGTCATTGAAATGGCCCCCTCCCTCAGCCTAAAGGCTGAGCAGAGACAAAACGTCTGCGACATGGCCATGAAGATCGCCCAGGCCGTGGGCTATGTCAACGCCGGGACCGTCGAGTTTCTGCTTGACCAGCAGGGCAATTTCTATTTTATCGAAACCAACCCGCGCATCCAGGTTGAGCACACCGTCACCGAGATGGTCACGCAGCGCAACCTGGTGCAGATTCAGATCCGGGTGGCCGAGGGACATCGCTTGTCCGATCCTGAAATCGGTATCAGCGGCCAGGAAGATATCGAACTGCGCGGCTTTGCCATCCAAAGCCGCGTGACCACTGAGGATCCGCAGAACAGTTTCGCTCCCGACTTCGGCACCATTAAGGTCTATCGCACCGCCGCCGGCTACGGCGTACGTCTTGATGCCGGGCAGGGGTATGCCGGCGCTCAGGTCACCCCGCATTACGACTCGCTGCTGACCAAAATCACCGCCTTCGGCCGCAGCTTTCGCGATGCGTCGCGTACCATGCACCGGGCCTTGCAGGAGTTTCGCATTCGCGGCGTCAAGACCAATATCGGCTTTCTCGAAAACGTCATCACCCATCCGACGTTTCTGGCGGGCACTTGCGATACGTCCTTCATCGACTCGCATCCCGAACTGTTTCAGATTCCCGTCAAGCGCGACCGCGCCAACAAGCTGCTGTGCTTCATCGGGCATACGGTGGTCAATGGCTACCCCGGCATCCAGCCGGAAAGGGCCCTGCGTTTCCGCGATTTGCGCGAAGCCGATGTTCCGGAGATCCATTACGACACGCCGCGTCCGCGCGGCAGTCGGGACATCCTGCGCGAAAAAGGCCCAGAGGGATTGGCGCAGTGGGCACTCAAGGAAAAAAAGCTGCTGATTACCGACACCACCATGCGTGATGCTCACCAGTCGCTGATGGCGACGCGTTTCCGCACGGCCGACCTCGACCGCATTGCCGAGGCGACCAGTGTCCACGGTGGAGGGTTGTTCTCCCTGGAGATGTGGGGGGGGGCGACCTTCGATGTGTCCATGCGGTTTTTACGTGAGGACCCCTGGGAGCGTCTGGATCGGCTGCGGGCAAAAATCCCCAATGTTCTTTTCCAGATGTTGCTGCGCGGCTCCAATGCTGTCGGTTACACCAACTATCCCGACAACGTTGTGCAGGAGTTCGTCAAGAAGGCCGCCGAAAGTGGCATCGACGTGTTTCGCGTTTTCGACTCCCTCAATTGGAGCAAGGGCATGGCTGTCGCCATGGACGCGGTGCGCAAAAGTGGTACCGTGTGCGAAGCGGCCATGTGTTATACCGGCGACATTCTCGACCCCAAACGCGACAAGTATCCGCTCAAATATTACGTCGAGCTGGCCAAGGAGCTGGAAAAAATGGGCGCGCATATCCTCGGTATCAAGGATATGGCCGGCCTGCTCAAGCCCTTTGCCGCAGAGAAGCTCATCAAGGCGCTCAAGGCCGAAATCGGCATTCCCATCCACCTGCACACCCATGATACTTCGAGCAACGGCGGCGCCATGCTACTGGTGGCCGCCCAGTCCGGGGTGGATATCGTCGATACGGCACTCTCTTCGGTGTCCGGCCTCACCGCCCAGCCCAACCTCAATGCCTTGCTGGCGGTTCTCGAGAATACTCTGTGGGATCCCAAGCTCGACCAGGACGGCTTGCAGACCCTCGCCAATTACTGGGAGACGGTGCGCACTTACTATGCGCCTTTCGAGTCCGAACTGCGCAGCGGGACCGCCCAGGTCTACTATCACGAAATACCCGGTGGCCAGTATTCCAACTTCAAACCGCAGGTCGAGGGCTTGGGGCTCGGCCATCGCTGGGAGGAATGCAAAGAAATGTATCGTCAGGTCAACGATATGTTCGGTGACGTCATCAAGGTGACGCCCTCATCGAAAATCGTTGGCGACATGACAATGTTCATGGTGCAGAACAACCTGCAACCCGAGGATGTCTATGCGCGCGGGGAGGATCTGACCTTCCCCAAAGGGGTCATTGATTTCTTCAAGGGGATGATCGGGCAGCCCGTCGGCGGTTTCCCCGAGGATCTGCAGAAGATCATCCTTAAGGATGAAAAACCTCTGACCTGCCGCCCCGGAGAACTGCTTGAGCCGGTTGATTTTGCTGCGAGCAAAGCCGAGCTTGAAGCCAAGGTCGAGCACCCGGTCAGCGAACGCGACGTGCTTTCCGCCGTTCTTTATCCTGGTGTCTGGGAAGAGTTCGATCGCCATCGACAGGAGTTTGGCGATACCTCGGTGCTGCCGACGCCGGTATTCTTCTACGGACTGGAAACCGGAGACGAGCTCAACGTGGAAATTGAGCCGGGCAAGACCTTGATTGTGCGCCTCAATGCCGTGGGTAGCCTGCAAAAAGATGGAACCCGCAACATCTATTTCGAACTCAACGGCGAGCCGCGCCAGGTGACCGTTCAGGATCTTTCCGTCGAGTCGGACCAGGCAAGTCACCAGAAGGCCGAAAAGGGCAATGCCAAACATGTCGGCGCGCCCATGCCGGGCAAGGTTTTCAAATTGCTTGTCAAGGTGGGCGATGAGGTCAGTGCGGGAGATACTCTGCTGATCACCGAGGCGATGAAGATGGAGACCAACGTTAAGGCCAAAGCCGCCGGCAAGGTTGTCGAGGTGCTGTTCAAAGAGGGCGATTCCGTGCAGCAGAATGATCTGCTCGTGGTATTCGAGTAGCCTGCAAGCAAGAAGAGTTTTGCAATAATTCACTTCAAATTACCTGCAAGCCGGGCCGTGCGCCCGGCTTTTTTTGTGCAAATTCAGAGCACCGCTTGCGCCTTCTCAAAAACCGGCCCCTGTGCTAGGCTTTGGCATACACTGCGCGGGACAGGATTAGGACTCTTGCGGGGGGGGATCATTGAAACATTTTGCCATTGTCATGCTGATTCTGGTGTTGGCCGCTCCTGAGGCCGCTTGGGGATCGGGCTTGACCCAGCGCGACTGGATGAGAAGTCTGGTCGAGGCTTTGGGTTTGTCTTTCGGGTTGCCTGATGAGCCCGAGGATGAAGATTATCTGCGTATTCTCTCGGGGCGGCGCACCCTGCGGGTCGAGGCCGAGGAGGCATTGCAGCCTGAAAGCCTGGTCTCGGTCAAGGATTTTCCCCATTTCGGGCCTTTCAGCGGGGCAGGCTGGGTCAGTGGCATCGCCATGCCGACCACCGCCCGGTTGTCATTTCTGCTGCCCTTGCGCGGAACCTATCAGGTTACGGCGATGGTGCGTCTGCCCGGCCACGTTATTCATCTCGGTGGCCAGGAATTCAGAGCTTCCGGAGCTCATGAGTTTGTCTCCGTGGACCTCGGCCCGGTGACTCTGGAAGCTGGTGAGCAGGAAGTAATCGTTCATCTGCCGCCCAACGGCGCCATTGATTATCTGGATTTTCGCGCCCCCGAACTTGCGACAATCGCACCGCTGGGCGGTTGGCAACCCGAGCGCCCACTCACCCGCGAGGACTTAGGGGCAACGGCCTTGCAGGCGCTGGATTTGCTGGACATCCTACCCGAGGGCCCGGCGGAACTGGTTATTGAGGCGGAGGATGCCGAAGACACAGGAGGCGCCGCCGTGGTATCGATCCGCTATCTCGGCGCACCGAGTGGTGGGCGCTGGCTGCGGGCCACGACCTCTCCGGCCGAAGTTGTCCTTTCTGTATCTGTCAGGCGCTCTGGCGTTTACCGGTTGACGTTGGTCGGCGCAGGAAATCTTCCGGCTCGGGTTAAGATCAATGACGAGCCGCACCGCGAGATTTCCTGGCCCTCCTATTTGGCCGAAACTTCGGCCGACAGCGTCTACCTCGCCGCTGGGCGGCACCGCATCCAGGTGGACCTGCCCCCCGGAGTCGGTCTCGATGTGGTTCGCCTCCAGGAACTGCTCTCCGGGGCGGTGGATATTAAGCGCCTTACCGGGCGCGCCGTCGGTTTCGAGGGAACCTTGGCCGACGAGATGGACGATCTGCTCGCGCTGCTTGCCGTAGTCGGCGTTTTTCACTGAGCCGGGCGGACCATGGGTGTTCTTCCCTGGCTGCTAGCCCTCTGTGCGGGCATTGCCCTTGCTCCTTTCGGCGTTTTCTCTCCATGGTTGCTGCTCGCCGCGGCGCTAGCCGCCGGTGCGGCCATTTTACTGCGTCGCCGTCCACGATCGCTCCAGCTTGTCGCGGGGCTTTTCTTTTTCGTCTCAGGCTACTTGCTTTATGGGTTGGCGCTGACGCCGCCGAGCGGTGCCGACATTCGCTCTTGGGCTCAGGGCGGCGAGGTTCTGGTCGCGGCCGAAGTTCTCAGTGTGGGACGGCGCAGCGGCGGGAAAGGATATCTTGACCTGCGGGCGCTGCATGTGCAGGAGGATGGACAGGTCACAGCCGCCCAGGGTCGCTTGCGCTTGTTTCACGAGGGCGGGGAGGTGGAGATTTTCCCCGGTGACCACCTGCGTTTTCGCGCCCGTCTGCGGCAAGCCTACCCCTTCGGCACACCCGGTGAGTTTGATTACCCTCGTTATCTCGCGGCGCGCGGCATCTGGGCCAGTGCTTATTTGAAAAGCATGGATGAAGCGGCGGTTTTTCCGCAGCTTTCCAGGAGAACGCCACGGCAGATCGCCGGATATTGGCGGCAGCGGGTGCAGGCTCTGATCGATCAGAGCCTGCCTACCGAAACCGCGGCGTTACTCGCCGCTCTGCTCATCGGTGAGAAGGGAGGCATCAGCGGTGCGCAGCGCGACGTTCTTGCGCGTGGTGGCATTTCTCATCTCTTTTCGATCTCCGGTCTGCATCTCGGCCTCATCGGATTCTATGCCTACCATGTCGGGTTTTTCTTCTGGCGACGCAGCGACCGACTTCTCCTGTATTTGCCGCCACGCCGTTATCTGCCGCTTTTTTTGTTGCCGGTATTGCTGGCTTATCTGCTTTTCACTGGCGAGGCGTTACCGACCCGCCGTGCCTTTTTTATGGCCGCGGCCGGGGCGCTCCTGTGGCTGTATTCGCGGCGCACAGCGCCCCTGAACCTTCTGTGGACCGCCGCACTGCTGTTTTTGTTGTTTGAGCCGCTCCTGCTGTTCGAAGCGTCCTTTCAGTTGTCCTTTGCCGGGGTGCTGGGCATCCTGTTGTTAATGCCCCGTTGGGCGAAGTGTTGTCCCGAGCGCCCCCATGTGTTGCGCTGGTTCATGCTTCTTGCTCTCACCACGCTGGCGGCAACCCTGGCAACTCTGCCTCTGACCCTGCTGCATTTTCACATGCTTGCTCCCGCCGCTTTGCTCACCAATCTCCTGGCGGTTCCGCTGGTCGGACTGGTGGCGGTGCCCCTCGGGTTGATCGCGGTGCTCCTTGTGCCTTTTTGGGAGGCGGGGGCAAAGATTCTGCTGGTTCTTGACGGATGGGTGGTGCAGAAGACATTTGACGTGATTGCCTGGCTGGTTGCCCAGCCCCTGCTGACGGGTTGGCGTTTGTATCTGACGCCGCATGAGCTGCTCGGGATTTTCGTATTGACGCTGGCGCTGCTGGCCTGGTATCGGCTGGGCAGGTGGCTGCGTGGTGCGCTTGCGACAGCCGGCTGCGTTCTTCTTCTGCTGCCCGCAACTCAACCTTGCGGCCTGGAGGTGGTTGCGTTGAGCGTCGGTCAGGGTGATTCCACCCTGCTGCGTTTGTCCGACGGGCGTAATATCCTGGTCGATGGGGGCGGGCTGCGCAGTGACACCTTTGATGTCGGCGAACGACTGGTTGCCCCCGCTCTGGGATATTTGGGCGTGCGCCACCTGGATGCGGTGCTGCTGACCCATGATCATCCCGATCACCGCAAGGGGCTGCATTACGTTCTGGATCAGTTCTCCGTCGGTGAGTTCTGGGCGCCGGCGCCTCTGGTCGAACTTGATACCGGGTTCGTTCAGATTCTGAACGAGCGCGCCATCCCGGTGCGGCATTTCGCGCCCGGATGGACAATTACTGAACCTTCGCAGCCGTTTCTGGCTGTTTTCAGACCTGTGGGGCAGGATTTTTTACTTAACGATCAATCGCTGGTGGTTTATGCTGCCCACGGACAAGATGGCGTTTTATTGACAGGCGATCTTGAAGAGGCTGGGGTGAGTGAGTTGCTCTTGCATCCCTTCCCCGGTCCGGTATCCTTACTGAAACTTCCGCATCACGGAAGTGCCGGGTCACGCAGCGATGAGCTGGTCGAAATACTGAGGCCTGAAGCGGTTTTTGCTTCGTCCGGACGCCATAATGTTTTCGGGCATCCGGCCGCTTCGCTCGTCGGTTATCTGGAGGCGGCAGGTGTTCCTCTGGCCCGTACCGATACGTATGGAAGCCTGCGCATGCGCAGTGAAGGGGCGGGTTGGACTCTTCAGAGCTGGGAGCGGGGAGCTTTCCGCTGAAGGCATGGCCTGGATTTTGCTTTCCAATTGAATTTTCAATCTGCTTATTCGCGGAGTTTTCATGAAGATCCCAACCCTGCTTGTTGCGGACGCCGAATCCTCCTGCCATCGGCTCTTTGCTGACAGTTTCGGCGGCAACGAGTGCGAAATCGTCACTGCCGACTCTTGGCAAGCTGCCTTGCACCGTCTGTCATCAGGCGGCATCGATCTGGTTTTTGTCGACCCGAAGATCTCTGGTTTCAATGATGCTGATATCCTGAATGCCGCCCGGCATTGCCGGCCGCCTGTAGACGTCATTCTGGCAGTTGGGCAGGGCGAGCGCCAGGCTGCATTGAAAATACTGCAAAATGGGTTTTCCGGGTTCATCCTCGAGCCCTTCGATACCCGTGAATTGTCTCACCTGGTGCGGCAGTGCCTGGAGAGACGGGCGCTCGTCCTGGAAAGCCAGCGGTTGAGTCGTCATGCTCGCCTGATGAGCGAGGGATTGTCATTGCTTGCAACCCTCGACTTAGCCCCCATGCTCGAGTGCGCGGTTGCCTTGGGGGTGAGGGAATCGGGGGCGGAGGGCGGTTTTGCTTTTGTCCGCGACGGTGACGGCTTTGTCCTGCATGGACTTCAGGGCTTTGCTCCGGGGGCGGCGCAGGCCTGGGCGCGGCTGCTGTTCCCCCGTCTGTCCTGCACTGAAAATTCGCTGTATCTCAACCAGGATGAAGCCAATGTTTTGCAGATAGAGCGTCCCCTTACCGCTTTTGCTCTGTGCGCGCGTCAGGTTGTGGAGGGAGGTCTGATCCTGATCGGTGCCGCGTCCGGCACTTTAGATCGGGAAGGGTGCGATTTGCTGGCGCGGCAGGTTGCCGTCGGCTTTGAAAATGTTTCGCGGCTTCAGGGCGTGCAAGAGCTCATGTATACCGACGACCTTACCGGACTTTACAATTATCGTTATCTGCAGGTCGTGCTTGAACAGGAATTGCGCCGCGCGGGCCGCTATCGCCTGGAGTTTTCTCTGATTTTTGTCGATCTGGATTATTTCAAAGAGATCAACGATTGTCATGGTCATCTAATCGGTAGCGCCATTTTACGGGAAGTCGGTCAGGTGTTGCGCAGTTGTGTGCGCGATACCGACTTTCTGTTTCGCTACGGTGGCGACGAGTTTACCGCGATGCTGGTGGGAACAGAGGGTGACGGCGCCCGCGTGGTCGCGGAGCGTATTCGCCTGGCACTGGAAGAACATGCTTTTCTTGCCGAGCGCGGCATCAACGCCCACCTTACCGCAACGATAGGTGTCTCCACCTTTCCCCTGGATTCCGAGGACCACATGGAGTTGCTCAACCTTGCCGATCGCGCCATGTATTGGGGCAAGGAGAGGCGCAACGTGGTGCGCTATGCCCGCGATATGACTGCTAGCTGAGACAACCTTCGGCGACTCCACCCTGCTTATTCCATCCTTTTTTCAGTCTTTTCTGCCGTGACCGCGCCTTCAACATTGACGGCATGGGTTCCGGCGCGGTAAATAATGGCACGGCTTTTTCCGCCGAGGTGCGGGATCAGTCCAAATTTCTGAAGTGGAGTGGATCGCATTCATGAGCATTACCGGTATCAAGGGGATGAACGATATTTTGCCCGGCGAAGTTGAAACCTGGCAATTTCTGGAGGTCGCGGCGCGCAGGGTTTTTGCCCTGCATGGTTTTTCCGAAATCCGAGTTCCCGTGGTGGAAAAGACGGAGCTGTTCTGTCGCTCCATCGGTGAAACCACGGACATCGTTGAGAAGGAGATGTACTCCTTCTGCGACAAGGGCGGCACTTCCCTGACCCTGCGTCCCGAAGGTACGGCGGCCGTCATGCGGGCGTTCATCCAGCATAAGCTCCATGCCCTTGATCCCGTGGCCAAACTTTATTACCTGGGTCCCATGTTTCGCTACGAAAGGCCGCAGAAAGGTCGCTATCGCCAGTTTCATCAGATCGGAGCGGAGGCCGTCGGAGTGGATGACCCACGCATCGACGCTCAGATTCTGGCCATGCTTCAGCATTTCTTTGATGAGATCGGCCTTGACGATCTCGATTTGCAGGTCAATTCCCTCGGCTGTCCGCAGTGCCGTCCTCTCTACCGCACACAGCTGGTTGATTTTCTCGAAACGCGTCTAGGGGATCTGTGCGATGATTGCCGCAGGCGCTATACGACCAACCCTCTGCGGGTCCTTGACTGCAAGGCGACGGGTTGCGGCGAAGCCACCGCCGCCGCGCCGGCCATGCTCGATCATTTGTGCGAGGGCTGCGATGAGCATTTCACCGCAGTGCGCCTCCATCTTGAAGATATCGGAGCCCGTTTTACCATCAATCGACGCATGGTGCGCGGACTCGACTATTACACGCGTACCACCTTTGAGATGGTGACTGCCAATCTCGGTGCGCAGAACGCGGTGGCCGCAGGCGGTCGCTATGATGGCTTGGTGCGCCAACTTGGGGGGCCGGCCCTGCCTGGAATCGGATTCGCCATGGGCGTCGAGCGCCTGGTTCTGCTCATGGGCGAAGATCGCCGCGCGGTGCAACCGCCCGATATTTTTTTGGCCGCCTTAGGTGATGTGGCGCAACGCCGTGTTTTCAGTTTGATGCACGATCTGCAGCGCCGGGGGGTGCGCGCCGAGATCGATTATCAGGGCCGCAGTCTCAAAGCACAGATGCGCCGTGCCGACAAACTCGGCGCAGCCCGGGTGCTGATTGTCGGCGAAGATGAATTGACCCGGGGAGTCGGTCAGTTGCGAAATATGGGCGATAGCACCCAGCGGGAAGTATCCCTGGACGAACTGCCCCGGGAGCTTGGCGCGAAATAGCCTGTCGTGGATTGCCTCTCAGGTAATGTCCTTGAGATTTTTTATCGCGGTTTGTATAATCCACCATTCTCCATAAACCTGCCCGGGCTACCGGCGGAAAACTGGATTTGACGAGGGAGGATCCACTCTTGAACGACATTCTTGGCGACTGGAAACGAACCCATTATTGCGGCCATCTCAATGCCGAGCACATCGGGCGCGAGGTTTGCCTGATGGGCTGGGTGCAACGTCGGCGCGACCATGGCGGATTGATTTTCATCGACCTTCGCGATCGCGAGGGCATTGTGCAGTTGGCGCTCGATCCCGACCGTGATCCCGAGGCACATCAGAAAGCCGACCGGGTCCGTGGCGAGTTCGTCGTTGCGATCAAAGGTGAAGTGTCGCGTCGACCCGATGGCACCCTTAATCCGAAAATGAAGACCGGTGAGGTGGAAATCGAGGTGCGCGAACTGCGGATCCTCAATTCAGCAAAAACACCGCCCTTCATGATCGATGAGTTCTCCGAAGTGGCTGAAAACACACGCCTTAAGTATCGCTACCTGGATTTACGCCGGCCCGCCCTGCAGCGTACCCTCATGTTGCGCCACCAGGTGACGCGGATCGTGCGCGACTACTTTTCTGGAGAAGGATTTCTGGAGTTGGAAACGCCTTTTCTGACCAAAAGCACTCCCGAAGGGGCACGGGACTATCTCGTGCCGAGTCGCGTCAATCAAGGCACTTTCTACGCGCTGCCCCAGTCACCTCAGCTCTTCAAGCAGATCCTCATGGTGTCGGGTTTCGATCGTTACATGCAGATCGTTAAATGCTTTCGCGACGAAGATTTGCGCGCCGACCGCCAGCCTGAATTTACCCAGATCGACTGTGAGATGAGTTTTGTCGACCGTGACGAGGTTTTGTCCGTCATGGAGGCAATGATTGCGCGCGTTTTCCGTGAAGCCATCGGAGTGGAGGTGCCCCTGCCCATGCCGCGCATGACTTATGCGGAGGCGGTGGGGCGTTTCGGCGTCGACAATCCCGACCTGCGTTTCGCCATGGAGCTCGTCGATATCTCTGAAATCGTCAGCAACAGCGGTTTCAAGGTTTTTTCCGACGCGGTTCAGGGTGGTGGCCTCGTCAAGGCCATGAACATCAAGGGCGGGGCGACACTGTCGCGCAAGGACCTGGATGATCTGGGAGAATTCGTCAAGATTTATGGCGCCAAAGGGCTGGCCTGGGTCAAGGTCAACGCCGACGGCTGGCAGTCGCCGATCATCAAATTCTTTTCCGCGGATGAGGTGGCGGGAATCGCCCAGGCATTGAGCGCCGAGGTTGGCGACCTGCTGGTTTTTGTAGCCGACACCTTCCGCATCGTCAATGACGCTCTCGGGCGCCTGCGCGGCCATCTGGGGCACAAACTCGGTCTGATCGACAAGGGCGCTTATAAATTTGTCTGGGTGACCGACTTTCCCCTGCTGGAGTGGGATGGTGAAACCCGTCGCCATGTGGCGGTGCATCATCCTTTCACTGCGCCCATGGACGAAGATGTTACTCTGCTTGACACCGATCCCGGCAAGGCGCGCGCCAAGGCCTATGACCTGGTGCTCAACGGCTCTGAAATCGGCGGCGGCAGCATTCGTATCCATGATCGGGCGGTCCAGAGTAAAATGTTTGAGTTGATGGGCATCGGTGATGAGGAGGCAAGCATCAAGTTCGGTTTCCTGCTGGAGGCTCTTGAATTCGGTGCGCCGCCCCATGGCGGCATCGCCTTCGGCCTCGATCGATTGACCATGATTCTTGCCGACACAGACTCAATCCGCGACGTCATCGCCTTTCCCAAAACCCAGAAAGCAACCTGCCTTATGTCCGAAGCGCCGGGAGAGGTGGATGACAAGCAACTGCGCGAATTGGGTATCAAGCTGGTCACTCGTCCCAAGTAGGTCCGGCGAAGTGGTCATATGAAAACAGTGAGCGGGGGGGCGCATGTCAACCTTTTGTCGTCGCCCCCTTGCCAGTCTTTTGTTTAGGAGTAGAAAGAGAGGTTAGCATCTGCAGGCAACAAATCTGAAGACCCTATCGATCACGCTGTTCCTCGGATTTGTCCTTGCCGGCTGTGCAAGTCCTCCTCCGCGCATCGAGTTGGAGGGAGCCCGCAGCCTGGTGGCTCGGGCTTATTCTCTCGGTGCCGACCATCTTGCCATCGAGTCCTACCAGGCGGCTTTCGCAGCTCTCGCGCAGGGTGAGGGGCACATCGCGCGCGGTGATCATGCTCAGGCACGCGAGGCGTTCGCGGTTGCCGAGCATTTCGCCCGTGAGGCCATCTTGGCGGCGCAGGCGGAAAAGCTTCGCATGGAGGAAGAATTTCGGGCCCGGGAACAAGTAGAGCGTGAAAGGCAGACGACCGAGGCGCCCGTCCGGCCCACTCCGAAACCGCAAACCCTTCCTTCCGCGCCACCTTCCACAGTTGCTCCCAGTCCCGCGCCCGCGGTGAGTGCGCCCCCGCCCACACCCGTTTCGGTGTATGATGTCCAGTTTGGGGATACCCTCTGGTTGATTGCCGCGCGCCCTGAAGTCTACGGTGATCCTCTGCTATGGCCGTTGCTGTACAAGTCCAATCGAGACCAGATTAAGGACCCCCGCCAGGTTTATACCGGCCAGACCCTCGACGTCCCGCGCAATGTCTCCGAGCGCGAGAAAGAGGAAGTTCGCGCCCAAGCCCGCCAGTCCGAACTTTTCCCTGTCAAGCAATTGCTCCCAACGGCTTCCGCGGACCGCTGATTTCCGCTGAAAAGCAACCCACATGTGGCTTGAAAATATTTAAAAAATCGTTTTGTCCCTGACGTATACGCGATCCGCGACGGACGGGCAGGCGTACTATATTTTCCTTGACAGTGTTCCCCCGTTTGTATACTGTATACACGATTTGACCTCCTGCACCTATTTCGGGCGCGGTAACTCCGTGCGGATCACCAATGTCTGGCTTGGCGCTGGGTCTTTTGGAAGTGCCGGTTAAAACATTGTTGATGATTGCGGTTGGGGAGGGCTTTCGTTTGTCTGCGATGGTGTCGGCATAAAAACTAAGGAGAGAATATGACTACGAAAACTGCGAAGATTATTTGGAGCGAAATTGATGAAGCGCCCGCGTTGGCGACTTATGCATTCCTCCCGGTTATTCAGGCCTTTACCAAAGGGTCCGATATCGAGGTCGAGACGCGCGACATCTCCCTTTCCGGCCGGATCATTGCAACCTTTCCCGACAAACTCAGGGACGATCAGCGGATTGCCGATCATCTTTCTGAGTTGGGCGACCTGGTCAAGACCCCCGAAGCCAACATCATCAAGCTGCCCAATATCAGCGCCTCGATTCCCCAGTTGCAGGCGGCCATCAAGGAGCTTCAGGCCAAAGGCTACGATGTTCCGAGCTATCCTGAAGAGCCCAAGAACGACGAAGAAAAAAAGATCCAGGAGCGCTACGCCAAGGTTCTCGGTAGTGCAGTCAATCCTGTTCTGCGCGAAGGGAACTCCGACCGTCGACCTGCTACCGCGGTTAAGAAATTCGCTCAAAAGAATCCTCATAAAATGATGCAACCCTGGCCCGAGGTCTCTCAGTGCCGTGTCGCCCATATGGAAGGCGGAGATTTCTTTGACAACGAAACCTCCACGACTCTGGACAAGGCTACCGAGGCGCGGATCGAGTTTGTCGCCGAAGACGGCAAGGTGACGGTTCTGAAAGAGAAGCTGGCTTTGCTGGCGGGCGAAGTTGTTGATTCGACCCACATGGACGTCGCCGCCCTGCGCGAGTTCTATGCCAAGACTATTGAGGAGGCCAAGGAGAAGGGAGTGCTCCTTTCTCTGCACCTCAAGGCGACCATGATGAAGATCTCCGACCCGATCCTTTTCGGGCACTGTGTCTCGGTCTACTTCAAGGATGCTCTCGAGAAGCACGCTGTCGCCCTCAAAGAAGTCGGCGCCAATCCCAACTACGGCTTGGCTGATGTTCTGGAAAAGCTTGATCGTCTCCCGGCCGACAAGAAAGCCGAAATTGAAGCCGATATTCAGGCTTGTTACAAAAACCGCCCCGCCTTGGCCATGGTCGACTCCCGCAAAGGGATCACCAACCTGCATGTGCCCAACGATATAATCGTTGATGCCTCCATGCCGAATGTCGTGCGTGATGGTGGCCGGATGTGGAATCTGAACGATGAGCTGCAAGACACCATCGCCATGATCCCCGATCGCTGTTACGCGACCATGTATCAAACCATGATCGAGGATTGCCAGAAAAACGGCCAGTTCGATCCCGCCACCATGGGCAGTGTTTCCAACGTGGGTTTGATGGCACAGAAGGCTGAAGAGTACGGTTCTCACGACAAAACCTTCACCGCGCCCGGCAACGGCACCATCCGTGTCGTGGATGCTTCCGGCGCGACTCTGGTTGAACAAAAGGTTGCCTCCGGTGACCTGTTCCGCGCTTGTCAGACCAAAGATGTTGCCATCAAGGACTGGGTGAAGCTGGCCGTCAACCGCGCCAAGGCATCGGGTGCGCCCGCCATTTTCTGGTTGAATGAGAGGCGCGGTCATGACGCCGAGCTCATCAAAAAAGTCAATGCCTATCTCAAGGATCACGACACCACCGGCCTTGATATCCGCATCATGAAGCCTGTCGACGCCATGAAGCTCAGCTGTGAGCGCATCAGAAAAGGACTCGACACCATTTCCGTTACCGGCAACGTGCTGCGTGATTATCTCACCGATTTGTTCCCCATTCTCGAGCTGGGCACCAGTGCGCGGATGCTTTCCATTGTTCCTTTGCTGGCGGGCGGCGGTCTGTTCGAAACCGGCGCCGGCGGTTCCGCACCCAAGCATGTGCAGCAATTCCTCAAAGAAGGGCATACCCGCTGGGATTCCCTGGGTGAGTACTGTGCCCTTGTGCCTTCTCTGGAGCTGGTTGCTGAAAACTTCAAAAACGCCAAGGCCAAGGTTCTGGCGGAAACTCTCGATCAGGCCATCGGCAAGTATCTGGACAATGGCAAGCTGCCCTCGCGTAAGGTCAACGAGATCGACAATCGCGGCAGCACCTTCTTCCTGACCCTTTACTGGGCTCAGGCCCTGGCCGCGCAGGACAAGGACGCCGAGTTGAAGGCCCGCTTTGCTCCTGTCGCCAAAGAGCTGACGGCCAATGAAGCCAAGATTGATCAGGAGCTGCTGGCCGCCCAGGGGCGTCCTGTGGATGTGGGTGGATATTTCCGCCCCGATCCGGCAAAGGCTGACAAAGAAATGCGCCCCAGTTCGACTCTCAATGCGATACTTGCGAAACTCGCCTAAGCACATATCCGGCGAAAACTGATTTGCTGGCGGGACCGGGGCGGCTTAGCCCGCTCCGGCCCCTTGGATTCATTATCTAACTAAAGGAGAGAATCTTATGGCAAGACCAAAGATTGCGCTGATCGGTGGTGGACAGATTGGTGGCGTGCTGGCTCAGCTTTGTGCCCTGCGCGAACTGGGTGACGTGGTGTTGTTTGACATCGTTGAAGGCCTGCCCCAGGGCAAATGTCTCGATATAGCCGAAGCCTCTCCGGTTGACGGCTTCGACGTCGAACTCAAAGGGACCAACGACTATAAAGACATCGAAGGCGCCAATGTCGTCATCGTCACCGCCGGTCTGCCCCGCAAGCCGGGTATGAGCCGCGACGATCTGATTGAGGTCAACTCCAAAATCATGCGCCAGGTGTCCGAAGGCATCAAGCAGTACGCTCCTGAGTCCTTTGTCATCGTCATCTCCAATCCGCTGGACGCCATGGTGACTTTGTGCCAGAAAGTTACCGGCTTCCCCTACAATCGCGTCATCGGTCAGGCCGGTGTCCTCGATTCGGCCCGCTTCGCTTCTTTTATTGCCTGGGAACTCGGCGTATCGGTGAAAGACGTCACCGCTATGACGCTCGGCGGGCACGGCGACGATATGGTGCCTTTGGTGCGTTATGCCAGTGTCAACGGCATCCCGGTGATGGAGCTTCTTGAGCGTAAATACAAGGACAAAGCCAAAGCCAAGGAAGTCATGGAAGCCATGGTCAAGCGCACCCGTGGTGCCGGTGGCGAAGTCGTGGCCCTGCTCAAGACCGGCAGCGCTTTCTACAGCCCGGCTTCATCGGCCATGGCCATGGCCGAATCGATTATTCGAGACCAGAAACGGGTTCTGCCTACCTGTGCTTTCCTGCAGGGTGAATTCGGCGTGAATGGCTACTATGTTGGCGTTCCTTGTGTTCTCGGCGCCGAAGGTATCGAACAAATCATCGAATTCGAACTGGATGCCGAAGAGCAGGCGATGATGGACAAGTCGGTAGCGGCTGTAAAAGGCCTTGTCGACAGTCTCCAGCTTTAAGGATATTTGAATATCTTATGCAGTTAAGTAAGGGCAATGGAAACATTGCCCTTCTTTTTCATCCGTTCTGAAGTCTTGACGATGAACAGCCAGATGGCAGAGTTGCGACAGGCTCCACAGCATTTTTTCACAACTCAGGTAATGCGAGATGTCGATTGAAACCGCTAAAATATCAGGCGTATACAGATTGTTCTGGCTTGATTTGGCCGGTTGTGGTAGCATTCCGCCGTTTTCGTAAACCGCTCCGTGGCGGGGATCACAAAAAAGGAGATAAACGGTAATGAGCAGCGCGAAGGGAACCCTGGAGATTATTGAAAGGTACTGCAAGGGATGCAGTATCTGTGTTGAGTTCTGCCCGACTCAGGTCCTTGAAATGGATCTTTTTGTCGTGAAGGATGTCAGACCGGAGGCTTGTATTGCCTGCATGCAGTGCGAATTACGCTGTCCGGATTTCGCCATCAAGGTTCATAAGGTTGCCTAAATCGTAACAGGAGGACGGATAACGTGGCTAAAAAAGTTGCTCTTTTGCAGGGGAACGAAGCCTGCGCCCACGGTGCGCTTTATGCCGGGTGCAATTTCTTCGGTGGTTACCCCATCACGCCCTCGACGGAAGTTGCCGAAGTTCTGGCCAACGAACTTCCCAAAGTCGGTGGTAAATTTATTCAGATGGAAGATGAAATCGCCGCCATGGCGTCGGTGATCGGTGCCGCTCTGACGGGCGCCAAGGCTTTGACGGCGACGTCCGGGCCCGGTGTCTCCCTCAAGCAGGAGCTGATCGGTTATGCCTGCATTGCCGAAACGCCTTGTGTCATTATCAATGTCATGCGTGGTGGCCCCTCCACCGGCATGCCGACCGGTCCCGGTCAATCGGATGTGATGCAGGCACGCTGGGGCACACATGGCGATCACGCTGCAATTGCCCTGGTTCCCGCGTCCTGCCAGGAAATTTATACAGAAACTGTGCGAGCCTTCAATCTGGCCGAAAAATACCGCATGCCGGTGCAGGTTCTTTACGATGAAATCGTCGGGCACATGCGTGAGCGCGTCGAGTTTCCCGAACCGGGCGAACTTGAAGTTATCAACCGTGAAGTACCGAGCGTTTCACCCGAGGAATACAAACCCTATGATGCCACCAAGGGCGCCGTTCCTCCCCTGGCGTCCTTCGGTTCCGGCTATAAATTCCATGTCACCGGCCTGAACAAGGCTGCTGACGGTTTCCCCACGACCAAGGCCGAACTGGTTGACGCAGAGGAACGCCGTCAGATCGACAAGGTCATGGATGCCGTCGATGATATCGAGCTGAACGAAGAATACCTGACCGAAGATGCTGAAGTGGTTATTTGGGCATATGGTTCCACTTCACGCTCCGCGCGATATGCGGTAAACGAATTGCGCGAAGCTGGAATCAAGGCTGGTCTGTTCCGTCCGCTCACTCTTTGGCCCTTCCCGGAAAAGCGCACCGCCGCTCTGGCGCAGCAAGCCAAAGCGATCGTCGTGGCCGAGATGAATCTCGGGCAAATGATTTATGAAGTTGAGCGCGTGGCCAAAGGGGCCTGCACGGTGGTCGGCGAGTTCCGCGTCGATGGCGAACCCATCAATCCCGGCCAGATCATGGATAAGGTCAAGGAGGTTCTTTAAATGGCTTACGATTACGAAAAATCGATCCGCCCCGGGAAACTGCCCCACATTTGGTGTCCCGGTTGCGGTCACGGCATTGTCATGAAGGGCCTGATCCGGGCCATGGACACCTGCAACCTCGACCGTAAGAATACCGCCGTGGTCTCCGGCATCGGTTGCGCAAGCCGTCTGCCCGGCTACCTCGACGCCTGTACTCTGCATACGGCTCATGGTCGCGCGGCTGCTTTTGCCACCGGCGTCAAGATGGCCAAGCCGGAGATGAACGTCCTGTGCGTCGGCGGCGACGGCGACGGCACCGCTATCGGCGGCAACCACTTCATCCATGCCTGCCGGCGCAACATCGACATGACCTATGTCATCATGAACAATTACATCTACGGCATGACGGGCGGGCAGTTCTCGCCCTGTACGCCCACTGGCCATAAGGCCTCGACCACGCCTTACGGCAACCCGGATCCCATCTTTGACATCAGCAAGCTTGCCATCGGCTCCGGTGCGACCTTTGTCGCTCGGACCACCGCTTTTCACGCTACGCAAATCGACAAGCTGATTGTCGAAGGCATCAAGCACAAAGGCATGGCCGTCATTGAGGTTCTTGACGACTGCCCCACCACTTACGGGCGCCGCAACAAGTTCCGTTCGGTTGTGGACATGATGAAGCGGCTCAAGGACATTGCGGTTCCGGTTCAGGCCGCCGCCAAAATGACCGCCGAGCAGCTTGAGGGCAAGACCCTCACCGGTGTTCTCTACAAAGAGGATAAACCGGAATATTGCGAAATGTACCAGAAGGTTATCGAGCGCGCGCAAGGTGCGGCGTCCTGATCATCCCTTAAGGAGAATTGAAACCATGGCACAACGTTATGAAATTCGGTTTTCCGGTGCCGGTGGACAGGGTCTGATCACCGCCGGTATCATTCTCGCGGAAGCCGCCAGCATCATCGAAGGCAAGCATGCCACTCAGTCACAGAGCTATGGTCCTGAAGCTCGTGGTGGCGCCTCCAAATCCGAGGTTATTGTTTCCGACGGACCAATCGATTACCCGAAAGCGACCGTGGTTGACGCCTGTCTGGCTATGACGCAGGAAGCTGCTGATAAGTATGCCAACGGGATCAAGCCTGGAGGCCTGCTGCTGATCGATTCGGATTTTGTTCGCAATGAGCCCAAGGGCGACTTTAAAATCGTCAGAATGCCGATTATGCGCACCGCCAAAGAGGACATCGGTCGTGAAATCGTCGCTAACGTCGTCGCTCTCGGCGCGATGATCGCACTGACTGACGTCGTGTCGCGCGAAGCCGGGGAGAAGGCTGTTCTCTCTCGTGTCCCCGAAGCTTTCATCGAGCTGAATAAAAAGGCTTACAGCCTTGGTTTTGAGAAGGTTAAGGCGCTGATTAACTGATTTCGGCTAAAATGTTGATGTTTTTTCCGGCCCGACAGGCGTACGCTCTCCTGTCGGGCCTCTTTTTTGCCGCGCGCTGTGCGCTGGATCGGAAAACAATGAGAAAATCCGGCGGCGACAAAACTCAAGAGCATTGTTAATTCAAACATGCGCGACTTCCTCCGGATTTGAGTTGACATGACCGCAATCAATCAGTGGCAACGTCGACGCGTGCCGCGTCCTGCGGTGCAGGCTGGACAGCTACATTTATATCTTTGACGATGGGTGCGACAGAATGTGTCAGATTGGGCTGTTCTCGCTCTCGGGGATTGGCGTCGGCGCCGGATTCGTTTAGTTGCTTTCCCGCCGTCCCGTGGAAAGATATCTTTGCCAGATATGGAGCGGGTTTGAGTCGTTGACAAAACCCTGTTCAATCGTATACAGTATGCACCACTCCGGCACCGGGCTGATTCCTTTCCTCGTGCAATTTGCATCTTTAACAGGGACTGCCCGGAGCTTGACGGGATGCCCTTCGACACACCTGGGCAGACCGACCAGGCTTCAGCTGATGTCAATTTTCCTAGGAGGAAAGCAATGATCGATGCTTATCTGAAACACGAAGCGGAAAGAAACGCCCAAGGTATTCCGGCTCTGCCCCTGAGTCCTGAACAAACGGCCGAGCTTTGCGGATTGCTGGAAAATCCCCCTGCCGGCAAGGACGATTTCCTGCTCGATCTGTTTAAAAACCGTATTTCTCCCGGTGTTGACCCCGCCGCAGAGGTCAAGGCTGAGTTTCTCGACAAGATCCTCAAGGGTAAAGCATCCTCGCCCCTGATCTCCAAAGTTGAAGCGGTGCAAATTCTCGGCACCATGATGGGCGGCTACAACGTTCAGCCTCTGGTCGATGCTCTCAAGGATTCAGCGTTGGCCGACGAGGCCGCCAAAGCTCTCTCCGGCATTACGCTGGTCTATGACGCCTTTGACGATGTCGCAGCCATGAGCAAAAGTAATGCGGCCGCCAAAAAAGTCGTCGAGTCCTGGGCGAACGCTGAATGGTTCGCCAAAAAGCCGGGAGTTCCCGAAACCATCAAAGTCAAAGTGTTCAAGGTTGACGGTGAAATCAACACCGATGATTTTTCTCCGGCCGGCGATGCCTGGAGTCGTCCCGACATTCCGCTGCATGCACTCGCCATGGGTAAAAGCCGCTTCCCCGGAGGGATTGAAACCATCGCCAAGTTCCGCGAGGAAGGGCATCAGGTGGCTTTCATTGGCGATGTGGTTGGAACCGGCTCCTCCCGCAAGTCGGCCTGTAATAGCGTTTTATGGCACATCGGGAAAGAAATCCCCTGCGTGCCGAACAAGAAGACCGGCGGCATTATTATTGGCGAGGTTATCGCGCCGATTTTCTTCAACACCGCGGAAGATTCCGGTGCGCTGCCGCTGATGATGGACGTCTCCAGGATGAACACCGGAGATGTCATCACCATCAACACCCAAAAAGGTGAGGTTACAGACGAGAAGGGCGAAGTGATTACGACCTTTCAGATCAAGCCCAATACTCTCGCTGACGAGTACCGCGCCGGTGGCCGCATTCCTCTGATCATCGGACGCGCTCTGACCAACAAGGCACGTCAGGCCCTGGGCATGGGGGAAAGTGAAGTCTTTGCCAAACCGATCAATCCGACGCCGAAAGCCGATCAGGGATATTCCCTGGCGCAAAAGATGGTCGGCAAGGCCTGCGGATTGCCCGGAGTGCTGCCCGGCACCGCCTGTGAGCCGACAATGACGACGGTTGGTTCCCAGGACACCACCGGTCCCATGACCGCCGATGAACTCAAGGAACTGGCTTGTCTCAGATTCCAGTCGCCCATGTTCATGCAGTCTTTCTGTCATACGGCGGCTTACCCCAAGCCGGCCGACGTCAAGATGCACAAGACGCTGCCCGATTTTATCGCTGAGCGCGCAGGCGTGGCCCTGCGTCCCGGCGATGGTGTCATCCACAGTTGGCTCAATCGTCTGCTGGTGCCCGACACCGTCGGGACCGGGGGCGATTCCCATACCCGCTTTCCCATCGGCATTTCCTTTCCCGCCGGGTCGGGCCTGGTCGCCTTTGCCGGTGCCATGGGCTTTATGCCCCTGGATATGCCCGAATCGGTGCTGGTGCGCTTCAAAGGCAAGCTCAATGAAGGCATCACTCTGCGCGACGTGGTCAACGCCATTCCCTACTGGGCCATCAAGCAGGGGCTGCTCACGGTACCCAAGAAAAACAAAAAGAACATCTTCAACGGCCGTATTCTCGAAATGGAAGGACTGCCCGAGCTGTCCGTCGAGCAGGCTTTCGAGTTGACGGATGCCGCTGCCGAGCGCTCCGCTGCCGCCGGCTGCATTCAGCTCTCCGAGGATTCGGTGGCGACTTACCTGCGCTCCAACGTGGCCCTCATGGAGAAGATGATTGAAGAGGGCTATCGGGATCCCGAAACCCTGCGCAAGCGCATTGACGCCGTCAACGAGTGGCTGAAGGCCCCCAAGCTGCTCAGAGCCGATAAAAATGCCGAATACACCGAGGTTATCGAGATTGACCTGGCCGAAATCACCGAGCCGATCCTTGCCTGCCCCAACGACCCGGACGACGTCAAGCTGCTCTCAGAGGTTGCCGGCACCCCGATTCATGACGTATTTCTCGGCTCGTGCATGACCAATATCGGGCACTTCCGTGCCGCCGGAGAAATCTGGCGGGGTCAGAAATTCAACCCCGAGGTGCGTACCTGGCTGTGTCCGCCGACCCGAATGGATCAGGAAAAGCTCAAGGAAGAAGCCTACTTTGCGATTTACAGCGCCATCGGCGCACGTATGGAAATCGCCGGGTGCTCGCTGTGCATGGGCAACCAGGCACGCGTACCCGACGGGGTGAATATGTTCTCGACCTCGACGCGTAACTTCGACGATCGCATCGGCAACGGTGCCAAGGTCTATCTGGGCTCCGCCGAGCTTGGCGCGGTCATCACCAACATGGGCAAGATTCCGACCCCGGCCGAATATCTGGCTGTTTATAAGGAAAAAGTTCTGCCTAAATCCGATCAGATCTACCAGTATCTTCAGTTCGATGAGTTGGAAGGCTACGCGAAATCCGCCTGATCGAATAGTTCTGTAGATTTTCTGCACCGCAGCGCCCCTGCCGAATGCTTTTCGGCAGGGGCTTTTTTCTTGACCTCTTTAGAATTACCAATAAACTCAAGAATGTCGGTTTCTGTAAATCGCCTGTAACTATTCAGCTGCACCGTTCATCAGTGCCGCCGACCCTGCGGTGCGTGCTCAACAGTTACAATCGCTTTTTTGCTTGGAGAATGTCTCGATGCCTGCTGAAAATGTTTTCTTTCTGCCGGTCAAGGATTTCTGCCAAAGAAATGTGGTGACCTGCTCTCCCGATCAGCGACTCGTGGAGGCCGCGGAGATCATGCGGGAGAAAAACATTTCCAGCGTCGTGGTGTGCGACGGGAGTGCTCCCATCGGCATTCTGACCGATCGCGATTTGCGCAACAAAGTCATTGCGCGCGGCCTGGATCCTCAATCGTTGATTGTGCACTCCATCATGAATGCCCCGCTCATTGTGGTGAGGGAGGAGGACTTTCTATTCGAGGCGCTTTACCGAATGACCCACCACAACATCCACCGTGTCGGGGTCGTCGATCGCACTGGAAAGCTCACGGGCATTATCACCAATTCTGATATTCTCAGGCTGCAAAGCCGATCGCCACAACAGGTCATGCGCGACATTGAACACGCGCAGGATGTGGATGAGCTTAAAAAGCTTCATCGCCAGGTGCAGGAGTTGGTGGTGCATCTGCTGGGCACCGGGGTTGCGACGCGCGACCTGGTGCGAACCATCGCCCATCTCAATGATCGCCTTCTGATCCGGCTCATCGCACTGACCCGGGAGCAGAGCTTTCCAGATCTGACGGATCGTTTTGCCTTCCTGGTGTTGGGCAGCGAAGGGCGGGGTGAGCAGACTCTGACGACCGATCAGGACAATGCCATCGTTTATGCCGACGATTTGCCGCCGGCGGATATTGCGCGCCTTGAAAAGTTCAGCCAGATTTTGATTGATAACCTCATCTCTATCGGGGTGCCGCCCTGCCCAGGTGGCATCATGGCCAAAAACGAGGCCTGGCGGCGCAGCCTCCAATCATGGACAAAGGTTCTGGATCGCTGGATGGGTAGCGCAACGCCGGAGAACATTCTCAACGGCAGTATGTTTTTCGACTTGCGCACACTCCACGG